>JALEYW010000038.1:0-44949 GCA_022773145.1 Bacteroidales bacterium
AGCGGTTGCTTCACGCTCTCTGCCATCTTTTTGATCAGGATGTTCAGCACCCTGTCGTTCTTAATGTTGTTTCGTGCACAGATGTCACCCAGATAGATCTTCTGGTAAAGACTTGAAAGCATAGCGCGCTTATTTTTGAACGACAGGATTTCTGGCAGACCGCCGTAATAGAAGTACTCATTCAGATGTCGCTTCACCTCACTTCTCTGAATCGTGTCATACTCCCAATGCTCTTTCAGCTCCACCTGCTGCGCTGCCAGATACTCTTTGAATGAATATGGGTACGCATCATAGATAAAGAACCGGCCGCCCAGCGTAGTTGCCACCTCCTTGCTCAGCATCTTTGCATTGCTACCTGTCACGTAAACACGGTATTTAGCATCAGCCAGTCGGCGCACAAACTTATCCCAGTGAGGAATGTTCTGTACCTCGTCCAGGAACACCACCGGCCTCTTGCCATACAGTTCCAGATGGGCCTCCAGCAAGCTGTTGAAGTCTTCCGTCTGGAATTCTGCCAAACGTTCATCCTCAAAGTCCACAAAAAGAATCTCGTCCCATCCCTTTCCTGCAGCCTGTAGCTGACGTACGCGCTGATACAGCAGGTACGACTTACCCGTATGTCTCACGCCAACTATCACATAGTTGCCATTCTCTTCGAATTCAACGGGACGATTAACTATCACCGCCTCATCCACCTCGCGTTGCTTACTGATTAGGCATTGCTTGATGACATCTTTACTGATACTCATATAAATTGTATTTTATAGAAATTACACGATCTTATAAAGTTTGGTTTGCGAAGATAGGCGTTTTTTATAAAACAAGATTAACAACCCCTGATTTTTACTATATTTTCACCTTTTTATCACAAAACCATGAGTTTTTGCCATTCTTGGTTAGGGTTTACCTATTGTATTGTGTCAAATATGTCTGTCAGATACGAAACGATTCTTCTTCCACGTTGCCACTTTGAACTCTTGGATGTCATGAACTTCTTTTCCTCACGATATATAACGGTGTCAACACGTTGGGCAGGATCATACTTATACTCTCTGCCAGAGAAACTGCATATGGCACGGAGAAATACAGAAAAAGAAATGTGCGGATCAAGATGATGAGAGCGGATGAGCGCAGCCTTGATGTAAGCGGTTTCGTATTCGTGCTCCATTTCGTTGAGTGCCGTGCGGATGGTTTCTTTCAATGTCTGTTTGTCGTCAGAGATGAGTATTTCATCAAGACTCATTTCTTCTTGAAGGATGGTTCTGCGCCCATGCTTACCCTTTATGCTGGCAAGGGTGGTCTTGATGGCCTGCTTCAACTCGACATCTTCAATATCCTTTGCCTGCGTTGTCCACTCTGCTTTTTTATCAAGAGCATTATCTACGCTCGTTTCCACAAGTTTCTCTACAATAGCCTTAACACTTTCGCGAATGTATGACACTTGTTTGGCACCAAGGCTGACCTTGCTCAATGCCATTGCGCTCCTTGGCAGTCCGTGGTCGAAGCAGATGTAGTACAATGTACACATCAACAGAGTATTGCTACCATCATGGATTTGGTCACGGAGTTTGACGAAAATCTCTGGTAACGCTTGTATAGCCGACAACATGATTCTCTTTGACAGAGTCGCAAGTTCATCAGCAGAGTGTCCTTTCCCAAAAGTGAATATTGCCATCTATAAAAAAGACTTGCGCAATATGAGCCGGCTCTCAGGGCCAAGATTAAACAACAAGTCTACAATGCTGAGGTTAGGCAGAAATCCCAAACGCGAGGCAAAAACCTGATAGTAGTCCACAGGGCGGAAACGCTCTAACGAGGCAAGGGGCTGCTTGGGCGAGAGTGACTGACGGAGGTCGGTCCAACCTGCGGTGTCTGCCACATACTCATCGGAAACACTCACCTGGGGAGTGAAGGAAAGAAGTTCGCAGACAAGCCGGTGCAATGCCTCATTGAAGTCGACGAGGTAACGGAAAGGCCTTTCGTAGAGCGGACGGAAGTCGTCGGCATAGTATTCAAAGTAGGGACTGCTTTCGTAGGCTGAAACGAGAGCGGTCCAATGTACGTGCCGCCAATTACCATGTTCGGAAATCCGCACGTCGCGCATGGGTGAATGAGCCAGCCCCTTACGGTCCACGGGAACAATCAAGGACTGTACTCCCTGCGGTCCGGCAATATAACAACGGTTTCTGTACGTCTGTTTGATATAAAACTCCCCCCTATCCTCCACCACCCGTTCGGCGGAAAAAAGATAAGCATACGCCCCCACAGGGGCAAGGTATTGGGAAGGCAGAAGCAGTTGCATGGAATGCTTGGAAATATTTGATTTAAGGAATGTTCAATAATTTAGTTAAGCAATAGAGCAAAGAAAGTGGCATGGAAAGCAAAGTCTCAGCTGTCCCTCAGAATTGCGAAACGATTTTTCCCACCAGCTCACAGTGTGGCACCAGTCGGAAAGAGTCGGGCTGGGTTTCAATCCAATAATAGTTTTGTGAAGTCTTCACCCGTGTGATCCGGCTTCCGGCCATTTGCAGCCCACCCTCCCGCGTAAGGGTCACACGGGAATGTTCGTAAGTCTGCAACAGCCAGGCAAGTAAACGGGCATTGTGCGGCGTAACGAGGACGGAGCGGCCCTTTCCCGGCACCACGATAGGCCGGGCATCGGGCGAAGTGCGAGCCGGAAGCACCAATCTGCGCACCGGATCAATCCAAACCGTATCGCCCGGCACTGCGCGGCAAGTGCCGGCCATGAGCAAAGCCCTCTGCGGTCCGCCCGCTGTGGCAGAAGGTTCAAATACCACGTTGTCCATCACCTCCGGCTCGGCATATCCCCACCTATGACAACCCCAAAGCGATTCGCCGGGCAAGCGCAGACCATAGTAAGTGAGGCTCACCAGCACGTGTCCGCCCGGTTTCAATCCCGGCAGCGCGGCATTGTCGGGCAGCCTCATGTGGCACAAGAGCAGACCCCGCACCGCCAGCAGCAGGATGGCTGCCAGCAGTACGGGGAGTATAATCTTGCGCAGAAATTTCATAAGTAGGTCACTTGATGTCCCACACACGTTTGAAGAAGCGGTTCCAGCGTATTCCACCGTTGAAGAGCGAGTAGTCGGGGTCGAGCGAAATCCACACGAAGAGCGGTTTGCCCACCACGTGGTCCTCAGGTACAAATCCCCAGAAGCGAGAGTCGGCGGAATTGTCGCGGTTGTCGCCCATCATCCAGTAGTAATCCAGGCGGAAGGTATAGCTGTCGGCACGCTTTCCGTTGATGTATATACAGCCGTTGCGCACCTGCAGGTCATTGCCTTCGTACACACGGATAGGTCTTTCGTAAATGGGGAGGTTGTCCAGCGTCAGGCGGAGCGTTTCGCCCTTCTTGGGAATCCACAGCGGCCCATAGTTCGCCGTGGTCCAGTGTGTCACCTTGTTTTGCGGGTAAAGCCAGTCGGCGGCCGGCTCTGCCGGTGTGATACTGCTCACCAGTTCAGGATGGCGCAGCAATTCGGCCTTCACGCTCCGCGTTAGCGGCATCCACACCTTCTGTCCGTTGCGCACGGTGTAGAGATCTTCGTCCGTAATGCCCAGTTCCTTCTTCATTTCCTGCGGAATGTCCTGCACGAAAGTCACTTCGTAAGCATACTGCACATTCTCCGGTTCAGGATTGGGCTTTCCGTCCAGGTAGATGATGTTGTCCTTGATTTGGAGTGTCTGTCCGGGCAGTCCCACGCAGCGTTTCACATAGTTCTCGCGCCGGTCGGTAGGCCGTGCCACGATGTCGCCGAACTCCTCGGGTTGACTGCGGAGATAAGCCGCACCGGCAGCATAGATTTTCCCGAACAGCGATTGTTGTTCTTCGTAAGTCAGTGAGTCATTCAGTGCGGCCGAAGCAGGCACCGGCGCTTCGCCGAACTGTGCCGGCTGTCCCAACAGCTGGTCGCCCATTTGGTAGCACAGGCGGTAGTAGTCCTGGTTTTGCTGGTTGAGAGCTACGGTATCGCCGGCGGGATAGTTAAAGACAACGATGTCGTTCACCTCCACCTTGCCCAGTCCTTTCACCCGTCGGTAGTCCCAATGCGGATGTTCCAAATAGCTCTTACAGCCGAACAGAGGCAACGTGTGCTGCGTCAATGGCATATAGAGCGGGGTCTGGGGAATACGCGGTCCGTAAGAGAGCTTCGACACCAAGAGATAGTCACCCGTGAGGAGCGTCTTTTCCAAAGAGGAGGAAGGGATGACAAAGTTCTGGAAGAAGAACTGGTTAAGGAAATAGATGGCAATGAGTGCGAACACGATGGCATCCACCCATCCCATCAGGAAACGGGTAACAGGCCCCACCTCGGGTTCACGCCACCAGCCCCATTTGATGCGGCGGGTGATGTAAAGGTCAAAGATAAGGGGCATCACAATCAGTCCCCACCAGGAGCCTACCCAATAGAGGAAGAGCAGGTAGAGGACAGAGACAACGGTGAATTTCACCCACGGAATAATTTGGGAAGTATGCTGTTGGGAAGACATATTCAAGTGTGTTAGAGATAATTACGACATCAGTTCGGCAAAGAGGTCATCTGTGCTCAACAGTCCGCTATGGCGTGCGGTAAACTCCGCTGCCAGCACCGCTCCCAAGGCAAAGCCCCGACGGTTGTGGGCAGAGTGGGTTATCTGTATCATGTCGGCATCGGAGTTGTAGGTAATGGTATGGATGCCGGGCACCTCACCCTCGCGCACCGCATCGATACGAAGCAAATTGGCCGGTGTATCGGTTGTGCCGGTGAGAGAGCCGTCGGCGTTTTTCACCTGTCCCTTTACCCAATCGGTCTTGCGGTCCAGTTCCGAGCAAATCTGTTCTGCCAGCGTGATGGCGGTACCACTGGGCGCGTCCAGCTTATGTACGTGGTGGGTTTCCACCTCGCTCACGTCATACTCCGGGCAGGCATTCATCAGCCGGGCGAGGTATTTGTTGACGGCAGAGAAGAGGGCCACGCCGAGCGAGAAGTTGGAAGCCCAAAAGAGCGTATGCCCTTCTTCGCGGCACGCCCGTTCCACGTCGGCACGGTGCTCCTTGAGCCACCCCGTACTGCCGCTCACCACCTTCACCCCTTGTTCCCAGGCTTTCAGGTAGTTGCCGTAAGCAGCGGTGGGGTTGGTAAATTCGATGGCAGCGTCGGCACTGCGGAACGCATCGGTGTTGAAATCCTCCGGATTATCCACATCGATAATCGACACTATCTGGTGGCCACGCTGCAAGGCAATCTCTTCTATCATGTGCCCCATCTTGCCGTAGCCTATCAAAGCAAATTTCATGGAAACTGACGGTTTATCGTATTTATACTGGCATTTCGGAGCAAAAGTAATATTTTTATTCTCACCCACCAATATTGCTTTCTGCAAATAGAAGTTGCCCGGCCATTCCCGGGAACTATCCCTTGAATGACCGGGCAACCATTCGCCCAGGTATGAGGTTGTTGGTAAGGTTATGAGATTTTAGGTTATGAGGTGATAATATTACTATTTGAGAGGGCGATGTTCAAGCGTTACAACAGTAACTTTATAACCTTATAACCCCATAACCTAATAACCGAGTTACTGTAGTAACTTTATAACCTCATAACCTGATAATATATTAGTACAACACCTTCTTGCCGTTCACGATATTGATACCCTTGGTGAGTTTCGTCAAGCGGCGGCCGTCGATGCTGTAGATTTGCTTCTCGCCGGTAGCGGGCTGCTCAATGGCAATGACGATGCCGGTCTGTCCGTCGAGACTGTAATCGGAAGTGCTCTTCACGCCGGGCATGCTGAAATAAGTTTCCAGACTACCATATACCCACACCGTAGCATCCTGCAGTTCGGGATTGTCAATCAGGTTCAGCGCGGCACGTACATCGGAACCGCTGGAAAGCTGTACAGGCACGTAGAGGTCAGGCGTACCGATGGCGATGTTGGAAGCCACGGTCTTCTCCGTGTCGGAAGCAGGATAAATGGTCGAGCCGTTGATGCTTCCGAGGATTTGACCCTTCACCCATACCTTTTCAGTAGCCTTGCCGTTGAAGTACTGCACGTCGGCCGGCGTGAAGGGAGCTTCGAACGTACCTTCGCCTTCAATGACAAAGAGCGTGAAGCTGGCCTTGCTTTCCAGGTAGTTATCGGTTTCAGCCGTTTCCACGCTGATAACGGTAACGCCCTTTCCGGTCAGGGTGATGTTGCCTTCGGCATCCACCGTTGCCACATCGGGATTGGACGAAGCATAGGTCTTTTCGCCGTCAGAGAGGGTAGTCAGCGCGTTGTCCACCTTCTGCTCGTCAGAGGGCAGTACCACCACTTCTTCAGCGGCCCAAGCGGTTTCGGCATCCTTCAGGTTGGTAATCATCTGCACGTCCGAAGCCTCGCAGGCATAGAGCTGGGCCTTGCCATTGTAATAGGCCACATAGCCGCTCACGTTGTAAGTCTTGGAAGTGTTGAAGATGACATCGCCCAGCACGTTGAAGTAGTCGCGCAGCACCATTTCGTTGTCACTGTCGTCCATCATGGTGATGTTCGAATTGTCCAAAGCATCAGCGGTAAAGTAAACACCCTGCAGCTGCACGTACTGGTTCTGGTAGAGGTAGGTTTCATCGTTATTTACGTCGGCAATGGTCACGACAGCCGGTTCAACGGCATTGTCGGAGCTGCTCACCGTAACGCCCTCGTAGGAAGTAACCACCAGTTCCGTCACGTTGTTGTAAACGCAGAGCTGTCCGGCCAACTTACCGCTAATCTTGTCACCCTTCTTGAAAGTGGTGGCTGCGCCGTAGAGCAGCAGGGCCTTGCCGTCGCTCACATAAACGCTGGTGTTGGAGCCGCGAACGCCCACACCGGTAACGAGCAGGTCGGTAAATTCATAGGTTACGGCCACCTTGTCTGCAGTGGCAGCAGCCACGAGGTCGGCCACGCTGGTATAGTTGGGCACTTCGGGAGTTTCGGGCTCATCGGGCAGACTTACACTGCCGTTGCCATGGAGGTTGAAATCCTTAATTTCCCACGTACCGGCCACGTCAGCGGTAGAGGTATAAACAAAGGCAATCTGCACCTTCTTGCCGTCGAATGCCTTGAGGTCGGCGGTAGAGGGAATGAACGTCCAGTTTGTGCCTTCGGGCCAGGGTGTAACATCAAGCGTAGTCCAGCCGGCATCATCGGCAGCCTTGGCCTTTACGCTGACAGCTGCCTTCAGGTTGTCCTGATTCTTGAAGAAGTTGGCAGCCTGCTGGAAGGCGATGCTGCAATTGGTTGCATTGGTAAGGTCGAGTACAGGCGAAACCAACCAGCTCTCGGCTGCGTAATTGGTTTTGTTAGCATAGCCTCTTGCCTTCATGCCATAGCCGGAAGCGAACGACCAAACATAGCTCAAAGCCTCATCCTTCGACTTGTCTTCAATGGTGAACGTGCCGATAGACGAACCGAACGATTCGCTCCAGAGCACGCCGGGCACTTCCGGCTCAACAGGCGTTTCGCCGCCTTCTTCACCGCCGCCTTCTTCACCGCCACCTTGTTCGCCGCCACCTTGTTCGCCGCCGGCAACAGTCAACACGGCATCGTCTACCACGAGGGGCAAAGTACTCTTGTTGTTCACAACCATCAGGTTCACCTTCGTGGTAGCTTCAAGCGTAAACTCGCAACTATACTGCGTCCATTCTTCAGTGGAAGTTTCAACAGCATCTGTTACATAAACATAGCCTTTTTTGGAATCAATAGAGTAACTTCCGTCACCGGCCACGTCAACAATCGCATAGCCCAAACGGATTTTTGCACCACCCTTAGCCCAAACGGAGAAAGTGTAAGTTCCGGCAGCCAAGTCATATTCCTGCGTAGCCATTCGCTTGTTGCTCTTGGCGGCAGAACCGACAGACACGGCAGCACTGCCACCATGTACACCATCAGTTACCTGACTCAATGTTGCATTGCTGGCGGATGACACAGAAACCCACGCATTGGGTTTGCCGTCCGTCCAGTTTTCAAAATCGCCATTTGCCAACAGGTTGTCTTGGGCAAAAGCCGTAACAGCCATGAGCAGGAAGGCGAAGAAAGAGAGTAAAATCTTTTTCATGCTTTATGCATTTAAATTAGTTGATAAATATGATATAGAATTGGTTTCGCACTTTGACTTGGCAAAAGTAGGGATTATTACTGCTGTTTGCCAACTTTTTCTATTAAGATTTGGTAAAAATGGGGGGGGGAGGCTCAGGTTATGAGGGATTAGGTTATGAGGTTGTTTCATAAGGTTATAAGGTTAGGGTCGCTTCGCTCCCGGGTTATAGGGTTATATAGTTACTGTCAGAACGGGAAGCTCTGTCGCTCAGTATGTTACTTTATAACCTCATAACCTAATCCCTCATAACCTTTACGAACATAACCTTATGAAGCGAACCATCAGTCCGCAATCCGTTCTTAAAAGTGCGATTTTCTTCTGACACTTTCGACTGCGCTCGGCATAGTCCGAACAAGTTCGGCTCTGCGCTCGCTTGCACGAAAGTTCTCGCCATGGCAAAGCTAAAACAAGTTTTGCTTTGCTCATTTGGCTTAACGAAATCGTTCGATGAGTTCCTCCAGGGTCAGGCTGGTCTGTTCTCCGGTGTTCATGTCCTTCAATGCCACCTTGCCCTCTGCCATTTCCTGTTCACCCACCAAGGCCACGAAGGGCACATGGTGTGCATTGGCATAGGCCATCTGCTTCTTCATCTTCACCGCGTCGGGATACACCTCCGTGGCAATGCCCGCACGGCGCGTGGCGGCGGCCAAGCGCAGACAATGGGCAGCCTCAGCGGGTCCGAAGTTGATGAACAGCAACTGTGCGCCGGCCTGAGTGGCGGCAGGATAAAGGTCGAGCTGGGTCAGCACGTCGTAGATGCGGTCGGCACCGAACGAGATGCCCACGCCGCTGAGTCCCGGCATGCCGAAGATGCCCGTCAGGTTGTCGTAGCGGCCACCTCCCGTGATGGAGCCAATCTGTACGTCGAGCGCCTTCACCTCGAAGATGCACCCCGTGTAATAGTTCAAGCCGCGAGCCAGTGTCAGGTCAAGCTCGATGGGGTTCCGCAGGTTGCTCTCCGCGAGCGTTTCGAGCACAAAGGCCACTTCGTCCACGCCTTTCAAGCCCACTTCGCTGCCGGCGAGCACGGAGCGCATGGTGGCGAGCTTCTCCTCGTTCGTTCCGGACAGGGAGATGATGGGTTGCAGCTTCTCTACGGCTTCATCTGAAAGTCCTACGGCGCGGAGTTCATCGTTCACCTTTTCGAGGCCAATCTTATCGAGTTTGTCGATGGCCACCGTGATGTCCACGATCTTGTCCGCCGCCCCGATGGTTTCGGCAATACCCGTCAGAATTTTGCGGTTATTGATTTTGATGCACACGTTGATGCCGAAACGCGTGAACACCTCGTCCACGATTTGCATCAACTCCACCTCGTTGAGCAGAGAGTCAGAGCCCACCACGTCAGCATCGCACTGGTAAAATTCGCGATAGCGTCCCTTCTGCGGGCGGTCGGCGCGCCATACGGGCTGAATCTGATAGCGTTTAAAAGGCATCTGCAGTTCGTCGCGGTGCTGCACCACGAAGCGTGCGAAGGGCACGGTGAGGTCGTAGCGCAAGCCCTTCTCGCAGAAGCGGGCGGCCAGTTGTGCGGCATTCTTTTCGCCGTATTCATCGGTCGACACCTCGCGTCGGAAGTCGCCCGAATTGAGAATTTTGAAGAGCAGTTTGTCACCCTCTTCGCCATATTTCCCCATAAGGGTGGAGAGGTTCTCCATGGCCGGGGTTTCAATTTGGCTGAAACCGTAGAGTGCATAGACGCTGCGGATAGTTTCAAAAATATAGTTGCGTCGTGCCATTTCCACGGCGCCGAAATCGCGCGTACCCTTTGGTATGCCGGGTTTTTGAGCCATATCAGTATGATTTTTGTTTTGCTGGTTGCTGGGCGATAGGTTTATAGATTATGGTATTTGCTCCCTGAAGATAAGATCTTCTGGTGTTTCCTCAGCGCGTGAAACACCAGATAATCCCATCTTCTGGGAGCGAGGATCATAACCTAATATTCGTCAACCCTCCTGAACCAGCAAAGGATGAAATATTGATTATTTGCAGGATTGGGCGACAAAGATAGTGCAAGGCGAGCGCAGGACAAAAATAAAAGCCGCAGGATTTTGTTTTTTCATGCCGAGCCGCAGCCTGTCTTATCTAAAGATAGTGCAAGGCGAGTGAAGAACGAAAAACAAAGCTGAAAGATTTGTTTTTCTTATTCCGAGCCGCAGCCTGTCTTATCTAAAGACAGTGCAAGGCGAGTGCAGGACAAAAATAAAAGCCGCAGGATTTTGTTTTTTCATGCCGAGCCGCAGCCTGTCTTATCTAAAGACAGTGCAAGGCGAGTGAAGAACGAAAAACAAAAGCTGTGCAAGGTGAGAGAAAAGAAATTAAAACGCAAGTTTAATAATTTCTTTTCCGAACCGCAGCCAGCTTTATGTAAAGCTGAAAGATTTGTTTTTCTTATTCCGAGCCGCAGCCTGTCTTATCTAAAGATAGTGCAAGGCGAGCGCAGGACAAAAATAAAAGCCGCAGGATTTTGTTTTTTCATGCCGAGCCGCAGCCTGTCTTATCAAAAGATAGTGCAAGGCGAGTGAAGAACGAAAAAAGTCGTCTACATAATTTGCATTTATTAAGGCATACTATTCCCAAAATATAAATGTGTAAGACCGCTTTCAGCCCTGACCGGCGCCTTCTATTATACGTGTTTTAATCCCCAAAAAAGGGTTCACCCTTTCACATCTGCGCGTAAACGATTGATTTTCAATGATTTCAAGGTGAAACATAGCATCGAAAAAGCCTTCACAAGCCTTCACAGCATTCACCAAACGGAAGAGGAAAGACTACACAAAAATATAAACCGCACGTTTAACCTTTCTATAACAGTAAATTCACATTTGTTTTTACCAAAAAACAGTGAACACTTAAGCCGTAGGGTGAAACATTGGTGAACCTTTGAACAAGGTTGAAACTGTCAACCCTTCACACGTAAATGCTATGGAGCTCAACAGGAAACAGGTGGTCGGTGAATAGGTGAACCTTTTTTTCGGGAATAAATTACGTATAGAGAGCGGTTTTACGGCATACTCCCCCACCCTTCATCCGGCCCGGACTTTATATTTTTTCCCACTGCCGACAAGTCGCCTTCTTGCTTCGTCAACTCGCCGACTTGAATAATCAACTCGCCGAGTAGGAAAAACAAGTCCGGGACTTGTGAGGCACAAATCCCGGACTATTATCAAATAAACAAGCAATGAAATGCAAGCAACGAGGGCGCGAAGCCGGAGCGCCGGCTACTTCTTCACCTCCTTCACCAAATAAATCTGGGTGGGCAGGTGGTCGGAGAAACCGTTGAGCCATACACCGCCGGCATGGGTGCGCAGCGGATTGCCCTTGTATTTGCCTTCCTGCTGGAACAGGTAGTCGCGCATGAAGATGGCGTGTTGATAAAATTTCAGTGTGGAGCGATCCTTGCCCACCAAGTTGCCCGAAACCACAATCTGGTCGAAGAGGTTCCACTTGCCGTCGTAGAGCAAGGTGCCCTGCCCCACTTTGTAAAGCGTGTTGTACCAAGGGTTGTACATGTCCGTGTCGCGTTTCACCTTTTCCGGTTCGCTCACACAACCCAGCTGTTCGGTCATGCTCTTGTTGTTCGGGTCGTCGTTCATGTCGCCCATGACGATCACCTTGGAATCAGGCTCGCTCTTCATCAAGGCCAGGACCAACTGGCGCACCTGGAAACCGGCCCGTTGGCGCACTTCGTCGCCGGCAGCCCGCGAGGGCCAGTGGTTCACGATGAAGTGGACGCGCTCACCGGCCATCGTGCCGCTCATCACGAGGAAACCACGCGTGATGTGGGTGGTATCGCCTTTCAGGTCGGTGTATGCCCGGACCTTACCCTGGTCATCGGTGTAGAAACCGAGCAAAGGGTCGTCCACCCGTCCACTGGGAGCATAATAATAAGGCACGATCATGCTGCTTTCGAGCTGGAAGAAACGGGGATTGTAGAAGAAGGCACACTCCACGCCGCGACGGTCCACGCCGGGATAGTCCACATACTGCCAGCCGCGCTTGGCCAGTTCGGGCTGCTTGAGCAGGTCCTGCAGCACGTTCTCGTTTTCCACCTCCGACAGGCCGATGACGGCCGGGCCGAGGGGCAGTTTGTCGGTACAGAGCTCGGAAAGCACGCGGGCCATGTTGTGGAGCTTGGCCTCGTATTTCATCTTGCCCCACTTGTTGGTGCCGTTGGGCAGATACTCATAGTCGTTCTTGCCGGCATCGTGCAGGGTGTCGAAAAGGTTCTCCAAATTGTAGAAAGCCACTCCGTAGAGGGCATAGCTCTTTTGCTGTTCTCCCTGAGGCCGCAGGGTAAACGACGACAGGCTGGTGAGCACAGCGAACAAGAGCGAAAAAGAAAAAACAAGACGTTTCATAAAAAATGATTGGACTATTTGATACACTGCCACCCCACCATTATGCGTTTCAGGGCTGTGGCGACGGCAAATTTCTAAAAAAAAAATGAGAATTAAAGGCTTTTGCCTAATTCTCAACGACATTTCACAGACTTGTAACGAGCGAAAACTGAATTTTTCCTAATTTTGCCTCGCAATGAAACCCATTGCCACGGTTTTTCTGCGGAGCCACAGGCAGCGGCGTAGCTGCCTGTGCTTGGCTCTACCTACGAAACAACAAGCATTCTATACAATTATTTATGAAGAAAGGTGTAAAACTTACGGCGGCAGCATTGCTGATGGCTTCCGGAGCCTGGGCGCAAGCTCCCGTCGACACCCTCCAAGTGCTCGACAGCTCTGATTTCACTTTCACGGAATCGCAGCTGGACGAGGACAACGATGCGGCACAGACCGTGTCGACCATCACGGGCGCCAAGAGCGACCCGTACAACTCGGAGGTGGGTTATCTGTTCAGCCCCATGCGTTTCAAGGTGAGGGCGTACGATAACATGTACAACAGCTACTACATGAACGGCCTGCAGCTGAACGACCTGGAACTGGGCCGCTTCGGCTACAGCATGGTGGGCGGCATGAACGATGCCACACGCAACCAGGAAGGCGTTTCGGCCTACGATTACAACCGCTTCGGCGTGGCCGGCGTGGGGGGCGCGACCAGCGTGAACACACGCGCCAGCCAGTTTGCCCAAGGTTCCAAACTGACCCTCTCGGGCTGTAACCGCAACTATGTGGCGCGCGGAATGTTCACCCACGCCACGGGCCTGATGCCTTCCGGCTGGGCCTTTGCCGGGCTGGTGGGCTACCGCTGGGCCAACGAGGGTGTGATCGAGGGCACGTTCTACAACTCATTCTCTTATTTCCTCTCGGCCGAAAAACGCTTCAACGACCGCCACACGCTCTCGCTGGTCACCTTCGGCTCGCCCACGGAGCGCGCACAGCAGGGGGCCTCGACAGAAGAGGCTTACTGGCTGGCCAACTCGCACTACTATAACCCGAACTGGGGTTACCAGAACGGGGAGAAGCGCAACGCACGCGTGGTGAACGACTTCGAACCTACGGCCATCCTGACGTGGGACTGGAAAATGGACGACACGAAGAAGCTCACCACATCGGCCGGCTTCAAGTACTCCATGTACAGCTCCACGGCACTGAGCTGGAGCGGCGACGCTTACGACCCGAGACCCGACTACTACAAGAATATGCCGAGCAGCATCTTCGACGTGTGGGATCCCGAGAAGAACAACCCGGACTACCTGGCGCAGAACCCGTACCTGCTGGACCAGTACAACGACCTGGTGGACTTCTGGACGGCTTCCAAGGCCAACCGACAGATCAACTGGGACCGTATGTACTACGTGAACCGGCAGAATGAGGCCGCCGGCGGAGAAACGCTCTATTACCAGGAACGCCGCCACAACGACCAAATGGTGTTCGCCCTCAACTCGGCCTTTAGCCACGACGTAAACCGCCACCATAAATATACGCTGGGCGTATCGCTCAACTCGACCAAAGGTATGCACTACAAGACCATGGCCGACCTTCTGGGCGGAACAACCTTTACCGACATCGACAAGTTTGCAGCCAACGATTACGGCATCAACAGTACGGAGGCGCAGAACGACCTGCGCAACCCGAACCGCAAAATCGGCGTGGACGACAAGTTTGGCTATAACTACAACATCTTCGTGAACAAGGCCCGTGCCTACGGTCTTTACGAGATGAACTACGGCAAGCTGAACTATCGCCTCTCGGCCTTCGTCGAGGGTACGACCATGGAGCGCGAAGGCTTGATGCAGAACGGACGTGCGCCCGAAAACTCTTACGGCAAGAGCGGACAGGCCAAATTCCTCGGCGGCGGCGGACGCTTCGGCCTGACTTACCGCCCCACGGGTGCACACATCCTGAGCCTGAACTTCGGCGCAGAAAGCGATGCACCGTTGGCACGCAACAGTTTCGTGGCTCCGCGTATGCAGAACAACTTCGTGGACAACCTGACCAACGAGCAGATTTTCAACGCCGAGGCTTCGTACCAATTCCGCATAGGCGACTTCTCGGGTAAGGTGACAGGTTACTACACACGCTTCAACAACGGCGTGGAGCAAACGGCTTTCTACAACGACCAGGAGGAACGCTTCACGTACCTCACCATGAGCGGCGTGGACCGCGAACACTACGGCGTGGAAGCTGCCTTGAAGTATAACCTGACTTCCAACTTCTCCGTAAGCCTCACAGGTACCTACGCCGAAGCGCAGTATGTGAACAACCCCTTGGCACAGGTGGCCTACGAGGGTATGAACGCCTCGACGCTGAGGGAGCTGAACACCTGGAGCAACCCGCTGACGGGCGAGAAGATGCCCCTGCGCGTCATTGCCGACGGTATGCGCGTGAACGGCACGCCGCTGACAGCTGTGGGCCTCGGACTGAACTACAACGTGAACGGCTGGTTCTTCGAGGCAAACCTCAACTACTACGACCGCGTCTACGTGGACTTCTCCGAATACCGCCGCCTGAGCAACGTACTGCCTTCTTACAGCTCAGAAGGTATGGACAACAAGGGCAACTACCTCTTCAGCAGCATCAGTAAAGAGGATCTGGCCAAAGGTGCTATCCTCTATGACGCACAGAAGACCATCCCGGTGGCTTTCGACGCTAACGGCAACGTAACGGAAAGCATCGACAACCCCAACTACGGACAAGTGGTTTCGGCTTACTCTGCCGAACAGGAGAAATTCGACGGCGGTTTCATGCTTGACCTCTCTATTGGCCGCTACATCCGCCTGGCCAAGGGCAAGAGCATCAGCATCAACCTCAACGTGCAGAACGTGACGAACAACCGCAACCTGCGCACGGGTGGCTATGAGCAGAACCGCGATGACTTCTACAACACGGGTGTGGCCAAAGCGTATACTTTCTCGAAAAACTCGAAGTACTACTACGCCAACGCCATCAATGCGTTCCTGAATATTGGATTTAAATTCTAAGGCTCCCCATTATGAAACTGAACAAGATATTCCCTATGGCTCTGGCAGCCTTCGCACTCACGGCATTCACCGCCTGCATGGACGATGTGGACGAACCGAACACCGACGGCTACCTGATTACCAGCAAAACCGACATCGGCGAGGTGAACTACTCCATCGCCCAACTCAAGAACGAACACAGCTCGCTCTTCGGACAGACCAATGCGTTTGAACAGGTGAAGGAGGACTTGATCATCGAGGGCGTGGTGGCTGCCAACGACTGCGGCGGCAACCTGTACCAGACGGTGCTCATCCGCTACATCGACGAAACGAAACCCGAAGGCGACGCGGACCGCGACCAGGCTATCGTGCTGGGCGTGAAGCACACGTGGCTCACGCCTTACTTCCAGCTGGGACAGCGCGTCAAGGTGAACCTCAAGGGGCTCTACATAGGCTGCTACTCGAAGTTGCCCAAAATCGGCCAGCCTTACTACACCAGCAGCGGCAACCTGCGCCTCGGCCCCATGCTCCTGCAACTCTGCGCCACAAACGTGCAGTTAGTGGGCACACCCGACCCTTCCTGCGCCGAATGCCAGCCCATCGAGCTTTCGCCGGAATGGCTCCGCACCACGGCTTACCGCAACTATAAGAACTATCCGCAGTTGGTGACAGTGAAAGGCACCATCCAGGAAGCCGACGGCGAAGCCATCTTCGCTCCCGAAAGCCTGCAAGATGCGGGCTACGGTGTGGACCGCACGTTGGTGAACAGCGAAAACAACACGAAGGTGACCATCCGCACTTCCACCCAAAACGACATCTCATTCACCGTGATGCCGCAGGGCGAACACAGCTTTACCGGCCTGCTCAGCTATTACAGCAACTGGCAGGTGCAGCTCCGCTCGGTCAACGATATTCAATAACAGCCACTCCTTATTATATATAGAAACATCACATTATGAAAAAGTCAATCCTTTCATTTGCCATAGCCGCTCTCACACTGGGATTTACCGCCTGTGAAGACGTGCCCGCTCCTTACACCGTAAACGGTGACGGTAACGGCAATGGCGAACAACCCACTTCGGGAACATTGCTCGAAGAAACCTTCTCAACCTCGCTGGGCAGCTTCACTGCCATCAATGAGGTGGGCGACTACTCCTGGGCCGTGAGCTACAGCTGCGCCCAAGTGACATCGTACGTCGACATCAACGGCGACGGCACAAAGGAGAACAACCCGGCCGAAAGCTGGCTCATCAGCCCGAGCCTTGACCTGAGCCTGGTAGAAAATGCCAACGTGTCGTTCGAATACATTCTCCGCTACGCCAACGCCTCGGAACTGAAGACGAACTACCAACTCCTCGTGAGCAGCGACTACACCAACCTGCCCTCCAAAGCTACCTGGACGGCTCTGAACTTCAACCCCACGCAGGGAACGGACTGGGACACATGGTACAACACGGGCAAAATCAGCATTCCCGCAGAATTCATCGGACAGCCGAAGGTGACCATCGCACTCTGCTACAAAGCCAATGCCAAATCGGCCACCTGGGAGGTGAAGAACTTCAAGGTTGAAACGGGCGAAGGGGACGTGCCCGGAGAAGAAGGAGGCGGCGAAGAAACCGGCGTGAAGGAACTCCCCTACTCCGAGGCGTTCAGCTCCACGCTCGGCGGCTTCAAGAACTACACGACAAGCGGCTCCGGAGAATGGATTATCGACTATTCTACCGCCAAAGCTACGGGCTACGACAACGCATCGAAGGTGACCACTGCCGGTACATACTATCTCGTGAGCCCCGAAATTTCCCTCGCCGGACAGACCGAGGCACATGTGGCCTACGAATACATCCTCCGCTACGACAAGGGACAGGAGAACCAGCAAGTGTACATCTCTACCTCGTTCGACGAAACGAAACCGGCAGAAGGCTGGGTGCTCCTCAACGGCACGCACACCGAAGGAGTGGACTGGACCAACTTCGCGAAGGCTGACATCGCCATCCCCGCAGACTACATGGGCAAGACCATCCGCCTGGCTTTCCGCTACAACACGAATGCCGAAAGCGGCTCGACATGGGAAGTGAAGAACTTCTCCATCGCAGCCGGAAAGGCAGGTGAAAGCGGCGGCAACGATAACCCCGGCGGTGGCGAAGACGTGGGCGACCCCTCACAGTCGAACGGCGACTTCGAGAACTGGACCGGCGGCAAGCCCAACAACTGGACCACTGCTTCAACGGCCGGCAACGCTACGCTCTCACAGAGCACTGACGCTCACGGCGGCAAGTATGCAGTGGAAGTGGGCGGAACCAATTCGGCCAACAAACGACTTGGCTACAAGGAAATGACGCTGCCCGCCGGCACCTACACAATGACGTTCTACACCAAGGCCGCCACGGCTACGGGCGGCAGCGTGCGCCCCGGCTATGTACCTATCAAGGCCGACGGCTCCGTGGGTAGCTACCTCTACGGCGACTACGTGAATGACCTCACCCAGGGCGAATGGGTACTCGTAACCCATGAGTTCACGCTCAGCGAAGAAACGAAGCTCTGCCTCGTCATCATGAATTCGAAAAACCCCGGCGCCAACGTGCTCATCGACGACTTCATGCTGAAAGACGCCACGGGCAAGGTTTATATCCAATAATCACAGGAAACAGCTCAAGCAAGGTGAGGCGGGGCTTGCTACCCTTCAGCCTCACCTTACTCATCTCTACACTACATGAAATACCTCAAACTATTTTTCCTCTACGCCCTTGGCTGCCTCACAGTGGTGCTCGCCACCACCAGCTGCGGCGATGACGACGACGGCCTGCAATTCGGACAGTCGGGCGGCGGCAGCACAGCTGGCACACCTTCCAAAGAAATCACCGAACGCATGGAAACCCCGCAGGTGCTGACCAACGGGAGTACGGTGCTCCTCTCCCACTTCACCCAAGAAGGGGGTAAAGACGTGCTCTGCTACAGCGTGGAATATGACAAGGCCAAACTCCATTCACGCTGGGTGGCCTTCCGCTTTGACGGCAACACCCGCGCTCGCACCGTGTCGCGCTCTGACGAACCTTTCGCCGACGACCCCGACCTGCCCGACAACTTGAAGATTGGAACCAACGGGTTTGGCTACAATTACAACCGGGGGCATCTCTGCGCCTCGTCCGACCGCCTCTATTCCCGCAACGCCAACACGGTCACCTTCTACATGTCCAACATGTCGCCCCAACTCGGCTCGTTCAACCAGGCTTACTGGATTACACTGGAAAACCTGGTGCAAAAGCTGGGACGCGACAACACGTTTGCCGATACGCTCTACGTGGTGAAAGGCGGCACAGTGAAAGACAATCAGATTAAAGAATGGCTCACTCGTCCTAACGGCAAGAAGGTAGCAGTACCCCAATATTATTTCATGGCATTGCTCAAAGTGAAGAACGGGGTTTACTCCTCCATCGCCTTCTGGATGGAGCACAAAGACTACGGCTACGACTTCAACAATCAGGCTCCCCTCTCCGACATTGCCGGCGATGCGCTCAGTGTGAACGAGCTGGAAGAGAAAACGGGCATCAATTTCTTCCCCAATTTGACTAAAATTAAGCAAAAGGAGGAGAGCATCGAAGCACAGTTCACTCCCAGTAATTGGAAGATGTAACAGCCGATTTCGCACACAAATAAAAAACTTGTGCATATTTTTGTCTGATTTTCCTTGCAAATGTTTGTCTGTTAAGAGATAAACATTACTTTTGCAGCCGAAAACAAGAAAAAAGAATTCAATAAATCATTAATTCAAAAATAGGAAACTATGTCTGATATTGAAGCAAAAGTAAAAGCTATCATCGTTGATAAGCTGAGTGTTGACGAAGCAGAAGTAAAGAACGAAGCCAGCTTCGCAAACGATCTGGGTGCAGACTCTCTCGACACCGTAGAACTCATCATGGAGTTTGAAAAGGAATTTGGCATCACTATCCCCGATGACAAGTCAGAGAAGATTGCTACCGTAGGTGACGCTATCGCTTACATCGAAGAGAACGTCAACAAGTAAGCTTGTCCACGACTCCATTCTCACCTTTAACGTTTAACGTTTCGCGTCGGCGTCACGCCCCTTGGGGCTGTGAAGTCTGTAGCGTGTACGTTAAACGTTAATTGTTTATTAAGTGGGTATTTAAAAATACTTAGCTTTTACCTTATTGTTTCACAGCGGGAAAAACCCTATCCTACACTTTTCCACTGCACAGGACATTAGTAGATTAGTAAGCGACAAAAACGACAGCGTACTAATCTACTAAAGGTGTGCCAAAAGGGATTTTACCGCTCAACATCTTACAATTTTATGGAACTCAAAAGAGTAGTAGTGACGGGCTTGGGAGCCCTTACCCCCGTAGGCAACACCATGCCCGAAATGTGGGAAAACATCAAGAACGGCGTGAGCGGTGCAGGCCCCATCACCCACTTTGATGCCTCCCAATTCAAGACCCAGTTCGCCTGCGAAGTGAAAGGCTTCAAGGCCAACGACTTCATTGACCGCAAAGAGGCTCGCAAAATGGACCTCTACGAACAGTATGCGCTCGTAGCTGCCATGGAAGCTATCAAAGACTGCGGATGGGACTTGGAGAAAATCAACAAAAACCGCATCGGCGTTATTCTCGGTGTAGGCATCGGCGGCATTCACACCTTTGAGGAAGAAGCCGGCTACTATGCAGTGAACAAAGAAAACGGTCCGAAGTTCAATCCCTTCTTCATCCCCAAGATGATTGCCGACATCGCCGCAGGACAAATCTCCATCCAGTACGGCTTCCACGGACCTAACTACACCACCACCTCGGCTTGTGCCTCCTCGACCAACGCCTTTGCCGACGCTTTCAACCTCATCCGTTTGGGCAAGGCCGATGCCATCGTTACCGGTGGTGCTGAAGCAGCTATCTGGCCCTGCGGCGTTGGCGGCTTCACCGCCATGCACGCCCTCTCCACCCGCAACGACGACCCTGCTCGCGCTTCCCGCCCCTTCAGCGCCAGCCGCGACGGTTTCGTGATGGGCGAAGGTGCAGGTATCCTCATCCTGGAGGAGCTGGAACACGCCAAGGCACGCGGCGCGAAAATCTACTGCGAAGTGGCCGGCGTAGGTATGTCGGCTGATGCTCACCACATCACTGCCTCTCACCCCGAGGGCCTCGGCGCTCACCTGGTGATGAGTGCGGCTCTCGAAGACGCCGAGATGAAACCCGAAGACATCGACTACATCAACGTACACGGCACTTCCACCCCCGTGGGCGATATTTCCGAAGTGAAAGCCATCACCAAACTCTTCGGCGACCACGCCTACAAGCTCAACATCAGCTCCACCAAGTCTATGACAGGACACCTGCTCGGTGCTGCCGGCGCAGTGGAAGCCATGATTTGCTGTCTGGCTGTGCAGAACGACATCGTTCCGCCCACCATCAACCACGAGGACGACGACCGCGACGAAAACATCGATTACAACCTTAACTTCACCTTCAACAAGGCACAAGAACGCCCCATCCGTGCTGCCCTGAGCAACACGTTCGGCTTTGGCGGACACAACGCTTGCTGCATCTTGAAGAAATATAACGGTTAATACCTTACAGCCCCTTTCTTGCAACCTTCCCTTGGAGAACGTGGCAGGAAAGGGGCTGTTTCTTTTCTCTATGATACTGAACCTTCTTGACCGCATGAAACTCCCCTTCCGCAAGAACAAGGAGTTTCTTTCGGTACTTTATGAAATACTGGGTTTCTACCCACACAATATTGAAGTATACCGCATAGCCTTCTCACACAAATCCCTTGCCTATCACCGCGAGGACAAGCCGGCCGGGAAAGACCGACGCAACAGGGAACGCCGTTACCGCAACACCGACACGGGCCAGAAACCGCTCAACAACGAACGGTTGGAGTACCTCGGCGATGCCGTGCTGGAATCCATCGTCAGCGACATCCTCTTCCGCCACTATCCCCACAAACGCGAAGGGTTCCTCACCTCCACACGCAGCAAGATTGTACAGCGCGAAACGCTCAACCGCCTGGCGCTGGATTTGGGATTGGAAAAACTCATCCAGGCTGCCGAAGGCACCAACATGGTGCATACAAACATTGCCGGCAATGCGTTCGAGGCACTCATGGGAGCCATCTATCTCGACCGGGGGTACAAACATTGCCATTGGTTCATATCCAACCGCGTTATCGGCCGCTACATCGACATTGACAACATGGCGCACAAAGAGGTGAACTTCAAAAGCAAACTCTTAGAGTGGAGCCAAAAGAACCGCATCAACATCGACTTCCGCGACCACGCCGGTGAACAGAACGAAAAGGGCTTCCGCTGTGTCATCTCCTTGGAAGGCATCGTGATGGGCCGAGGTAACGGACGCTCGAAGAAAGAGAGTCAACAGCTCGCTGCCAAAGAAGTTCTCACCCTCATGCGACGAGATGCAGCACTCTACGACAGCATCTTCCGGGCCAAGGAGAAACGAACCGCCATGGAAGCGGAAGAATCCTTCGCACTGCCCAAAATTGACGAGATAGAAGAATGCCTCCATCGCGAACAAAACCAACGAGAAGGAAAGTCCAAGGGAAAAGCCCCTGTACTGGAGGAAAAAAAGCCGAGATTATCGCGCAATGCTTCTGACGAAGCTTACGACACCGCTTATGACGAACAGGCGGAATACGAAGTGATCGACACAGAACCGGAACCTCCCAAACTGACAGCTGACGACTATGCCGCCAAAGGACTTCCGATGCCGCCCAGCGAAGACGATGCCGTAGAGAACGGGCCAAAACCCAAAAGAGCTCGTACCAGAAACCGGAAGGAAAAAGCCGCAGAAAATGCGCCTGCAAAAGACACAACGCAACAATCGCAGGAAAAACAGCCTCAACCCGCGGCCCAACCCCAAACTAAGCGACCGGCCGACAGAACAGCTGCCACTGAAGAAAAGGCTGCTGCACCCGAGAAAGCAAAAGGCATCGTGCAACCTTCCCAAGCCCATATTCCTGTAACGGTTACAGATGTTCCGGAAGCAAACACGAACATGCCGAAAGCTGACGCCACCAACGAACACGACAAAGGCTATGTGGCACCGCAGCCGAAGGACAATATTCCGCAAGCGGACGACAGTCCTGAGCAACCCCTTCCGAAACCGACAGAAGAAAAGGCAATGGAGGCCGAACAACTCAGCATCCTTTGCAACGAGCCGGCCGCATCCGAAACTCCACATCTCCCGGAAGAACTGACGGAGCAGCCCGATACGGCTGAAACCAACCAGCCGCTTCCCGAACCCGAGGCTACTTCAGAACAGGTGCAAGAAGTGGTTGAAGAACCTGGTAATCAGCCGGTTGAACCCGTCGAACAACAAGCTAACCCAACCGACACCATCCCCGACGACTTGGAGGAGATTGCCGAAACCATCCAGAAGGAAATAGCAACCGACGAACATCCCGATTTAATCATCCTGAAGGATGTACCTCCTGTCAACTCTCAAGAAGCGGACGAGGATTTGGATGTTATGGAAAGCGACTTTTCCGACAGTGCGGACGAAGCCGAATACTGGGAGGACGAAGCAGAAGAAGTAGCGGAAAAGGCCGAAGAAGAGCCGGAAGAAGAACCGAACGAACTGCCGGCTTCCCGCCCTACACCTTCCTCGCTGCATACAGCATCGCCCAAACCCATTCTCCGACACCTCAGCATCGACGACTTTGTGTTTGGAGTGGACCAGCATCTCACGGAGCCGTTCGAGTTGGACGATGAAGCTGAAACAGCCACCGTGCGCAAGCCCAACCGCCGGCGTCGCCGCCCGGCACGCAAGCCGGCGACGGCACAGGAAACGCCGCAAACCGAGCAACAGACTGACCGCAAGCCGGCGGGAGAAGAGAACAACCGTTCCCACAGACGCAAAACGCAGAAAAAGGCTTCTCAACCGGTGGAACAAGAGGCAACCAACAACGAAAAGCCGGCTAAACCACGCCGCCGGCGTCGACGTCCGACGCAACGCGAAGAGTAGCTGCAAAGCCTCATCTCTACAGACACATCCCCATCGCCCTGCCCCACGCAAGGCCATGGGGATGTGTTTTCACACCGACCGCCACGCACTCCGAAATCTGAAAAGGATATCCATGTAGTGGCGGACTTTTGCCCTGCCAAACCTTTGTCCGGCCCCCAATTGCAAAGTCATTTCGGTGAACTTCCGTCATAAATGCCGCGTGTCGTTTTGCAGAGTGCATTGTTTGCCGTACTTTTGCCTTGAAACCAATCATCGTGTCAAATATATGAAACTCTTACTTTTGGGAAGCGGCGGGCGCGAGCACGCCTTAGCGTGGAAAATAGCACAAAGTCCGCGAGTGGAAAAACTGTTCATTGCCCCGGGCAACGCCGGCACGGCTTCGGTGGGTGAAAACGTCGACATAAAAGCCGACGACTTCGATGGCATTGCACAATTCGTCATTGACAACGAAATAAACATGGTAGTAGTAGGCCCGGAAGACCCATTGGTTAAAGGCATCTACGACTATTTCCTCCACCACGACTTGCTGAAGGACATCCCCGTTATAGGTCCGTCGAAAGCCGGCGCATTACTGGAAGGCTCGAAGGACTTCGCTAAAGGATTCATGAAACGACACGGCATACCCACCGCCGCCTACGCTACCTTCGACAGTTCGCAACTGGAAGAGGGCTTCCGTTTCCTCGAAACGCTGCAACCGCCCTATGTACTCAAAGCCGACGGGCTCTGTGCGGGCAAGGGAGTGCTCATTGTGCCCACCTTAGACGAAGCCAAACAGGAACTGCGCGAAATGTTGGGCGGCATGTTCGGTGCAGCTTCGGGCCGCGTGGTCATTGAAGAGTTTCTCTCCGGCATAGAGTGCTCCGTTTTCGTACTGACCGACGGACGCCACTACCAAATCCTGCCCGAGGCCAAAGACTACAAGCGCATTGGCGAGGGCGACACGGGCTTGAACACGGGAGGCATGGGCTCCGTTTCGCCGGTGCCGTTTGCCACCCCCGAATGGATGCAAAAGGTGGAAACAGAAATCATCCGCCCCACCGTGGACGGCCTTGCCGCCGAAGGCATTGACTACAAGGGCTTTATCTTCTTCGGTTTAATTAACTGCGACGGACAGCCCAAAGTCATCGAGTACAACTGCCGCATGGGCGACCCTGAAACGGAAACGGTGATGCTGCGCCTCAAAAGCGACATCGTCGATTTGTTTGAGGGCATTGTAGCCGGCGACCTGGACCAGCGCAAACCGGTATTCGACGAGCGGGCTGCCGTGTGCGTGATGTGCGTTTCGGGCGGTTATCCCGAAGCCTACGAAAAAGGATATCCCATCACGAATGCCGAAGTGGAAGGCAGCGTGGTATTCCATGCCGGAACGGCCCTGAAGGACGGGCAGTTGGTAACGGCCGGCGGACGTGTCATCGCCGTCAGCTCCTATGGAAAGGACAAAGCCGAAGCACTCGCCAAATCCATGCAGGGTGCCGCCCAAATTCAGTTTGAGAAAAAATATTTCCGTTCCGATATCGGTCGGGATTTATAACTCCCCCGTTTTTTCATTGGGGCTGACAGGCAACGCAAAACGGAACTGCCCCGGGCAGCTCCCGTTTTGCGTTCTTACGCTTTGGCTCTTGCCCCAACCCCTCCACGGCCCAAGCGAAAAAAGCAAAGCCGACACGACCCGGCTCCGCAATCTGCCGCACCATCATCTTCGTTTCATCAAAGCACCTGAGGAATGTACTCCCATTCTTTCCGAACCAAAGTAGTAACCGGTTCCTTCACCCTGCCCGTCATGGCTATTGTGGCAGCTGTTTGCTGGATGTTGCCCGACGTGTCCTCCTGGCAACTGTGGACCGGCTTGGGTATGGCGGGACTGACCACCTATGTGGCCATGGAACTCAACAATCGTTTCGCCCTGTTACGCATCCGGTCGCGCTTGGTGAGCAGCACGTATCTGCTGCTCATGACAGCTTGTCCGGTGTTACACGATTTGATTGACACAGCCCTACCTGTGGGGCTCTGCCTCGCCGTGAGCTACGCCATGCTCTTTGCCTCTTATCAGCAAATCAAGGCCCAAGGCTACGTGTTCCATGCTTTCCTCTGCATAGGCATTGGCAGTCTGCTCTATCCTCCCATGTTGGTGCTGGCGCTGACGTATTATTTCAACATGGTCTTCCAGTTACGCAATTTCACCTGGCGTTCGTTCATGGCCGGTCTTTTCGGGATATCCCTACCCTACTGGGTCTATGCCGTATGGGCCATTTGGAACAACCGCCTCGACACTGCGTTTCTATACCTTCCGGAATGGTTTATCCCACACGTGCCCGACTACAGCCGCTTCGGCCTTCAGGAATGGATAACGGTAGGCGCACTGTGCTTTTTCACCCTGGTGGCACTGATACACTTCTTCCACACGGCCTATAACGACAAAATTCGTACCCGTATGCTGTTTTATGTGGTCGTAACGCAGCAAGCAGTATTCACGGCGGGGCTATTCCTGCTACCCGAACACTTGTACTATCATCTACCGCTGTTCCTCTTCAACAGCTCGCTGCTCATTGCCCATTACTATGCCTTGGCCAAAGGCCGCTTCTTCGACAGCTGGTTCAACCTTTCGCTTGCCGCTTGGATTGCATTGGGCCTTTACAATTATTTGAACCTCTAATCTGTCTGTATGGAAGCCTTCATCCAACTGCTCGTGTGCTACGGTGGCCCGGGCATGTTTGTGGCCGCCTTTCTGGCGGGCAGTTTTTTCCCTTTCAGCTCAGAGGTGGTGATGGTGGGCCTGCTGGCTGCCGGAACCGACCCCTCCGACCTGTTACTTTGGGGCACGGCGGGCAACACGCTCGGTTCGCTCTTCAATTACGGCGTAGGGTCGCTGGGACGCGACGAATGGATTACGCGCTTCACCAAAGTGTCGCCAGAAAAGCTGGAACGGGGCAAGCGTTGGGTACGGCGCTACGGCGCATGGGCGGGTCTGTTGGCGTGGCTGCCGCTACTGGGCAGCGTCATCACCGTGGCCATGGGCTTCCTGCGCGTAAAACCCATTTATGCCATGGCTGCCGTAGCCGTGGGCAAGTACCTGCGCTATTGGCTCCTCATACAGGCTTGGATAGCCGGCTCCTAATTCCTATAACTTATGACAAACAGACGAAACCTCCTGACGAATATTGTGCCATTCCTCTTCCTTGCAGCGTGTCTACTCCTGCCGACATCATGCAAGCACAAAACTCCTGCCGACAACCGGCCGGTGATTACCGTGAGCATTGAACCGCTACGCCAAGTGGTGGAACAGCTGGTGGAAGGCCGCTACCGTGTGGTAACAATCATGCCCCAAGGCGCCAGTCCCGAAAGCTATGAGCCTACACCCCGCCAAATGGTAGAATTGGCAGAGAGCCGGATGCTCTTCTGTGTGGGAACGCTGGGATTTGAAAAGACACGGTTGCAACAAATGACGGAAATTGCTCCCGAGGTGCCTGTGGTGCGTCTGTCAGACGGTATAGAAATGTTGGAGGAGACAGCCGGATGCGACACAGAGCACGAAACGGACCCTCACGTCTGGATGTGTCCCGACAATATGTGCCAACTCGTGGAAAATGCCTGCGAGGCTTTGTGTCGGATTGACAGTGCCAACGCATCGCACTACCGCCTGTTGGCCGAGAAGCAGATGGCGCAATACCGCAACACCGACCTCCAAATTCAAAGCGCTTTAAAGAAACTCTCGCACCGTACGTTTCTTATTTACCACCCCGCATTGGGTTACTTTGCCCACCGCTACGGATTGAAACAGGTGGCCGTGGAACAAGAAGGCAAGGAACCATCGGCCGCTTACTTGCAACAGCTCGAAAACCTCTGCCGTGCTGAAAAAGTAAAAGTGGTGTTTATCTCAAAAGAGCACACCGGACGAGCCGCACGCCGCCTGGCCGAATCGCTAGGGGCAAGGGTGGTGGAAATCAATCCGCTAAGCGATGACGTAAACAGTCAGTTTTTCAACATTGTCGAAGCCTTGAACCATGAATGATGCTTTGCTCCACATCCAAAACGTATGTCTCAGCTACGGTGAACGCCATGTGCTCTGTCACATCAACGAGTGTGTGGTGCCACACGACTGCATCGTGCTCTCAGGGCCCAACGGCGGCGGAAAAACTACGCTGCTGCGGCTCATGGCCGGCCTGTTGTCGCCCACAGCGGGCCACATCGAACGCCGCAAAGGAATAACCGTAGGCTACCTGCCGCAGTACCGCCACATAGACCGCCATTTCCCCACCACCGTCTTCGACATCGTGCGCTCCGGACTGGCTTGCCGCAAGCGTTTTTGGCAACGCTACAACGAGACCCACCACTCGCGGGTAAAGGAAATGCTGCATCTTTTCCACTTGGAGGATCTCGCCGACCGCCCTATTTCCGATTTGAGCGGCGGCCAGTGGCAACGCACACTGCTGGCAAGAGCCATGGTTTCACAGCCGGACTTATTGCTCTTAGACGAACCGGAAACGCATCTTGACGAACCTTCGCGGGAAGAACTCTACCACATTTTGCGAAGGTGGAGCGAACGCTGCGCCATGGTGGTGGTGAGCCACAACGTAGACCATTTTCCCGAAATTGCCGGTCGCCGCATCTGGCACGTGGAGGAACGTTGCGTGCGCGAAATGTAGTTTTTGACCTTATTGCTTCCTTTTTATCCCTGAGTTTCAAAAAAGATGATACGGTTTGTCCCTATCCTCACATTTAATTACTACTTTTGCGCGATTTTTAACGGTATATAGAAAAATCTTTTAATACAAATCATCGATGAACGTGATAACAAAAACCGTTTCCCTGCCCGATGGACGCACCATCAGCATCGAAACCGGCAAATTGGCCAAGCAGGCTGATGGCGCAGTCATGCTTCGCATGAACAACACCATGCTGCTGGCCACTGTTTGTGCCGCCAAGACAGCACAGCCCGGCACAGACTTCATGCCGCTCCAGTGCGATTACAAAGAAAAGTATAGCGCAGCCGGTCGCTTCCCCGGCGGCTTCACCAAGCGCGAAGGCCGCGCAGGCGATTACGAAATTCTAACTTCCCGCCTCGTTGACCGCGCGCTGCGCCCCCTCTTCCCCTCTGACTACCACTGCGAGGTGTATGTGAATATCACGCTCTTCTCTGCCGATGGCGTGGATATGCCCGATGCACTGGCCGGCTTCGCCGCTTCGGCCGCACTGGCTGCCAGCGACATCCCCTTTGAAGGCCCCATCTCGGAAGTTCGCGTGGCTCGCGTCGACGGCGAATACGTGGTAAACCCCACGTTTGAACAACTCGCCAAGGCCGACATGGACATCATGGTGGGCGCCACCGAAGAGAACATCATGATGGTGGAAGGCGAGATGGACGAGGTGCCCGAAAGTGCCCTTCTCGAAGCCCTCAAAGTAGCTCACGAAGCCATCAAGCCCATGTGCCAACTCCAGAAGGAGCTCTCCAAGGAGCTCGGCACCGACGTGAAGCGCGAATACGACGACGAGGTGAACGACGAGGAACTCCGTCAGCAAGTGAAGGATGAGTGCTACGCTCCGGCCTATGCCATCGCTGAAGCAGGCGACCACGACAAACACCAGCGCGAAGATGCTTTCACGCAAATCCGTGAAGATTTCAAGGAACGCTATGCCGCCGCTCACGCTGAGCTCACTCCCGAAGAACTGGAGGAGAAGAACGCCTTGGTTGACCGCTACTATCACGACGTGGAGCGCGATGCCATGCGCCGTTGTATCCTTGACGAAGGCAAACGTCTGGACGGTCGTGGCACCACCGACATCCGCCCCATCTGGTGCGAAGTGTCGCCCCTGCCCATGCCCCACGGATCGGCTATCTTTACCCGTGGCGAAACACAAGCCCTGGCTACGGCCACACTGGGTACGAAGCTCGACGAAAAGATGGTGGACGACGTGCTCGACAAGAGCTACATGCGTTTCCTGCTCCACTATAATTTCCCGCCCTTCTCTACCGGCGAAGCTAAAGCTCAACGAGGCGTAGGACGCCGCGAGATAGGTCATGGCCACTTGGCCTGGCGTGCGCTGAAGGGTCAGATACCTGCTGATTATCCCTACACCATCCGCGTGGTGAGCGACATACTTGAATCGAACGGTTCCTCCTCTATGGCCACCGTTTGCGCCGGTACGTTAGCCCTGATGGACGCCGGTGTGCCCATCAAGGCACCTGTGAGCGGCATTGCCATGGGTCTGATCAAGAACCCCGGCGAAGAGAAGTACGCCGTGCTGAGCGATATCCTCGGCGACGAAGACCACCTCGGCGACATGGACTTCAAGACCACCGGTACGGCAAAGGGTTTGACTGCCACGCAGATGGACATCAAGTGCGACGGTCTTTCTTACGAAATTCTGGAGAAAGCCCTCGCTCAGGCCAAGCAGGCTCGTGAGCACATCCTGGGCAAACTGCTCGAAACGATGCCCGAACCGCGTCCCGAACTCAAGCCGCACGTTCCCCGCATCGAAGCCTTCGAAATTCCCAAGGAATTCATCGGCGCCGTTATCGGCCCGGGCGGAAAGATTATTCAGGGTATGCAGGAAGATACCGGTGCCACTATCACTATCGACGAGGAAGACGGCGTAGGCAAGGTACAGGTGAGCGGCCCCAACAAGGAGAGCATCGATGCCGCCGTAGCCAAAATCCGTGCCATCGTGGCCATCCCCGAAGTGGGCGAAGTTTACGATGCCAAAGTGGTGAGCATCATGCCTTACGGCTGCTTCGTGGAATTCATGCCGGGCAAGGAAGGACTGCTCCACATCTCCGAAATAGCATGGAAGCGTTTGGAAACCGTGGAAGAGGCCGGACTCAAAGAAGGCGACACCATCCAGGTGAAACTCCTGGAGATTGACGAAAAAACCGGCAAGTTCCGCCTGTCCCACCGTGTGCTCGAAGAAAAGCCCGAAGGATGGGAAGACCGCCCCGCACGCCGCCCGCGCCGCGAAGGCGGTGCAGAAGGTCGAGCTCCACGCCGTCCGCGTCATGAATAACGATTGATTGACCATAGCTATATCTATAAAGGTTGCATTCCCGCCCTCCGGTTCCGGAGAGCGGGAATGTTTTTTATGCATAAAGGGAAACGGTTTGCGAATACAAAAGCCGGGAAAAAGAATACCGCCATCCCCTTCGTTTTGGCCACCATTCAACACTTAAAAATACTGAAAAATTTTTTTAGCATAGTTTTCGCTCTTTCCAATCCACTAAATTTGTCGCCAAAAAGACTAAACAAGATGCACATTAAAGCATTTCTTTTCGCATGGCTGACGTTTCTGTCCACCAACGTTTGGTCTCAAACCGACAGCATCGACACCAGCCAAAATTTAGGTAGTGCCGTCGTTCGGGCCACCCATTCCACGAAAGCAAAGAGCCGAACAGAAAATACAGAAATCATTGGTCAATGGCAATTATCTCGGGCCGCCTGCTGCAATCTCGGCGAATCGTTCACCGCCAGTCCGTCGGTTGACGTGAGCTATGCCGATGCCGCCACGGGAGCCCGACAGATCAAATTGCTAGGCCTCAGCGGCACCTACGTTCAGATGCTTACGGAAAACGTCCCCAACCTTCGCGGTGCTTCCATACCTTACAGTCTGGGCTTCGTGCCCGGTCCGTGGATGCAGTCCATCCAAGTTTCCACGGGAGCTTCAAGTGTAAAAAACGGACCGGAGAGCACCACGGGACAAATCAACATTGAGTTCAAGAAGCCCCAAGCCACAGAAGGCGTGAGGGGCAATCTCTATTTTGACACCAAGGCCAAACTGGAAGCCAACGCCGATGCCAATATTCATCTCAACGACCGACTGTCCACCGGCCTCTTGCTCCATTTTGAAAACAGGCAAACGAGCCACGATGCCGACGGCGACGGCTTCATGGACATGCCCCAAGTGCGCCAATACAATCTCATGCACCGCTGGGCCTACGTTTCGCCAGGGTTTATTTCCCAACTGTCTGCACGCATCCTCAACGATGAACGCCAATGGGGCATGACCCACCACCACACCACCGAAACACCGCATTACAACACGGAAACCCACACCGAACGCTACGAAGCGCAATGGAAAAACGCCATTATGTTTCAAGACGAACATAATTCCAGCATCGCCCTCATGCTCCACGGCTCGTGGCACGAAGCCGATTACCGTTTCGGACACAACCTTTACGACGTAACGCAGAAAAACGGCTACGCCCAGCTGCTCTTTGAAACCGACTTTACGCCCCGGCACAATCTGTCGGTGGGCGCATCGTTCAACCACGACGATTTCGACGAAAAAGCCAGTGAGAATTTGCCCCGAGGCGAAGGAAAAGCCGAAAGCACCGGCGGACTTTATGCTCAGTACACCTACAAACAGGGCAACTACCTCACCATCATGCCCGGCCTGCGATGCGACCGCTCTTCCCGTTACGGCACTTTTGTCACGCCCCGGCTTCACATTCGCTATGCTCCCACTTCCCTGCTCACCCTGCGCGGCTCTGCCGGAAAAGGTTATCGCTCCCCACGCGCTTTGGCAGAAAATGCGCTCTTGCTCGCCAGCGGTCGCAGCTTCAAAATCAGTGCTCCGCTCAAGCAGGAAGAGGCTTGGAACTACGGACTAACGGCTTCGCTAAACCTGCCCGTAGCCGGCAAGACACTTGAACTGAATGCAGCGTACTACTACACAGACTTTGTGCATCAGATGGTGGTTAACGTTGACGGAGAAGCAGGTCCTCACAGTGTATCGTTCGACAATCTCAGCGGACGCAGCTACAGCCACACCCTGCAACTCGATGCCACATATCCCTTCTTCGAAGGTTTCTCCGCAACCGCCGCTTTCCGTATCAATGATGCGCGAACCACTTACGACGGTGTGTTGCGCCGCCGCCCGCTCACCTCTCGCTTCAAGGGCTTAGCCACACTATCGTACGCAACGCCCATGCGGCTGTGGCAGTTCGACCTCACGGGCCACCTCAACGGGAAAGGCGAGCTTTACAATCACCAACCGTACCCCACCTTCTTCCAGCTTCAAGCACAGGTTACCCGCGAGTTTCGCCTCTTCTCCATCTATCTTGGCGGAGAGAACCTTACCGGCTACCGGATAAAGCATGCCATTCTCGGGGCAGACGACCCCTGGTCGGAAAGCTTCGATGCCACACAAATCTGGGGGCCTATGGAAGGAGCCATGGCGTATGCTGGCATACGATTTAAGTTAGACAAAATTTAATTCCCTATACAGCACATGAAAACGCTTATTCTCACTACTCTGTTGGCCGGCTCGGCCCTTTCTGTTTCGGCACAGAAAGAAAAATCGCAGCTTGACACCCTTGTGGTTACCACTACGCCGCAGATGCACTGCAATGGCTGCGAAGAAAAAATCAAACAAAACATTCGTTTCGTAAAAGGCACGAAGAAAATCCTCACTTCTCTGTCCAAACAGGAAGTAACGCTCATCTATGACCGCCGCAAAGCCAAACCAGACGACTATAAGGCCGCATTTGCCAAGATAGGCTATACCATAGAGCCGAAACAATAAGACTTTTTCCACGCACAGCTTCACCTTGTCGCCCCACTGTTGCAAAAAGTCGGCGACTTGGCGTTTACAAGTCCTGGACTATTTTTCTCTACTCGTCGATTAGAAAAAAATAGTCCAGGACTTTTTGCTGCATACCGACAAATCAACAATATATATAGACCAATCAGAATTTTTTATCGTCAAAACCATCTTTCCATCTTTCTTTTATCATCTACCGAACAGCCAATCCTTTCATCGGAAAGAAGCATAGACTGGTCAATTTAGTATTTATTTGGAAATATATATTGTATGACAAGAAACAACCAAATTGCCACCAAATTGCAAAAAGAACTTATAAATCAGTCATTTGATAAATATATTTTTATACCTTTGCCGCGCGGGGGAGACTCAACAAGCTATTTAATCCTATCCACCTTTGAACCATTTTTTATATTTATGAAACATTCCATTCGCGCATATCTATTTCTCATAAGCTGTATGCTCGGCATCAGCCTGTCGGCTCAAACCACGTTGACGCTGGGCTACTGCCCTGACAACATCGACGAGTCGGCACAGACGGTGACCCTCAACTCCGGCATGGAGGTCCGTTTCCGCGCAGCCTCCATCCTGCCTGCCTCGCGCATGAAGGCACTCAAAGGAGCCAAACTGACAAAAATCAGGGTGGGTGCCCACGAAGGTTATACGGGGTGGTACGTCACGTTGCGCTCCAGCCTCACCGGCGTTGCCCTGATCAAGACCGTAGACATCGGCACAACTGTTGAAGGATGGAACGAGGTAACACTACCCGAACCTTTTGAAATCACCGGCGAGGACCTCGTGCTCTACTATGCCGGCAAAATGCCGGCCGGAGGCGGACTGCTCACCCACAAACAGTCCACCCCCAACGGGTTTTACCTGTACGATGGATTCGAATGGCGCAACTATTACGACAAGGACCTCGGCTCGCTCTACCTTCAGGCCGTCATTGAGCTGGAAGGCGATTCGCCCGACAACGATTTGGCGTTGGAAAGCACCACTTTCAACCCTGTTTACGCCCAAATCGGCGAACCCGTTACCGCTTCCTTCCGTGTGGCCAACTACGGCTTCACCGAGGCCGACATGCCCAAGCTTTTCTACTCCATAAACGAGGCTGCGCCCATTGAGGTGCCCGTGGAAGGCAAGCTGCAAGCCGGAGGATTCACGGAACTTCAGGCAACCGTAGCTACAGATGCATGTATCGAAGGACACAACTCCTTCCGTGCCTGGATTAAAAGCAACAACCCCTATACCGACAACGACAGCTCCGCCCTGGACCTGCCCTGCTACGAAAAGGCATTTGCCCACAAAACGCTCGTGGAGCACTTCACCACCCTCCCCTGCCCCAACTGCCCCGCAGGAGCCAATGTCCTGCGCGGATTGCTCTCGGGCCGCACGGACTATGTGTGGGTGGCCCATCACGTGGGCTACCAGAGCGATGAACTGACCGTCAACAGTTCCTATGAGGTGTCTTCACCGCTGGGCGTGGTCGGCGCACCCTTCGCCGCCTTCGACCGCACCATCCTTGATTGCAGCTACTCCACTTCCGCCCCCGGCTTCGTCATCGGCTACGCCCACCCTGCCGAAGGCGTGGAATACCTCAAGCCTTTCTTTGAGCAGTGCGTGAACGTGCCGGCATTGGTCTCGGTAAACATTGACAACGACTTCGACACCGAAACCCGCCTGCTCACCACCACCGTCAAGGGCGAACGCAACGTGCTCTTCAAGGATTTCTATCCCGATGCCAACCTCACCGTGGAACTGGTGGAGGATGCCGTGGAAACGGTGGGAAAACAGAGCGGAAACAACTCGCAGATTCACGACAACGTGTTCCGCACGGCACTGACACCGATGTTCGGCAGCGAACCGGCATGGGACAGCAATGCCTACTCGGCCACGTACACATTTACCGTGCCAGAAGAGTGGAATGCCGACAAATTGCGCGTGGTGGCCTTCATCAACCGCCCCAACAAGCAGGACTATTCCCAAATTCAGGTGCTCAACGCCGAACAGCAAGCCGTGAAGGGCACTGAAGCCGGTATCGATGACGTGCAGACAGAACCAGAGGCCGGCGCACGCCACGAATATTTCAATCTGCAAGGCCAGCGGCTGTCCGCTCCCGTCAAAGGGGTCTACCTGGAACGCATTACCACCCCGACAGGCTGCCGCACTGTGAAACGCATCCGGTAAGCGGCCGGTGGCAAAACAAACATCGCCACAACATTTCCTCAAACGCGAAAACCAGTTTATTTATTCATTTAACACAGTTCAGATTATGAAGAAAACTTTACTCACACTTGCATGCGCCCTGCTTTGCTCAGGCGCAGCCGTTGCTCAGGGTAGCGGAGTGATGTACGAAGGCTTTAACTTCACGAACGTATCACCCAACGGACGTTGGCTCACGGAAAACCAGCAGGGAGTCATGGCCTACATCTTCGACAGCCAGACCAAGGAAAACTGGAAGTTCTTCGATGAGAACCACCAGAGCACCTGGTTCATCGGCTACGGCCACAGCGTGACCGACGAAGGTATGGTCTGCGGCTCCACGCAGGTCTACAACGAAGAGGCCGGCTGGGGCTACTACTCAGATGCAGCCTATTTCAAGGGTGGCGAATGGCACGCACTCCCCCAACTGTCAGGCCGCGAAACGGGCATGAACAGCGCCAACGCCGTTACTCCCGATGAACACCGCATCTGCGGTGCACAGGGCGTGGACAACAGCAGCTACGACAAGGACAACCTGATGATGTATCCCGTGATTTGGACCAAGAACGCCAATGGCGAATACGAATGCCAGGCTCTGCCTTATCCCACCAAGGACTTCACGAACCGTACCCCGCAGTATGTAACCGCCATGGACATCTCTGCCGACGGAAAAACCGTTGTGGGTCAGGTAGTCGACTATTCCGGTTTCTACACCTACCCCATCGTCTACACAGAGAAGGCTGACGGCACCTGGACGTACCGTCTGGTCAACACGTCGCTCGTTTGGGACCAGTCCAAGCTCGACGCGCTGCCCACAGTGCCCGACCAGCCGACCTATCCTAACGTAGACGACTACATGTCCGAGCAGGATATGGCAGACTACAACGCAGCACTCGATAACTACGGGGAATGCTACGATAAGTGTGTAGCTGGCGACATGGACTGGAGCGAACTGCCCGAATATCCCTCCAAGAACGAATACATCAGCGACGAGACCAAGAAGGCTGAATACGAAGCTGCCATGGACCAATACCAGATTGACAACGACGCATGGTACAAAGCCTTCTCCAACTTCCAGGATGCTTTGCAGGAAGCCACGACCGGTGCCTCCTTCGTGTTCAACCAGACATCGCTCTCGCCCAACGGCCTCTATTACCTGACCTGCATGTCCGCTCCCGACCCCAATGCCGACCCCGATGACTTCTGGGCTCCCTCCCTGTCGCTGCCCAAAGTGCTCGACCTCAGCAAGGAAGACGGCGTTTCGACCATTGCCGCCACCGACAAGCTCACGGCCAACATCCTGAACAACGGACGCTACCTCGTGACCAGCCCCGCAAGCTCCTACTCGCGCAATGCTTACGTGGCCAACGTCGGTTCTGAAGAAGTTACACCGCTTGTTGACTGGCTCAACGAGATGGGACAGAACACTGCCGCCGAATTCTTGAAGACCAACTGCGTATTCGACATCACCGACTACGCTTGGAACGACGAAACCGGAAGCTACGAGGAAGTAGTGCTGGCCGACAGCCTCATCACCGGTACTCCTATCTTCAGCGGCGACGGCAAGCACATCGTTTCCTGGTATGAAAACCCCAAGACCAACGCCATTGACACCTACGTGCTCTCGCTTGACATCTCCGACGAAGCTGCCGCCATCGAAGGCGTAAAGGCTGACAACGAAGCCACCGTGCTCGGTCGCGAATACTACAACCTCCAGGGCCAGCGCATCGCTGCTCCCGTGGAAGGCGTGTACCTCGAAAAGGTCATCACGTCTAAGGGCACACACACCAACAAGTGCGTGAAGTAATCCCTGCGACACTCACACACATACCCCAACCAAAGGGCGCGACTCCGACGAGCCGCGCCCTTTTTCATGACAAAAAGCCCCCACTTACAGTTCCCGAAAAAGACAGTCTACTGCCCGTCGGGCCATGTCGCCCCGGCCTCGGGCAGCTCGTCCGTTTCCCGCCATCTGCGCTCCGCCGGTGTCAAATCGTAGGCCGCCGCATTGAAGCGCAGGCCGAAGCTCAAATCCAGTCCTGCCTCTAAGAGCTGCTGCGCCAAGGCCGGGCCGCCCCGAAAGCCGTGAACGGTCCACCGAACGGTGGGACGTAGCTGCTTCTTCAGCCTCAGCAACACGTCGAAGGCACGGACAATGTGCAACGTCATGGGCAGACCGAACGCTTCCGCCATGGCGGCCTGCGCCTCAAAAACCTCTATCTGCGTCTGTAGCGGAGCACCGCACAACTTGTCGAGCCCGCACTCGCCCACCCTGACCACCTGCGGATGCTCCAACAAGCGGGGCAAGGCATCTACCATGCGGCGCGTCCGCTCCGCATCGACCGTCCACCAGGGGTGAATGCCTGCCGAATACAAGGCACCCGGCTGCGGCCGGAACAAGTCAGGCCGCAAGGTCCACTCCTCCGGCAGGTTGACAATCGCCGTGCCGGGCGGTGCCAGCAGGTTGTGCGTATGAAAGTCGTGCATCATAAGCTAGAAAGAGAGAATAAAACATTTCAACATGCAAGCTGCCAACATTTTTTTGCCACAATGTTGGCACGCGCTCAACTTATAAACGCCAATTTCCCCGTCATTTACAGAAAATTTCTACTTTTGCACGCTATGCCTTGACCAAACGCACATTTTTCTCTGTATGAACGTAGTAAAATGTAGCAAGATTGCGTCAAAATTACCGGAAATTTATTCATCCCAAAATATCAACTTATGAAAAAGTTCAAACTTTTCTGTCTGCTGTTGGCCGGCTTCGTTCTGATGCCGCTACACGCACAGATGCAACTGCCGCAGTTGCCCGTCGACAAAGACGTGCGCATCGGTAAGTTGGACAACGGACTGACGTACTACATCCGTCACAACGCACTGCCCGAGAACCGCGCCAACTTCTACATTGCCCAGAAAGTGGGTTCTGTACAAGAAGAGGAGTCGCAACGCGGTCTGGCCCACTTCCTGGAGCACATGTGCTTCAACGGTTCTCAAAATTTCCCCGGAAACGCTCTGATTCAATTCTGCGAACGTATCGGTGTGAAATTCGGCCAGAACCTCAACGCCTACACCTCGACCGACGAAACGGTGTACAACATCGACGATGTGCCCGTGAGCGACACCAACATCGACTCCTGCCTGCTCATCCTGCACGACTGGAGCGACGGCCTCACCCTCGACCCCAAGGAAATCGACAAGGAACGCGGCGTGATCCACGAAGAGTGGCGTATGCGCTCCTCCGCCTCAGGCCGTATGTTCGAACGCAACCTGCCCACGCTCTACCCCGGTTCGCGCTACGGCCTGCGCTACCCCATCGGCCTCATGTCCGTCATTGACAACTTCAAACCCGAAGAGCTGCGCGCCTATTACGAAAAGTGGTATCGCCCCGACTTGCAAGGCATCATCGTGGTCGGCGACATTGATGTCGACAAGGTGGAAGCCAAAATCAAGGCCATCTTCTCGCCCATCAAGATGCCCGAAAATCCCGCACCCTACGAGTACTACCCCGTGCCGGACAACAACGAGCCCATCTATGTCATCGACAAGGACAAGGAACAAACGCAGGGCATCATCCAGGTGTTCTTCAAGACCCAACCCATGCCCGCCGAGTACAAGAACACGCCCGTGTTCCTGCAAATGACCTACATGAACACCCTCGCCGCCAGCGTAATCAATGCCCGTCTCGAAGAGCTGAGCACAAAGGCTGACTGCCCCTTCATCGCAGCCGGCGGCGAACACGGCACGTACATCATGTCGAAAACCTGCGATGCCTTCATGTTCTACATCCTGCCCAAACCCGGCCAGGACGCTGCCGCCCTGCAGGCCGTGATGCAGGAGGTGGAACGCGCCAGCCGCTTCGGCTTCACCGGCACGGAAGTGAGCCGCGCCGACGAAGAATTCCTCAGCCAAATAGAGCGCATCTACGACAACCGCGAAAAGCAGAAGAACAGCTTCTATGTGCCGCAGTATGTGCGCCACTTCCTGGAGGGCAACCCCATCCCCGACCTCGAAACGGAATTCCAAGCCTACAAGCAGATGTCGCAGATGATGGCACAGCAGCAAATCACCGCACCCGCCGTGTCGGAAATGTTCAAGCAGTACACCGCCCACACCGACACCAACTTCGTTTGCATGGCCTTCTATCCCGAAAAGGAGGGTGTGGCCCTGCCCACCATCGACGAGTTCAAGCAGGCCGTGGCCGCTGCTAAGGCCGCACAGCTCGAAGCCTACGTGGACAATGTGAAGAGCGAGCCCTTGGTGCCCACACTCCCCAAGAAGGGTAAAATCCAGAAGGAAACCCCCGCCGCCTTCGGCTACACCTGCTGGACACTGGCCAACGGTGCCCGCGTCTACTTCAAGCAGACCGACTTCAACGACAGCGAAGTGCAGTTCCGGGCCACCAGCTTCGGCGGCGAGAACAAGATGGACCTCAAGGACTACGTGAACCTGAAAGTGTTCCCCACCGTCATCAGCAACACGGGTCTGGGCAACTTCACCGCCACCGAGCTGCAAAAGAAACTGGCCGGAAAGCAGGCCAGCTGTACGCCGCATCTGGGTGAACTCACCGAAAACCTGGAAGGCTCTTCCACCCCGAAGGACCTGCGCACGCTCTTCGAACTCATCTACCTGCGCTTCCAGGCTCCGGCCAACGACCCCGACGGCTACAACAATGCCATGACATACCTGCGCTCCCAGCTGGAGAACGCCGAGAAGAACCCCATGAAAGCCTTCTCCGACTCGCTGGTTTGCACGCTCTTCAACCACAACCCGCGCAAGGCCAATCTAAAAGTAGCCGACCTTGACAAGGCTGACTACGAGGCCATCAAGCGCATCTACACCGAACGCTTCAACGCCGCCGGCGACTTCGACTTCTACTTCACCGGTGCCTTCAACGTGGACTCGCTGCGTGAATTCACCGAACAGTACATCGCCCCGCTCAAGGGCGTGAAGAAGCGCGAACAGATGGTAGACCTCAAAGTTTACCCCGTGGAAGGCGTGAAGAACAACCACTTCTACCGCGACATGGAAACGCCGCAGGCCACCCTCGTGCAGATTTGGACGGGTACGAACCCCTACTCCATGAAGGAGGCCGCCGTGGTGAACGCCCTGGGCGAAATCCTGACACAGCGTTACCTGAAGAGCATCCGCGAAGATGCCGGCATCGCCTACAGCGTCGGAGCATCGGCTTCTGCACAATACGGTGCCCGCGATGCCTACCTCATGCAGATTTACTGCCCCGTGAAACCCGCCCAGCTTGACTCCGCCCTCCTGCTCATGAAGCAAGGCATTGACGACATTGCCGCCAACGGTGTCACTGCCGAAGAGCTGGACAAAGTGAAGCAGTTCGAGCTGAAGGACTACGCCGACAGCCAGAAGAAGAACGGCTACTGGATGGGGCTCATCTACGCCCAGACCCTCTGGAACAAGGACGAGCGCACCGGTTACGAAGACACCATCCAGAAACTCACGTCCAAGGACATCCAGGACTTCGTCAAGAACGTGTTGCTCAAGCAGAACAACTGCGTGACAGTTTCCATCCGTCCCACAGACATGACGGAGAAATAAACCGAAACTTCATACTTTATCCACACCGGGTCGCAGACTTCAATCCTGCGACCCGGTGTTGGTTTCATAGCGCTCCGCCATGAATCTCCCCAACCGTGTGAATGGTGAAACAGGAAAGGAAAATCCGCCCTCTATATACGTAAATTAAATCCCCGAAAAAGTATTCACCCCTTCACAAACAGCCCGTTTATCTCTGATTTTCAATGCTTTCAAGTGTGAAGGCTTGCATTTTCAACCCTTCACGGCAGAACTGCCGAAACACGCCGGTCTTGGGGTGGGTGTGAAGGCTTCAAAATCAAACCCTTCACACTCTTTTCTAATGAAAATCAATAAGAAACGGGCTGTTTGTGAAAGGGTGAATACTTTTTTGGGGATTTAATTTACGTATATACACGCGCGTGAAGGAAGCGAAAATGAAGGTTTCACGCCCCATGCCAAGGTTTCACACTCCTATGCTCAGCCTTCACAACCAACCACCTCCCATCTGCAACCCGGCAGCCCTGCATCAACAAGTCCAGGAGTTGTCTTGACAAGTCCCGGACTATTTTTTACAACTCCCAGACTTGTGCGAACAACTCCCCGACTTGTGCGCACAAGGTGCCAAGTTGATAAAGAGACCCAACAAACAGAAAGCCATGCTCCTTTAGCTTCCCCCCTATTAGTTGGCTATTTGAGGACTTTCCTTGTCGAACCGTCACTCATGTGGATGATATTTATGCCGCGGTTGATGCCGTTGCTTCTCTTTCCTTCGGTGTTGTAGATGGCATCTATGGAAGCTTCCTTATCAGTAGCTGTATTCTCAATTGCGTCAGACGTTATGGGCAGGATTGTCCCGAACTTGTTCCAATCAGATGTCGTTTGGTAGGAGTTCAATGAAGCTGCTTGGACATAGAGTACAGCTTCTCTAATCAAAGAGTCTCAAAAGAAATCGCCTTTTAATGCAGTGGGTATTTCGCATATAACAGTAGCAAGGGAAGAGCATCCCCAGAAGCTGTAATTTCCCATACTCCTAATTGATGACGGAATTGTGATAGACATGAGGGAAGTGCAATCTTCGAAGCAACTCCATCCCATAGTTGTCACGGATTGTAGTAATGCGCCTATATCTCGAAGTCTTCCAAAATTATCCAGATAAGGCCGATGACGTTGAGTTCATTACCAACAAATACATTGAGCTCATCTCTGCAAGCAATGAATTGACTGCGGAAGAGAAGGAAATCATATATTCAGCTCTCAGTGTCGCCGCATCAAGCTATGAATATTGGGAGAATAGCCTAAAATGAATCTTATTGGTAGTTGAGTGGCAATAATCAATGGGTGTCGTTATCTAATAACGATACCCTTTTAGGCATTATTATTGCTGTTTTTGTCCAGTTAGAAAAAGTGGCATTTACTGTCACAATACAACAACTTATTCGTTATATATATAGACAATCAAATTTAGGAAAATACTTTCTATCATAATGAAACGAGACAATGTTCTAACAATATTTACACGCATTCAACAGCGTTTACATGCTACAGCTCGTAGTATTGCTGGGGATGACCATGCTGATGACATATTGCAGGATGCCTTCTGCAAACTATGGACATTAAATAATCTTCCTTCTGATCAACAACAAACAGAAAAGATTGCTTCAACCATAGTTAAGAATATAAGCATTGATTATAGAAGGTTTGCAGAACGAAATGGCCAATCAACGACAGAGCAGGCAGAGACGGATAATTCTCACGAGCAAGACGTTCATGAACTATTCAATGCCGTCAAAAAAATCATAGAACTGCAATTAACAGAAACACAGCGAACTGTTTTATGGATGCGCGACTATGAAGGTTATTCATTTGCAGAAATAGCAGAACATATATGTATGACAGAAGATAACGCCAGGCAGATATTGTCCAGAGCACGGAAAACCGTTCGTAAAACCTATAAAAGCATAAACTAATGGCACAGAGTAATATACATAAAATGATTGAGAAGTACTATGATGCTACACTCAGTGAGCAGGAAGAAACTCTGCTCAGACGGATGCTTTCGCAGACGGATTTAGACACAGAGGACGTTCGTGAGGCAAAAGCTACAATGGGATTGTTTTCGACAAACCGTAAAATAACAGGCAAAAAACTCTCTGGTCAAAAGCCATCAACGTTATGGGGCAAAATGAAGTATGCGGCAGTTTTTGCAATAGGCCTCCTGTTTGATGCCTTACTTGACTTTGACGATTCTATAGATAATAAATTTTCGAAATAATATGGAAAAGGAAACCTACAAAAATGATGTTCTGGTGGTAGTCACCTTGCTACTTTGCCTTTGGTTCAAACTTGATGCTGTAATTGAGTACGGAATAGAAAACATTTCGTGTATCTCTATTGCCAGTTGCATTCTCCTGGTAATCGTTATAATGAGCATGGCATTGTGGTTGCTTTTCACTAACAGCAGCAAATTATGGGCAATCATTAAAGGGGTCTTTAAGTCAGAGATATTTGATACGATCTCATGGATAGCATTCTTTATGCCCATTATATGCATTGAAAAGTACAGCACGTATTTTGCCTGTGCTTCATGGGTCTTTGGAGACATTATCTTACTTAGCGCATTTTTGTTAATCCGTAATAAGTACAAAATTAAAATAGGATAGTGTTGTATTATAAAATGTTAGCAGCAAACAATAAAAGATAAAGAAAATTAACTACGTAGTAATAACCCACTGACCATACCGTAAAAAGGAGCGGATGCCGAAAAGCTATACGAGTAGGTCTAAAACTCATTCATACAGAGAAGTTATGAAAAAATTCTTTTTTGTTGGTATCGTGAGTTTGTTGGCATGCACGGCTGATGCCAATGCCGCACAGATAACAACAGACTTTACCAACGATACTGGTTATACAGTAACTGATTCTATTGGATATTATCACAATTGTATGATGACGGTACTATACAACAATAGAGATAAGTATTATACATCTACTGGCAGTGTAGACTTTGATTTGATGTATCAGGATATAGTACAGTATCTAAAAATAATAGGCAAGTATGATGAAGCGTTAGATAATGCAGTTGTCAAGGCAGATATTATAAACCAAATAAAGTCAATTTGTTCAATATCTGAGAAATATCAATTCAATCCTGAAGATGATGAGTTTATTAATGAGCAGTGTAATTATTTAAAAGCTAGCTGTTACCTACAAGATGCAGAAGTCAATTTATATCGTGACTATAGTGTAAAGTTGTATAATAAATGTTCAACTCTTAGTGAAGGCCAAATAGAAAACTACTCAAGAGATTTGAATATTTTGATTGATAATTCCAATGTTTCTCTAAAACAAAAAGAAGAATTGTCATTGACTGCCGATCTTACAATAAATAGTGCTCTTTATTGGAATGCAAACTATTAAACATTTAGAGATGGGTGCTTTAAAGATATTCTTAAGTATTTCCGATAAATTAGGAGTCACAGTTTTTATATGTAGTCTCTCTTATATAGGATATGCAAATGGGAAAATGGCATTATCACTAATTACGCTATTATGTGCAGTTGCATTCTTTGTATATCTATGCAAGTATTTTAGGCATAAACCTTTTGGTAATAAAGTTATTGATGTTTTTTCAATTACAATGTGTGTTATCGGCTTTGTCAATTCCGAAGGAATAACACTAATTGGTGGAGCAACATTCATTGCAGCACTAATAGACTTAGGTTTCTGCTTGTATATAGACTATTGTGATATAAAGCGAGAAATCGCCTTTTAATGCAGTGGGTATTTCGCATATAACAGTAGCAAGGGAAGAGCAAGCAAGTGTATTTAGAAGTGATTGATTACCAATTATTTGCAGTTAATACGGTAGAAAAGTGGATTGGGAGTTATTTGTGGGTTTACGGAAAGTGAAGATTTAACGATTTTAACTTGCTTTTACATGCAAATGTTAGGTTTGGATGACAAAATGAGGGAAGAAAGAGAAATGGGAAAGGTTGTCGAGAAAGAAAAGATGGGGTGATTGTAGTCACCTCATCTTGATATATTGACTTTAGCTTTGAGTGCTCCAGAGTGGTTCGTCCTGCCAGTTGCCTGAGGGGAAGCCCATGGCGGCAATGTCAACCATTGGATATTTATCAAGCAATGCTATCAAATAGTTTTTGAATCCATTGTTCCTCCAAATGATGTCAACAAAATGTTTCAAGATGCAG
>JALEYW010000059.1:0-63261 GCA_022773145.1 Bacteroidales bacterium
TTCATTTTACATTATACATTTATGAAGTCTACGTCCGACATACAGGACGATGCAGAACCGCCGACTTCATGGCCGCAGGCTTCATTATACATTATACATTATCTCATGAACCGCTCATTCATTCAGTCCCTGCTGGAACACTTGCTCTCGTTGCTGGTGATATTCCTGTTGCTTTGCGCCACCGCCGTGTGGTCAGGGCGACTGTTGGGACACGATATTGGTACCGCTGACTTGCAGCCGCAGCCCGGGCAAACGGTGTATGCAGCTCCTGATGAGGCGGAATTGGCACAGCTTGGTCTTACAGCCAAGCAGGTAAAGCTCACGCCGCGCGACTCTGCCTCGTGGCAGGTCAGCGATGCGGAAGGCGAGGCGTTGGGCGTTGTGCTGAGCAGTGCGCCCTATGCCCCCGACATTGAAGGATTTGCCGGCCCCACTCCTTTATATATATATATAGACGTGGAGGGCAAAGTGGTAGCTGCCGCAGCGGCCGACAATGCCGAAACGCCCGATTTCTTTGCCCGAGCGTGGCAAAGAATTGTTCCTGCCTGGAAGGGGAAGACCGCGGAGGAGGGAGCCAAGCTTCAGGTGGACGGCGTGAGTGGAGCCACTTACTCCAGTCAGGCCATTGCGCGCAACCTGCAGACCACGTTGGCGGAATATGCCGCCACGGAGAGCCGCTTCGCTTCGGCACCTGTGATAGGGTGGGGGCGCACGGCGGCCGTGGCCTTGGTGCTGCTCCTCGGAGTATGGGCGGCGTGGCAGGCACGTGGAAAACGTTGGGTGCGCCTCGGCGTGTTGCTCCTCAACGTCGGCGTGCTGGGATTCTGGTGCGGTCAGTTCCTGTCGCTCTCGTTGCTTCATGGATGGATAGCCAACGGCACTGATCCCCTGGTCTATCTGCCCACCTTGCTCATGCTGGGTGTGGCCGTGGTGCTGCCCTTCTTCGGTCGCAAGCGGCATTACTGCACGTGGGTTTGCCCCTACGGCAGTCTCCAGGAATTGGCCGGACGTTTGCCGTTGCCGAAAATTCCCTGTTCGCCAAAGGTGTACCGCGTGATGCGCCGCATCCGTCTGGCTGTGCTCGGCCTATTGCTGTTGCTGCTGTGGTGCGGTCTGGGCAGTTTCCTGCTTGACTATGAGCCCTTCACCGCTTTCTTGGTGCAAAGTGCCTCGCCTGTGGTACTTGCGTTGGCAGGTTGTTTCGTGGTGGCCAGCTGTTTCGTGCCCCATCTCTGGTGCCATTGCTTCTGCCCGGTGGGTGAACTGCTCGACCTTTCCGAAAATGATAAGTAATTCAACTTTTGCAAAGTTGAAGGTTATAAGGTTATAAAGTAACATTTGTAACGCTTGAACATTGCCGCTCAAATAGTAATCTTATAACCTCATAACCTCATCCCTCATAACCTCATCCCTCATAACCTCATCCCTCTTAATCTCCGAAACTAAGAAATAATACGTTATTCTCCTTTCTTCCCATGAACAAGTACAAAATTGTTTCCTTGCTATTGGCCTTCGCCCTGTTGGCCAGTTTGGTGCGGCTGGTTTATGTCAGCCAAGCGCAAGCCGATGCCCCTGCTGCTCCGGGCAAGTCGGAAGTGGTGTTCCAAAACATTCTCAACCGCAAAAGTGTGCGGGCGTATACGGACCGCGCCGTGAGCCGTGAACAGCTCGACACTTTGCTGCGCGCTGCCATGGCGGCTCCCACAGGGCGCGATATGCGCCCCTGGAAGTTTGTGGTGATTGACGACAAAGAGGCGCTTGCCGCGCTGTCCGAACAACTGCCCTATGCCAAAATGTTGCCGGAGGCTGCCGCCGCGATTGTGGTTTGTGGCGACCTGAGCGTAACGGACGACAAGGGCCAACCTTCCACCAACTGGACCTTCGACTGCTCCGCCGCCACGGAAAACCTGCTGTTGGCCGCAGAGGCCATGGGGCTGGGTGCCGTGTGGACGGGAGTATATCCCTACGAAGAACGCCAGACGGCGGTGAGCCAGGCCCTCCAACTGCCGGAACACATCATTCCGCTCAACCTCATCCCCATCGGTTACCCGAAAGGCGACCCGCAGCCCAAGGACAAGTACAACGCGGACAATGTCCATTTTAATGGATGGTAAACCGGCATTGTGCGCATCACTATTCTCTCTATCCTCAACCTTACCTGTACAATCATGAAAAACGCTGCTCTTGTCGGCACCATCGCCGCCTTGTTGGCCGCCATCTGTTACGGCTTCATCCCCTTCTTCACCCTGCCCATCAAGCAGGGCTTGCCGGCCGACTTCATGTCCGACCCTTCCATCCTTTTCTACCGTTTCGGTTTTGCCGCCCTCTTCATCGGTTTGGTGATGTTGGTGCGGAGGCAGGACTTCAAGGTGACGCGAGGCGAACTCGTCACGCTCATCTATCTCTCCTTCATCTCCGACGGTTCCGCCCTTTTCCTCATCGACGGCTACAACTATATGTCGAGTGGCGTGGCCACCACGCTCCACTTTATGTACCCTGTGGTCACGGCACTCCTGATGATGACCTTCTACCATGAAGCCCGTCGCCTGAGCACCATCCTCGCCATCATCATGTCGGTGGCCGGTGTGGGTGTACTCTGTTGGGACCCCACGGGGCATACCAGCTTGCACGGCATCATCATCGTGCTCATATCCGCCGTATGCTATGCGCTGTACCTCATTCGCGTCAACCGCTCGCGGGCGGCAAACATGGATAGCCTCAAACTCGTGTTTTACATCCTCTTCATCGGTGCCTTGATTTTTCTGGCCGAAGCTTTGCGGCAAAACAGTTTCCAGCCCATCAGCAACAGCTTGCAATTTGGCAACCTCGTTGCCCTGGCCTTCATCTGCACCATCGTAACGAATGTGTGTCTGGTGGTTTCCGTCAAACAAATAGGCAGTACGATGACAGCCGTCATCGGAGCCTTGGAACCCCTCACGGCAGTAGTGGTAGGTTGCCTTGTGTTCCATGAAGCATTCACGTGGCAGGTGCTTACGGGTATCCTGCTCATCATACCGGCCGTCGTCATTATCATCTGGACACGTCGCCGTTGACAAGCCTGCCAAGCATTTTCGCACGGTAAGGATAAAAATCCGGTCGTTCTGGGCACATAACCGCCAATTTCTTTGCCTCTTTTGCACATTCTACCTACTTTTGCGCACGATAATTAGGTCTTATTAAAGAAAGAAAAGAATGACTCACAACTTACTGAAAGGCAAGCGCGGCATCATCTTCGGCGCGCTCAACGAAGACTCCATTGCATGGAAAGTAGCTGAAAAGGCTGCTGAAGAAGGCGCACAGATAACGCTCAGCAATACGCCGATGGCATTGCGCATGGGCACCCTCGACCAGCTGGCCGAGAAGATTGGCGCCACGGTTATCCCGGCAGATGCCACAAGCGTAGAAGACCTGCAAAAAGTATTTGAAGAGTCCATGCAGGTGCTGGGTGGCAAGGTGGACTTCGTGCTTCACTCCATTGGTATGAGCCCCAACGTGCGCAAGCATCGCACTTACGATGATCTGGACTACGGTTATCTCCAGAAAACCCTCGACATTTCTGCCATCTCCTTCCACAAAATGCTTCAGGTGGCCAAGAAGCTCGACGCCATTGCTGAGTATGGCTCAGTGGTAGCACTCACTTACGTGGCTTCGCAGCGCACTTTCTTTGGTTACAACGACATGGCCGATGCCAAGAGTATGCTGGAGAGCATCGCCCGCTCTTTCGGTTACATCTACGGCCGCGAAAAGCACGTGCGCGTCAACACCATTTCGCAGAGTCCTACCGCCACCACTGCCGGCAAAGGTATCAAGGATATTGACAACATGATGGACTTCTCCGACAAGATGTCGCCGCTGGGCAACGCCAATGCCGAGGAATGCGCTAACTATTGCGTCATGATGTTCTCCGACTTCACTCGCAAGGTGACCATGCAGAACCTTTTCCACGACGGCGGCTTCTCCAGCATGGGTATGAGCCTCCGCGCCATGAACCAGTATGCCAAGGACCTCAAACCTTACGAGGATGAAAACGGCAAGGTGATTTACGGCTAAGGCGGCTGGATTTTATAGATTTCGATAGTTAGTTATAGTAATCTATAGTAATCTATAGTAATCTATAGCTTTCTATAGTTTTCCTTTTGAGAGCAAACAGCCCCGGATCATTTCTCTGACTCGCTGTGTCAGAGGAATTATCCGGGGCTGTTGGTTTGTCCTGTTTTTATAGCCGTGCTTTGTTCACGGCTTGACAATTCTTTCCGAGTTCCGGCTGAGCGTGAAGAGAAATTCCAGACCGCCCTCCCGGCGATTGCGCACCGAGATGTCTCCGCCGTGGAAGCGGACCGCATTGCGTACGATGGAAAGTCCCAGCCCCGTGCCGCCGCCGTCGCGGGTGCGGCCTTCGGAAACACGGTAGAAGCGCTCGAACAGTCGGGGTAGGTGTTCTTCCGGCACGCCCCGTCCCGTGTCGTAAACGGAGAAGTAGAACGTTTCGGCCGTGGCATTGTAGCACACCACATGGATTTCCGCGCTGCGTCCGGCATAGCGCGCACTGTTTTCGAGCAGGTTGCGGAAGATGGCGTAGACGAGCGAATAGTTTCCGTAAAGCGTCATCTCCTCGGGCAGTTTCACCACCACCCGCATTTCCGCCTGTTGGAGCAGTTCGTGCAAGTCCTCCTGCACCCCGCTGACCAACTGTGCTATGTCCACCGTTTCGCGCGGCATGAGTTCCGCCGCCTCCTCCGTTTTCGTGATCAGCGCCACGTCGCGTATCAGGTCGGTCAGGCGCACCACCTGCGCCAGTGCCTTTTCGAGGAAATAATGCTTCCGTTCCTCAGCCAGTCCCGAGCAGTTCAGGATAGTTTCGAGATAGCCCCTCACGCTGCTCACTGGTGTGCGCAGTTCGTGCGTGATGTTGTTGCTCATCTGCTGCTTCAGCAGGCGGGTCTTCTCAGCCGCCGTGATGTCCGTCAGTGTGAGTTCAAATCCCCCGTCGCTGTACACCAACAGCTGTACGGCAAAGGTCGAGCTGCCCGCCCGGAGCGAATAGCGGAAAATCGGTGCTTCCTCCGCCATGGGCCGGCTGCCGCCGTGTAGTTGCAGGAACTCACGGGCCGGTTGCAGCGCATCCGACTGCCACAGCGCATCCATGTTGGCCGTGGGTCGTTCCAGCACCACGTTGACATATTGCATGAAGCGCGCATTGGCATACAGGCACTGCCGTGCCGGCGAGAAGATGGCGATACCCTCGCCGAAGTAGTGGAAATGGCGCACGAGGCGTTCCCGTTCGTTGGCAATCGTGCGGTTCGACTCTTCCAGCTGCCGGTATTTCGCCATGATGCCGCGCGCCACGTCGCCCAAGTCTGAGCGTGGAAACTCAATGTGGTCGTAGTCCACCAGTCCCCGGTCGGCCGAGCGCATGAACTGTTTCAGTCCCGTGATGGCCTTTCCGAAGCGGTCCGATATATAGATAAGGAGTACCAGCACCACGGGGAAGAGCATCAACACGAACCAGAGGAACATATTGTTAGCCTTCATGAACGTTTGCACCGTCGCGTCGTACGGCAACGCCACGCGCACCACCATCGGGCCGAAAACCTTGGCAAAATAGAAAAACTCGCGGTGTTCGGTGGTGGAGAGCCTGATGTCCGACCCCTCGCCGCGCAGCAAGGCCGCCTGCACCTCGGGCCGTCCCAAGTGGTTGCCCATCTCCTCCAGTCGGTGGCCCGAGTTCTCGAAGAGCACCTTCCCCCTGCGGTCCACGATGGTCAGGCGCAGTTCGGGAGGCAACAGTTCCGCCGGTTCCTGCCACGCCTCGTGACCCGTTGCCGGCAGACTGTCCACCGTCTGTCCCGCCACCACGTTGGCATAACAGCGCAGGCGTTCCTCCAGCAGTTCCCGTTTGTACTGTTTCTCGCGGTTATATTGGAAAAGCACCAGCAGCAGCGTGAACACGGCGAACAGCGCGGTGAAGTTCAGCAGCAGTTTAGTCTTATAAGTCAGTTTCGGCATCACGCATCCTCCTCAAAACAATATCCATATCCCTGTCGGTTCGTGAGGTGCACCGCCCCATCCCCCAGTTTGCGGCGTATGCGGGCAATGTGAACGTCCACCGTGCGGTCCAGCACGAAAGCATCGCCGTGCCACACCTCAGCCAAAATCTCTTCGCGAGTGAACACCCTTCCCGGGTGGCGCACGAGCATGCTGAGGATGCCAAATTCCTTGGGCGAGAGCTTCAGGCGTTCGCCGTTTGCCACCACGATTTTCTTTTCAAAGTCCAGGCTGATGCTGCCCGCCTTCAGCAGTGCGGGTATTTCCTCCCGTTGTGCCCTGCGGAGCACCGCCTTCACGCGGGCCAGCACTTCGTGGAGCGAGAACGGTTTCGAGATATAGTCATCGCCGCCTGCCGAGAACCCCGTGAGCATATCCCGTTCGGTGTCCTTGGCCGTGAGGAACACGATAGGGATTTTGTTGTCGAGGTCCTTGCGCAGCCGTTCGGCCATTTTGAAGCCCGACATGCCGCCCAGCATCACGTCGAGCAATATCAGGCTGTGGGCCGGTGAGAGGATATGCAGAGCCTCCTCCGCGCTTTCTGCCGTGTCCACCTCGTAGCCCGCGTTTTCGAGATTACATTGTAAGATTTCCCGCAAATCGGGTTCGTCGTCTACCACTAAGATTTTCGCTGACATGGTTCCTGATGTTGTTTTGGAATGGATAAAACGATGGGATGAAAGGCAGAACGTCACCGCTTGCCTCCCGTTTCGTGGTGCAATGTTAGCACAAAGAAATATTCCGCGCCGCCGTCAGCCGTTAATTTTTTGTGAAGTTTCCTGCTTGCCGGCAAGATTCCGTGCGCTTGCTTTACTCAGTTCCGCCACGCCGCCAATGGTCGGCATTCCCCATCACTGTCATCACCTTATGACTACCGCAAACACGGTTAAATAGTCTTATATGTCAACCGGGAACCTTGAATTTATCTACTTTTTCTTCGGTTTTGTCTATTTTGAGGTAAAATTTGCAAAAAATAAAGGCTGAAAGTGTTTTAAAAAACACGAAAAAGCCATAGCTTTGCCGCGCAAAACGTTGTGGAAACCAGCGTTTTCTTTTACTCTTACAATAATTAAACTTAAATAATATCATGAAAAACAGTTTGTTTTGGAGGATAACCCTCCTCCTGTCGCTGTTTTCCGCCGCACTCGTCTCCAAGGCCCAGCTTTCGGTTTTGGAGCAGGGAAAGGTGTACCGCTTCACCAACGTAGGCCAGTCGTCCTACGCCTTGGCAGCCACCACCTTGGCCGGCGCAAACGGCGAAACCGCCACATCCACCTCCACGGCGGCCGACTATCCCCAGTTGTGGTACGTCAGTGAAGTGAAAGACAATACCTACCGCCTGCGCAACCTGGGCAACGGCCTCTACCTGCAGGGCAAAGGCGCCGGCACACGCTGGCAGCTGGTAGACGCAGGCACCACCGACAACACCTATCTCTACCTGCAGACCGTGGGCACCACGCACAACACGCTCAGTGTCGACAACGTCACCACGGGCAAGAGGCTGATGCACCTCGACGGTAGCCGCAACGTGGTGGGCTGGTCGTCGGACAACGCCTCCACCCAGTGGGACATAACCCGGGTTGACATCGATGCGGCTACGATTGCGGAGAACTGGACTCAGTTAGAGACGGTGATGTACACCGACGCGCAAGTCAGCAGTTTCCAGTCGGCCCTCGACGCCCTCTTCACCGACAAGGCTTGCACCAACCTGCAATCCAGCTACGCTTCCAAAAGCGAGGAGCAGTTGACGGCCGATGCCCAGTATCTGGCTCTGCCCCCCACGCTGCGAAACATGGTGCTGAAGATATGGAAGGAACAGACGGGCAACGCTACGCTCAAAGAAGCCTGGACCGAGAGCAACTACGACAGCTCGAAGCCCGCATGGGACGGCGACTATGCCAAACGCTTCCGCATTCAGAACTATGAAGTCTATACCGAGCGCGACTGCACCAACAGCGGCTTGGGCATCAACGTACACACCAACCTGAACAACCCCACCGGCATTTTCGGCAATTACCGTCAGGTGCTCTTCGTCATGGTCGACCAGGAGGTGCCCGCCAACGCCTCGCTCTATCTCGGCAGCTATGTGGGCCACGGACAGGGCGGCAACTACAACGACGGTGTGGAGCTGCACCAGGGTCTGAACGTCATTCCCTATTGGGGCGACAAAACCTGGACCTGCGTCTACTATACCGCCAAGACCCTCAAGTCGTGGGACGGCAAGACCAATAAGGCCGACTTCGACCTCACGGACTTTCCCGACATGAAAATCCACATCGAGGGCGGCAACATCAACGGCTTCTATAATGCCGTGGGCGATGACCTCTGGGCGCACAATGCGGCCACCTCGGGCTGCGACAATGGTCGCAACCTCACGTCCCTCGAAACCCACCTGACAAAGGCCGACGGAACGCCGACCGCCGAGAACGACAACCTGCTCCAGTCCAACTGTGTCTACCCCAAGGGCGACAACGAAGGCGACTGGGACTACTATGCCGAGCGCAACGTCATGGAGGACCTCACTATCATGGGACGCTACATGATTTTCCAGTTCTGCTATGAAAGCCCCGAACAGGCTCATCCCGACTACTGCACCAGCTACTGGTTCAACAAGCAGGAGGATAGCACGCGCCGCGTGAACATTGCCCAATGGCTCGAACGCTGGGACCGCATCATGATGAGCGAACGCCTCGTCATGGGATTACTCAGCGAGGAGGAGATGGCTGAGGCCAACGCCCGCTACCATGCTCAGGACGAAACGAAGCACGACATCTTCACCTACACCGGCAACGACGGCGCTGAGAACTTCGGCGTTGACTACTCCAAGCACTACCGCATGCACGGTTTGGCCATCACGCTCAGCACGGGCTACATGTCCGGTGGTTCGACCAGCTCGAACTACAACTACAGCACCCTGCCCGACATCATCGGCGGCATGACCAACGAAAACACAACGGGCGGTGTCATGTGGGGACCGGGACATGAAATCGGCCACCAGCACCAGACGCTGCTCAACATGCGCGGCCTGACTGAGGTGTCCAACAACATGTTCTCGAACGTGGCCGTGTGGTACGACGGTCGCGGCACCTCGCGCACTGCCGAGGGACAGGGCGACCTTACCAGCGTGCTCGAAGCCTACAACACCGAAGGACACGACTTCTTCACCAACAACATTTGGGCACAGACCCAAATGTACTACAAGCTCTGGCTTTACTACCACCTCGTGGGCCACAACACCAAGTTCGTGCCCCGCCTCTTCGAGATGCTCCGCCGCGACCCGATGGTCATCCAGTACGACCAGCAGGGCAAGACCAGTTTGCTCCACTTCTACAAGAAAGTGTGCGATGCCGCCGGCGAGGACCTCACCGAGTTCTTCCGCGCCTACGGCTTCTTCGAGGTCATGAACAAGCGTTTTGTGGGTGACTACTCCAATGCCGAATACACGCAGACACAGGCCGACATCGATGCCGCCATTGCCAGTGTCAAGGCAAAGGGCTATCGCGAAAACCGCGAAATACTCTTCATCAATGACTACACCACCGGCGACACCTATGTGAAGCACGACGGCACCACGCCGCGCGCTTGGTGGGACGGCACCACCTTCTCCGACTTGGGCGGTTACACCTCCTTCCAGGATGAAACGAAGTCGCCCGTGAGCGGCACCTACGACCTCACTGTTTCTGACGGCGTTGCCCAGCTCTCGGGAGCTACGGGCGGCGTGGGCTTCTTCGTCTACGATGCCGACGGCAAGCTGCTGGCCTTCTCCTCCGACTATTCCTTCCCCGTTAACGATGCCACAGCCTCGGCCATTGCCAAGGGTACGGCGGTGGTCACCGTGCTGACAGCCAATGGCCAAGTGACCGAAGTGGCCTATGAAGGCAGCACTGCCGCCGAGAGCCTGATCAAGGGCGCGCTGGACAAGGCGGCCCAAGTGCTGGCCGTGGTGGACGAAGGCGGCACGAACGGCTACACCAAGGTAGGCTTCTACAAGAGTGCGGCTGTGGAGAAGCTGCAAACGCTCTACGGGCAGGCACTGAGCATTTACAACAATGCCGAGACAGGTTCTTACGTTTCGGCCTATCAGGCTCTCAACGAAGAGTACCAAAACGTGATGGCCAACGAGTACGCCCGCGTGACCCTTGAGCCGGGCAGCACCTGTGTGCTGGTGAACAAGAATGACAATACGCGCTACCTGAGCGAAGCGGTGCCCTCCACAACGGACGGCAACACCACTACCACCAAGAAAGTAATCACCTCTGTTGTCAGTGGTGGCGTAGTGGTGGCCAGTGTGCCCGAAGCCGGACAGTGGGTATTTGAAGCCGGCAGCACAGCGGACACCTATTATCTTAAGAACAAGAGCTATGGCGACGATTACGTCGCCAATCTGGTGCAGAGCGTGGAACTTTTGGTCGGCGAAACACCTTACGGCTACACGCTCCTTGATAATGAGGACGGATCTTGGGGCATCAAGTATCCCAGCAACAACCAACTCATCCACAAGGACGGCAGCAACAACATCGTGGGCTGGGGTGACACGGCCAACGAAAACTCCCACTGGTACATCACCATGGTGAGCAAGAACGAGGTGATGGTGGCACAGACCAACCTGAGAGAATTGGCCGAGAAGACGCAGGCACTGATTGACCAGATGGCCGATGTCAGCGTAAAGGGCGCACAGGACATGAGCAAGTACCGCATCTCCTCCAACTCTGTGGAGCAAGGCCACGGCACCGACCTGCTCACCGACGGCGACCTCACCACCTACTACCACTCCGAATGGACCGGCACTTCGCTCGACGAAGACCACTACCTGCAGATAGACTGCGGCGAAGGCAGCTCCTTGGAGCAGTTCACCTTCAACTACGTTACCCTCCCCACCGGTGCCGGCAACACCGATGCGCCCACCGCCATCACCGTGGCGGGTAGCAATACCGTGGATGGCGAAGGCAACGTGAGCAACTTTACCACCCTGGCTTCCCTGACAAAGGATGCCAACGGACTGCCAGGCAATGAGCGCGGTGCAAGCTACACTTCGCCCACGCTGGCCACTGAGGGTACAGGCTACCGCTTCATTCGCCTGACCGTGACCAATGCCACCCATTTCGGCACCGTCAACGGACACCACTGGTTCGGCTTGGCTGAGCTGGGACTGACCCGTACCGAAAGCGCGGTGAACTCCAAAGATGCCAAGTACACCACGCTGACCGACGCAACCCTGATTGCCGCTGCCGATGCCATGGTCGATGCCAACACCTTGCTGGCCAATGCGGAGGCTACCCAGACGCAGTTAGACGACCAATACAACACGCTCGAAACGGCCTACAACGCCCTGCTCGCCGCCTATGAAGACGGTGAGAATACCGAGCTGAATGCTGCCAAAGCAGCGCTGCAGACAGTGATCGGCAACACGCAGACGTTGCTGCGCGAGTGCGGTACCGTTGAGAATACTGAAACGGCCCTGACACTTCAGTGTACGGAAGCCGCCGCCGCTTACTACATCTCCTCCAATGCCGACCAGAATGTTGTAGGCGGAGCGAACGATGGTGGTGGCGTCAGTGCGCTGTTGGACGACGACTCTTCTACCTACTTCCACAGCCAATGGAGCGGCACTGCCGTGAGCGAAGACCATTACCTGCAAGTGGACATGGGCGAGGGTAATTTGATAGAAGATTTTAAGTTCGCTTATTCGGTGCGTACTCCGGCTGAAGCAAACGGACAATCTCCGCACCCCACCGTTATCAGTGTCTATGCGAGCAATGATGGAAGCGATTTCAGCCAGTTACTGGCCACTTTTAAGTCAACAGACGGAAGCAATCCGTTACCGGCTTACACCAGCCGTGGAACAGTCTGGACTTCATCAACTATCCGTGCGCGTGCCCCTTACCGTTATCTTCGCTTTGTAGTGACAGGAAGCAGTGGTCCTGCTGCTACTCAGTATGGCGGACATTATTTCTTCGCTATGGGTGATTTCTGGATGACGAAAATAGCGCGGAACGCTACTGTTGCTGACGATGCCAGCCAATTCGTTACTTCGCAAGTTCTGCTTGAAACCGATGATGCCATCAAGGCAGCCCAGACAACCTACAACATGGCCACTTCGGTTGACCAACTGCAGCAGGCTAAGGCGGACTTGCAGGCCCAGTATGATTTGCTCTACCAGCTCCAGAACCCGGCAGACCGAACGGTCATCAATGCTGCCATTGCGGCACTGCAAACGCTCTATGCCGGTTGCTATGTTGATGCCGAGTGTACCACGTTGAAGGCTGCTTACCAGAACTCTCTCAACCTTACCGACGAAGTCCTGAACGCCGTGACGGCAGCTCTTGCAACGGCACAGGCTGTGAATGTCAACGGACTCGCTACGGCTGAAGAACTGGCCGCACAGGTTACGCTGCTCGAAGCCCAAAAGGCTGCCCTGCAAGAAGCCATCGGCTATGCTGCCCTGCCCGTGAAGCTGACCACCGACACGGAGAATCCCACGTACTACAAGATTGTCATCAACCGCGACGGTTACCCCGTGTTCCAAAGCCGTACGGCTGATGAGGGCCAGGGGCAAGAGAACAAGATCAAGCTCGCAACCTTCGAAGCCGGAAACGACCGTCAGGGCTGGTACTTTGTGAAGGGTACGGAAGCCCCGAAGGTGCGCATTGTCAACAAAGCCACGCCCAGCTTGGTGGTAGCTTGTACTTCCGGCGACTTTGCCCAAGACCCCGACAAAATCATTTCCCAACCGGTAGAGGCTGCTGACTGCGGTACGAACGAGTGGACCATCTCCAACACCAACTCTATAAGCGGCTGGTACAACATCACCGCCGATAAGGTGACAACCTCCGGCGAGACGACAACCACCACCACGTTCTACATGAGTAACCATGGCGGTGTGACCAATAACATGGGCTTCTACAACCAAGCCGGCGACCCCGGCTCGAACTTCCGTTTCGAGGAAGTCGACATTTGGGGCAGAAGCGACGCGTACTACACGCTCTACAATTATTACCACAATGAGGCGAAGTTCGACCTGACCACGACGGAGAATACCTTCCCCGCTGACCTTGAGGACGCTTCAGCCATCGGTTACTACTCGACCGCCCTGGCCACGGCCTACACCACTGCCTTCAACACAGCCACTTCGCAACTCGCAGGGTGGGGCACGGAAGACGTGACAGACGCATCGCTGACCGCTGCTTACGATGCACTGGTGGCCGCCAACGAGGCACTCGTCGTGACACAACCCTCCACCGACAAGTTCTACGTGCTGCGCAATGCTTACCCTGCTGAGAACGGCTACTGTTCCGACGCTTTGGCTTATGCCGACCCGGCCAGCCATACGGCCATGTGGAACAAGTCGAAGGAAACTACCGATGCCACGGCAGTATGGTGCTTCGAACAGGACGGCAGCAACTACTACCTGCGCAACCTCCACACAGGAACGTATCTCACGAGGGATGCTACAGGACCGTATCAGCCGCGCACCCTGTCGGAAACCACCAAACAACCCGTCACCTTCGTTCGGCTGGGCGGTGGCGTGCTGAACATCATGATCAACGGCAGCCCCATCCACGCGCAGGGCAGTGGAAACTCCCTGGTTGTCTATGCCGGCGATGCCAACAGTGCCTCCGCATGGCGTATAGAGGAAGCTGATGCAACTGCTGTGGTTCACACCCTGTCGATGTCAAGCTACGGCTATGCCGGATTCTACTCCGCTTATCCCGTCATTCTCCCCACCGGCCTTCAGGCTTACTACATCAAACAGGGCGAAGTGACAGAACAGAGCGGCGAAACGGCAGGCACGGCCACGCTCACGGAAATCACCGACATCATCCCGGCTCATACGGGTGTTGTGCTCTGTGGTGCGGAAGGCAGCTACAACCTGAACTATTCTGCCAGTGAAGGTACTGCCCCGGCGGACAACTTGCTCAGTGGCTCGCCCTATCTCCGCTACCTTGCCGGCGAAGACGGTACGAACTACTATCTCTTCGGCGTGATGGACGAACAGGTTGGTCTGTACAAGGCATACTTGGAATACTTCGCCGACGGCAGCCAGAGCTATACGCAGGAAACGGGCGAAATTGATGAGAGCGGCAATGCCATCACCGAAACCGTTTCCATCGACGACACCGACAATGGCGGCTACTTCCGCGTTTCGGCCAACAAGATTTACATGGCCTATGCACCGTCTGCCGGCGGGAATGCCATGGCCTTCCACTTCGACTTCGGCGGTGTGGAAACGGCCATCGGCCAGCTTCAGGGACGCATTCCCGAAAACGCCGTTATCTACGACGTGCAGGGCCGCCGCTTGGCACGCATCACCCAGCCCGGCCTCTACATCGTGAACGGTGTGAAATGTTACGTCCATGCTCAAAACATCCGATAAATCCTAAACAAAACAATAATGAAAAGAACCTATATTTCCCCTGCCAGCCATTCCCTCAGGCTGACTCTCTCCCTTCCTTTGGCAGGGAGCGATGGTAACAGCGTTGGTGTCTACGGCGGAAAAGCCGGAAATAACTTTCAGGAATTGTCCAACAAAAAGGGAAACGACCATTCCATGTGGGATGCCCTGGAGGATGAATAACAAGCCCTTGCTAAATAAGTTTATCAAATCACCGGGAGATACCATTTCTTCCGGTGGTTTATCTCTGTGGCATTGGGGTGATGCCCTTGCTGCCTGCAAAGCAGTTGTTTTAGCTATCTAAGTCCCACTTTCGTCGTTATGGAATCCCACTACTTTATTTCACTACATCGGTTAATTAGTAGATATATGCTAAAAATGTAGAGAAAGATTTGGTTAAGAAGACAAAAAGCAATACATTTGCACTCGCAAAACGGGAAAGGTGCAAAAAGTCCAAGGACATTGCTCTTAAAAGAACGGTTTTTGAACGCTTTTTCGTTGCGTATGCACTCTTAGCTCAGTTGGTAGAGCAACTGACTCTTAATCAGTGGGTCCAGGGTTCGAACCCCTGAGAGTGTACAACCTATTTTCTACATTACGCACTCTTAGCTCAGTTGGTAGAGCAACTGACTCTTAATCAGTGGGTCCAGGGTTCGAACCCCTGAGAGTGTACATCGACAACAGGAAGAGAAGGATTATCCTTTTTTCCTGTTGTTTTGTTTTTCTGTCTGGTCTTCACTCATTTATTTGCACAGAGCTGTGTGGTAAACGATATACTTTTTGCAAAAATACTCGACAGCTCAGAAGAAAAACACTACTTTTGCAACAAAATTGCGCATAAAGCTACTTTTTGCGCAATGTATCTCTTCTTACACCGCAAATTCAAAACTTTAATACACCAGTATGACCAAACGCAAAATTCAATTTAGTTTAGTCTATCGCGACATGTTCCAGAGCAGCGGCAAGTTCCAGCCGCGCAAGGACCAGTTGGAGCGGATAGCCCCCGTAATCATAAAGATGGGTTGTTTTGCCCGCGTGGAAACCAACGGCGGAGCCTTTGAACAGGTAAATTTGCTCTATGGCGAAAATCCCAATCAGGCCGTGCGTGCCTTTACCAAGCCCTTCAACGAGGTAGGTATCAAGACCCACATGCTCGACCGTGGACTGAACGCCCTGCGTATGTTCCCCGTACCGGCTGACGTGCGCCGTTTGATGTACAAGGTGAAACACGCACAGGGCGTGGACATCACCCGCATCTTCTGTGGACTGAACGACGTGCGCAACATCATCCCCTCCATCAAGTATGCCATCGAGGGAGGCATGACACCGCAGGCTACGCTCTGTATCACCAATTCGCCCATCCACACGGCCGAATACTACGCCCACATCGCCGACCAGCTCATTGAGGCCGGCGCACCTGAAATCTGCTTGAAGGATATGGCCGGTATCGGCCAGCCCGCCATGCTGGGCCGACTCACCAAGATGATCAAGGACAAGCATCCCGAAGTGATCATCGAATACCACGGCCACTCGGGTCCGGGCCTGTCGATGGCCACCATCCTCGAAGTGTGCCGCAACGGTGCCGATGTGATTGACACTGCCATTGAACCTCTGTCGTGGGGTAAGGTGCATCCGGATGTGATTTCAGTGCAGAGCATGCTGAAGCACGCCGGTTTCGATGTGCCCGAAATCAACATGGAGGCTTACATGGAGGCTCGTAAACTCACCCAAGAGTTTATTGACGATTTCTTGGGTTACTTCATGAACCCCTCTAACAAATTGATGAGTTCTCTGCTCCTGGGTTGCGGACTGCCCGGCGGCATGATGGGTTCGATGATGGCGGACCTCACCGGCGTGATGGGAGCTATCAACAATAACCGCAAGGCGAAAGGCGAACCGGAATACTCGGAAGACGAACTGCTCGTGAAACTCTTCGACGAGGTGGCCTATGTATGGCCGCGCGTGGGTTATCCTCCTTTGGTAACTCCTTTCTCGCAATATGTCAAGAACATCGCATTGATGAACCTCCTCACGGAGTCGATGGGCAAGCCTCGCTACTCCATGATGGACAACTCTATCTGGGGTATGATTCTCGGCAAGAGCGGACGGTTGCCCGGTGAGGTTGATCCCGAAATCAAGGAACTGGCCAAGGAAAAGGGCTTCGAGTTCACTGATGCCGACCCGCAGAGCTATTATCCCGACGAACTCGATCGCTTCATCAAGGAGATGGAAGAGAACGGATGGGAACGCGGCGAAGACGATGAAGAACTCTTCGAGTTTGCCATGCACGAAACGCAGTATCGCGACTACAAGAGCGGAGCTGCCAAGAAGCGTTTCTTAGCCGATCTGCAGGCTGCCAAGGACAAAGCCGGTGCAGCCGGTATGACACCGGAAGAGGCTGCGGCTCTGAAACACGCCAAGGCCGATGCTATCGTAGCACCCGAAAGCGGTACGCTGCTGTGGGAAATCGGAGGCGACGGCGAATGCGTGAAGAGCATCGAACCCTTCATTGGCAAGGAATACAAAGAGGGCGACTTCTTCTGCTACATTGAGAATAACCACGGACAAATCCTTGAAATTCCCGCAGCTCTGGGTGGCAAATTGGTTGAAATCAATGCCAAACAGGGTGCCCACGTCAATAAGGGCGATGTGGTGGCCTACATTGAACGTGCTTGTTAAGGGACGTAGATAACTAATCCGGCCGAACTGAATGAACCTGATTTGCTGCTTTCATTAGCGCAATCTTTTTCAATCAGTTCGGCCGGATTTTGTTGTATACCTATGTAAGCATCCTTTTGCATAGGAGCATACAAGACTTTGCCTGATATCAACAGGCTAATATGATGGGGCTGCAAGGTAATTATGTTTTACCGTGCAGCCCCACACATCTGTTAGCAGTGATTTTGCGCTGTCTTTTCTCTTATTTGTTAACTATCTTACGTACAGAGCCGTCGGACAGGCGGATGAGCTGTACGCCCTTGGCTGCCTCGGTCACGGGACGGCCCATCAGGTCGTAGCGGGCCACTATGGTGGCGGCATGGGTGCCCGTGGCCGGGAGGATGCCGGTGGTTTCCGATTTGGCATCCTTTAGCTTCAAGCGGACACAGTTGTCTACCTCGCGGTTGGCGTAGCTGCTGCCGTAATTGTAGATAAAGGCAAGCACTTCCATGTTGTCCTTGTTCCAGCCACTTTCCAAGTCAAACGTATAGGTATAGCTGAAATCGTTGCCGTCCCAGTTGACCGGACTGCCCCATGAGGAGTTGTACTGACGTTTCACGTGCTGATGGTAAAATTCGCCACCGGAACCGCTCTGATTACGGGTGTAGATGTCGTTTTCCAGCAAGTACACGTTGAGATAGGGATTGGCCGTGGTGTAGTTGGAGTTTTTGCGCGCGCCGACATTCACCGTTACGTTCGTGCTGTCTTCATTGTAGGTCAGTGCAAGATCCAGCATCACGTCGGCACCGCGCCGCAATTCTGTGTTGGCATAGCCCTCCACCTGTTCCTGCGAACTGGGCAGGAAGATGGTATTCTGCTGGCTGGGGGAATAATAGTTGGGATAGATGGGCCGGCGGTTCATCATCAAGGCAGGGGCAAAGGTGCCGGAAATGGCGTAGTAGAAACCCAGGTAGTCGTAGTCGGCATCCAGTGTATAACTATCGGTGTGGTATCCGGCGTGATGGGCTACGGCGTAGACGCGGTCGGCATATTCTTTCTTGGAGAGCATATCGTGGAGCAATTCAGCCATGGAAGGGCAGTTGGGGCATCTTTCCGTGGTGAACTCTTCTATCAGCACATTGCGCAGGAAGCCGTACGTGGGTTGTACAGAGTTGTTGGCAGCCACCTCGTCGTCGCCTTCGGTGAGGCCGGTAATGGTGGCGGTCCATACCGTGTGCTCGTCTGTCACCACACCCGGCTCAAATATCACCTGGCTTTCCAAGGTTTGTCCCGGCTCAATGGTCTGCGTCACGCTGACTGGGGCAACGGTTGTTCCGTCGTGGTCAAACTGCACGCTGTAGCCCGAAAGGGTCTGTGTGCCGAAGTTGTGGACGAACAAGGTGGCCTGCATGGCGGTGGAGGATGTGGTGGGCGAGGGACAGATGGTGCCGATGAAGATGCCCAGGTCGTGAGCGGGCAACTTGTCGCCACCCATCAGGGCTTCGACGCTCACCACGCCGGTGGCACTGATGTCCTTCCATGTTCCTCCGTTGAAGCGGTAGTAGGAGCTACTGGGTACGATGGGCTGCACCTGCGAGATGATTTCCTGACCCGTCTTCTGGAAAATGGAGAAGCCTACGAACAGGTCGTTGTCAACATTGTCGAGCTGGTAGGGGGTATCGAACAGCACCTCGTTCCAGCCTTGCTGCAAGGTGGGTGTCGTTTCGGAACGACGGATGAGTTTTTCGGCTAGGTTGGGGCCGTCGAGCGAGGTGCGCACCCATACGACGAGCGAGTCGGTGTTGAGGCGTTTCACGATGGCTGCGCGGACTCCGTCAATCTGTCCGCCATCATAGGCGGCCAAGGCCGATGCGGGCAGGCGCAGGGCGCAGTCTAACCAGCCACGCTCCGTTACTTTGTAGTTGGTACTGCTGGCCATTTCGCCGTTGCAGTAACTCAGGGGCACTGTTTGCGCCGAGACCGATGCGATACCGGCCAGTGCGAGGAAGAAGAGTAGTAACTTTTTCATAGGGTAAGAGTTTTGAATTTGCACTTTGTTGTTTCATCCCAAGGACTGCGCCTCATATGGTGACGAGCGTGGCCCCGAAACCGTATTCGCGGAAAGAGGCATCCTGGCAGCGGCATTGAGGGTAGTGCGTCTGGAGCAGTTTTAGGAGAGCCTGACGCAGTACGCCGTTTCCCTTGCCGTGGATGAAGACGATGCGTTGTCCACGTTTCGTCTTGTGCTGTTCCATCACGTCGGTAAAGACCTTCAGCTGGTAATCCAGAATATCGGCAGGCTGTAACCCTACCAATGTGTCGAGCAGGCTATGAGCATGGAGGTCCACTTCGATGATTTCCATTCCCTTTTTTTGTTTGCGTCCCGGCTGTGAGGCAGGAGTAGCTGCCCTTGCGTCACGGGCCGGTGAGCCGCTTTGCATCGCCTCCCGGATTTCCTGTGCGTCAATTTGCGTGCCCCTTGCAGGTTCGTCATCGCGCACGATGTCCAACTGCCATGCCGGGGTGCGGAAGAAGGGCGTGGACTGGAACGTGTGGAGCTTGAAGAAGCGGCTGAGGTCCGGGCGGAGTTGAATGTTCATGGGTGATTTAGGCTGGCACGCTTTTTCGCGTTTGTAGGCCAAGATCTGTATGAGCGGCCGTTCCCACTGTTGTAGGTCAGTGGCGTTCAGTGTTTCTAAGCAGAGCTTCGTGTTGGGAGTCAGCTCGCCCTCGTGGCGAAGGGTTGTTTCGCCCTCCGAGGTCAGGAAGAGGAGATAACGGAAGTAGTAGTTGCAGTCATTGACCAGGTACACGTCGAAAGTCGTGTCGGGCACCCGCTGCACCTGGGCCGGCACGAATGCCAGACTGAGGTTGAGTGCATCAGCTCCGCGCCGTTCCTGCGGCAGAGGGGTGTAATTCAGGGGAAGGTCGGCCAGATCCGTTTCCTCGGCTTCGGCTTCAGCTTCGGCGGACTTGGGAGTTTCGGTCTTCGGGGCGGACTTCTTCTTGGCAATGTTGTAGTTGTCTGTTTCCACCACCACCACGTCCTTGATGAGCGTGGGTATCTCGAAACCGTCGGCATCACTCACCAAAACGGTCTGCTTGTCTTGAAATCCGGTTATTACGCCTCCTCCCACATCGTTGAGGAAGCGCACTTTATCACCTATTTGCATGGAATAAAGTTTTTGGGGTAAAAGGCAGCGGGTACATCTGTTCCGCTACCATTCTATTTGTTCATTTCTACAATCGTAGTGGCGGGCTGTTCGCGGTTGCGCTTTTCCGTAGCCTTCACCACCTCTTCTGCCAGGGCGAGGAAGGCCGTGGCCGTCATGGTGTTGTCGGCCACCGCAGCGGGCTCGCCGGCATCGCCGCTCTCGCAAATGCCCTGCACCAAGGGGATTTGCCCCAGCAGCGGCACCTGCATCTCTTCGGCCAGACGCTTCACGCCTTCGCGACCAAAGAGGTAATAGCGGTTTTCGGGAAGTTCAGCGGGAGTGAACCACGCCATGTTCTCCACCAGTCCCAGGATGGGCACATTCACCTTCTCGTTGCGGTACATGTCGATGCCCTTGCGAGCGTCCGCCAGGGCCACGGCCTGCGGGGTGCTGACGATGACGGCTCCCGTGATGGCCAGGTTCTGGAGCAGCGTGAGGTGGATGTCGGAGGTGCCGGGAGGCGTGTCGAGGATAAAGTAGTCCAGTTCGCCCCAGTCGGTGTCGGCAATGAGTTGCTTCAGTGCGTTCGAGGCCATGCCGCCGCGCCACAGCGTGGCCGTGTCGGGGTTGACGAAGAAGCCGATGGAGAGTATCTTCACTCCGTATTTATAGGCCGGGATGAGGAGCTGCCGCCCGTCGCGCTGTTCGGCGAAGATGCGTTCCGCCTCCAAGTGGAACATTTTGGGAACGGAAGGCCCGAAGATGTCGGCATCGAGCAGTCCGACCTTGTAGCCGAGCTTGGCCAGGGACACCGCCAGGTTGGCGGCCACGGTGCTCTTGCCCACGCCGCCTTTGCCGGAACTGACGGCGATGACGTTCTTCACCTGCGGCAACATCTTGCCGGGTTCGGGCCGGGCGGCCTGCAGAGTCTTGGTGTGGATGGTCACCTGTACCGACTTGTCCACATAGGTGTGGATGGCGGCTTCGGCAGCCTTGACCACGGATTTGAGGAACGGGTCGGTTGATTTTTCAAAGATGAGGGAGAAACTGACGCTGAGGCCATCGATGCGGAGGTCGTCCTCCACCATGCCGGCTTCCATGAGGTTCTTGCCCGTGCCGGGATAGCGTACGGTGGCCAGTGCGTCTGTGATGAGTTTGGGATAGAGTTGCATGGGTTACAGTCTGTTTGAGTTGCGCACGTCGGGAGGGTGAGAGAAGGTTATAAGGTGATGGTCGCTGTGCTCCCAAAGTTATGAGGTTTTTGGGTTATGAGGTTATTGCTGAGGTTATGAGGTTATAAATTTACTATTTGAGTGGATGGTATTCAGGTGTCACAGTAGTAACTTTGCATAAGATTGGCTGCGCTCGGCAGAGCTCAAGCAAGCTTGGCTCTGCACTCACTGGCACAATCTTTATAACCTTATAACCCCATAACCTTATAACCGAGTTACGTAGTAACTTTATAACCTCTTCACCTTATAACCTAATCACCTTACAACAGTTTATAATCTACCACCACACGGGCACTGCGTACGGCATGGCAATACTGGGATATTTCCTGATGGGCCGGGTGTTGGCGGTAACGCTGCAGGGCCTCGGCATCGTCCACCACGAGGGTGAGCACGGCATCGTAGGCCATCGGGCTGCTGCTCGTGTTGACACCCACTTCCAACTGCTTGATTTCAGGCACTACGCCCACGAGTGCTTCCAGATGGCACTTCATCCAAAGGGCGTGCTCAACGGCGGATTTATCCTGTGCGCCGTCAATGAATTTCCACATTACTATATGCTTCAACATGGCTGTCTGGTGTTTAAAGGTTTTCAAAAATACGTTTTCAGGGACCGTTTTATTTGCTCTTTTCCAAGCCCGAACGCTTGGAGCGGTTGTAGCTGCGGTAATCGTCGAGTTCTATTTCCACCTCCGGCTCTTCCAGCTCGCCTTCTTGCGGCAGTTGGAATTTGAGGTATTTGATGGTCAGACCGCGCGAAATCCATTGCTGCTCATAGTAGGTTTGTATGCCTAATATCTGGCGGACTTCCTCGTCGGTCGTGGCCGAGAGCGTGTGGTACAGGTCATCGGTGAGGAACGCCACGGGCAACCGGTTTTTCTCCACCATCAGCCGGGTGTAGGTGAACAGGAAGTTGCTGTCCGTCTTGAGGTGGATGAGTCCGTCGGGGCGGAGGAAACGGCGGTAGCGTTGGAGGAAATAGGTGGAGGTGAGGCGTTTGGTGGCTTTTTTCATCTGCGGGTCGGAGAAGGTGAGCCATATCTCCGCCACCTCGCCGGGAGCGAAGAAGCGGTCAATGAACTCGATGTGGGTGCGCAGGAAGGCCACGTTCGTCATGCCGGCCTGAAGCGACTCTGTCGCGCCCGTCCACATCCGTGCTCCCTTGATGTCCACGCCGATGAAGTTCTTTTCAGGGAAAAGGCGACCCAAGCCCACGGTGTATTCGCCCCGGCCGCAGCCCAGCTCCAACACGATGGGGTGGTCGTTGTGGAAGAAATCTTCGTTCCACCGGCCACGCAGCGGGAAGGGCGTGGGGTCGACCGCCACGTTACCGGCTTGGAACACGTGGGGGTAGTGTTCCATGTCGGCAAACTTGGATAATTTATTCTTGCTCATGCTGTAATAATCTGTTAGCGTCCGTTTCTATGCGCTGCAGTTCTTTTTGGCATTCCTCCACGAGCTTGAGCGAACTTTTCAGCTTCGCGACGAGCTGGTTGAGCGGGAGGGAGCGGCTTTCTATCTGTGCTACGTTCTCCTCCAGCTCCTGCAACTTTTCTTCGTAGGTCTTGCTTTTCTGTGGCATATCACGATGGAGTTATTGTTCATTCTTGAAAGGGTTGTACCACGCTGATCCGTTCGCCGTCGGCAAAGTGTGTCACGATGCGGTCGCCCGGTACGAGCTGATCCGCCGACTGTACCACCTTGCCGTCCTTCGTGGTCAGCGTATAGCCCATGCGGAGGATGCGCTCGGGCGAGGCCAGTTGCAGGTTGCGCTCCTGCATTTCCAACCGGTGACGCTCCTGGCTGATGCGCTCCTTTACCGCCTGCGCCGCCCGCTGACGGAACAGCTCAAGGCGGTGGCGTTCGTTTTGGAACACGATTTGCGCGCCCACATCCAGCCGAGTCTGATGGCGCAGCAGGCGTTGCTGTTGCCAATGCACATACTGCGTGGCGGCGAGCTGCAACCGGTGGGTCAGCGCGGTCAACTGTTTGCCGTGCCCCTCTAACTGTGCCGCTACGGCTTGCTGCAACCGTTGTGCGAGTTGGTACAAACGGACGGCTTCGTCCTCACGGAGTTGTACGAGGAAGGCGGCCACGGCGGTAGGCGTTTTCAGACGGGTGTGGGCCACGAGGTCCACCAGCGTGTCGTCCCGTTCGTGCCCAATGCCCGAGAGCACGGGCAACGGGAACTGCGCCACGTTGGCGGCCAGTAGGTAGGTGTCGAAACCGTGGAGGTCTAAGGACGAGCCGCCGCCACGGATAATGACCACCACGTCCCATCTGTCGGTTTTAGTGGCAATGCGGTCGAGGGCAGCTATCACGCTTTGCTCCACCCCGTCCCCTTGCATCACGGCGGGGAAGAGTTGCACCTCGAAGCCATAGCCGCTTTGTTCCAACTGTCGGCAGAAGTCGCCGTAGCCGGCGGCGGTGGCACTGGAGATGACCGCCACGTGGCGGATGAGCCGGGGCAGGGGGATTTCCTTGTTCAGGTTGATGACACCGTCGGCCTCCAGCTGGCGGATGATGGCCTGCCGTTGGGCGGCCAGGTCGCCGAGGGTGTAGGTGGGGTCAATGTCGACCACGTGGAGAGAATAGCCGTAGAGTTCATGGAAAGTTACCTCCACCTCGGCCAGCACCTTCAGCCCGGCCCGCAGGTCCTGCCCCGTGGCGTGCCGGAATTGTGCGCTGATGTTCACGTAGCTTTGCCGCCAGATGTGGCCTCTTGCCTTGGCCACGAGCGTTCCCCCGACTTCATCCTTCTGTACGAATTCCAAGTAGCAATGTCCGTTGGAGGCCACGCGCATCTCTCCCACCTCTGCCGCCAACCAATAGGTGTCGGGCAGGGTATGCTGCAACACGGCGTGGACCATGCTGTTGAGCTCAAACAGGCTCAGTGCGGTTCGTGGCGAAGCCGCAGCTTGGGGACGAAGTGAGAGGGGCAAGGGGATGTTTTTTTATTTATAATTTACAATGTATAATTTATAATTGGGGGCGAGAGGGAGGCAAAGGTGCTTAGGCGTTCAATGTTCCTCAGCAATTCCGCCTTACGTACTCAGCCTTACACCATGAGGCCATCTCCGCGCTTAGCGTTTCTTCAGCCATTCCGCCGCTTTGGGGAGCGAGGGGATGCCGTAGCCATAGACGTTGTCGGGATGTGCGGCATTGTTTCCGCTTCGCTGCAAAGCATCGATAATTTCCGTGGGGCGTTTGTGGGGGAACTGCTGAATGAGGCAGGCGGCGGCACCGCACATGATGGGGCAGGAGAAGGAAGTGCCGTTGACCCGGCCCACCGTGCCGTCAACGTCGTACACTGCGCAGAACTGTCCCTGCGCCATCACGTTGGGCTTGATGCGTCCGTCGGTAGCGTTACCTAACGAAGAGAAAACCGTGTTGCGGCGTTGGAAGGTAACGGCACCCACGGCCAGCATATCCTTGGCATCGGCCGGCACGCCGATTTTCTTCCACGGATCGGCACCCGAATTGCCCGCGCTGTTGAGCAGCAAAATGCCCCGGCTGGCCGCCAACGACGCGCTTCGGCTGTTCAACGCCGTCGCGCCGTCCAGTTCCCAATAGTAGTGGTTCATCTCTTCGTGGTCAAAGAGCTGGTAGCCCAGCGAACTCGTTATCATGTCGCAGCCCAGGCTGTCGGCATATTCCACGGCGGCGCACCAGTTGTCTTCCTCCACCAGCTGTTCCGTTTCGCTGTCCTCGCTCTGCAACAGGTAGAACGAGGCCTCCGGCGCAGTGCCCACAAAGGAGTTCGGCTCGTTGGCGGCAATGCACGAAAGCACCATCATGCCGTGGGGCTGCGCCTCGTCGTAGACGCTCTGTTCAGGGCGAACGAAGTTGCGCGTACCCAGCACCTTGGCCTGTTTTAATCCGGGAATGATGTCCGCATTGAAAAAACCGCCGTCGATAACGGCTATCAGCACGCCCGCTCCGCGATAGCCGGCGCGGTGGAGCGAGTCCACGCCCAGCATCTCGTTCTGCGAATTCGCATGACCGTAGAAAGTTTCCAGCGTGTCGCGCTTCGGAGCCAGCAAATCATGCCGCGAGGCCGGCGACTTCACCGGCACACTGTCGGGCGAGATACGCACCAGACGGTCGCCTTGGACGAATTTCAGCCGGCGCACCTGCTGCATCAGGGTGGTGTCGGCCAACTCCACCACCGCCGTGTTGTTCCACTTGCTCCAGTTGCACACCTTCAGGCCCATCTGGCGCAAGGAGTCAAGATAGGCCGGCGTAACGGGCAGGTCGTGATGGTCCACCTTCAGCCCGTAGCGGGCACGGCGTTCGAGCGAGCGCGCCGAAAGGAAGGCTTCGGGATGTTTCAGACTGTAGCCGTTGTTCTTTTTGTCGGTGAAGGCCACACGGTAACGGTACGTCTTGGGGATTTTCCGGAAAACGGTCTGTTCCTCCGGTTCTTCGGTCTGAGCGTTGCCTGCGCCCCAGCTGAGGCAAGCCAATAAGAGTAGGATAATCTTTTTATACATATTGTCCAATTCCTTTTTGATTAGCAATGACGGCCCCTCCCACTATGCGCTCGTCTTCGTAGAATACGGCACTCTGACCGGGCGTTACGGCACTCACTTTCTCTGCGGTCCTTACCAGCAGCAGGCCGTTGTCCAGCCGTTGCACGGTGCAGGCCACGGGTGTGGCATGGTAACGGATGCGCACAGCGAGCGAGGGGCAGGAGAAAAATGCGTCTTCGTTCACCCATTCGGGCTGTTCGGCAAAGAACACGTCGGTGAGCAAATCCTGTTCGTTGCCCAGCACGATGGTGTTCTTTTCGGCGTTGAGGCGCAACACGTAGGCCGGACTGCCGAGGGCGATACCCAAGCCTTTGCGCTGTCCCACCGTGTAGAAGGGTACTCCGAGGTGTCGCCCCAAGGTTTTGCCCTGTGCATTGACATAGAGCCCACCCTCCACCTGCCGGGCCAGTTCGGGACGGTAGCGGCGCAGGAAGTCGCGGTAGTCGCCTTCCACGAAGCACACTTCCATCGACTCCGACTGGCGCGCCCTTACGGCGAAGCCTTTCTCGTCAAGGTAAGCCCGCACTTGGGACTTCTCCATTCCGCCCAAGGGGAACACGCAGCGGCGCAGGATGCGCTGGGGCACGCGCCAGAGGAAATAGCTCTGGTCCTTGCGCGGGTCGGTGCCTGTGAGCAGGTAGATGAGGCCGTCGGTGTGGCGCAGGGTGCGCACATAGTGGCCAGTGGCCATGAGGTCGCAGCCCAGACGGTCGGCCCACTCTTCCATCAGCCGGAACTTGAAGAAACGGTTGCAGCGCACGCAGGGGTTGGGGGTGCGGCCGGCTTCGTATTCGTCGAGAAAATATTGTACGATGCTGTCGCGGAACTCCTGACGCACATCGGCCACGTGGTGTGCAATGCCTAACCGGTCTGCCAGTTCGCGGGCTGAGCGCACGAAGTCGGGCTCCTCCGCACCGTCGGCAAATTGACGGGGCAGGTCGAACACGCGCATCGTCATGCCCACCACTTCGTAGCCCTGCTCCTGCAACATCAGGCAGACGGCAGAGCTGTCCACACCGCCGGACATGGCCACCAGAATTTTCCGTTTCATCTGTTTTACTCCTTATTTATGATTGGGAGGTTATGAGGTTATGGCTGAGGTTATGAGTTTTTAGGTTATGAGGTTATAAGATTACTATTTGAGCGGTCGATGTTCAAGCGTTACAACAGTAACTTTATAACCTCATAACCCTGGGAGCGAAAACGACCCAAACCTTATAACCCATAGTTACAACAGTAACGTTTACCGCAGTGCAGGCATTTCTGCTTCCACGCGTTGCTCCACCTCATCGGGCAAAGCCGGGAAGAAGTCCATGCCGGTCAGCTCCTCCACCTCGTCCACCGTGTGCTGATAGTCCGTAAGCGGCCGGCTGCCCGCTTCGTTCTTGAATACGAACCCGTAGGCTTTGGGCTGCGAGGTGTTTCCCACCAAGAGCACCTTGAAGAAACCGTCGGGCACGGCCACGCGGTGGTTGCCGATGCGCTTCGGATTTTTCGTTTCGTACAATGGGCCGGCCACGATACAGACCGCACCGTAGCGGGTGGCCCATTCGCGTTCAAGTTCCTCCAGGTCTTTCCAATCGCCCCGGTTCAGGTTGCGGTTTTGCGGGCAGACGTTTGTCATGTAGAAACTTTCCTCCATGGCCTGCGCGCTCCATTTCATGTCGGCTGCCGGTGCCATGTGCCCACGGTCGTAGCCGGAGTGGGAATAGTCCTCCGAATAAGCCTTGGCACCGCGCACGGCGGGGTCGGGGCGGAACGATTTGGCGCGCGGCTCCTCGCCTTCGGCTTCCTGCGCCGTGAGTTGCCACGCCACCCACCCGGGCGTTTTGAAATCGGCATCGTAGCTCAGCGTGAACCCCGTGTGGTGGATAATCTGGCCACCCCGGCTGCTTTCGTAACGCGGAATTTCCAGCCCCTCGGGCAAGGAGCCTTCCTCCGGCTGCGCCGCTGCATCACGATGGGCCGTTCCATCGGCCGAAGCATCGGGCACAGCCATTGGTTGCGACAGTGCGGCAGTCGGTTCGGTTTCATCAGACTGACGCGAACGCAGTCCGGTGAGCACGAGCACAAAGACGATGGCCAACAAGGCCGTTGTTCCGTATTTACGCACTGGGTAAAAAGTGGAAATGACCTTTATATAACTTGTTACTTCGTCAGCGCCACCTCGATATTATTCTGGAGGATTTGGCTGCCCGGGTAACCACCTTCACTCAAGTTGTCATAAGCCCTTTTTCCGTCTTTGCCCAACAGCAGATAGGCCGGGATGCCGGGAATGTTGAGGTGGCGGCACAATTCGCCCCACTGCTTGTCCGTCAAGCGGTAGTGTTCGCCCTCGATGCCGGCAATCATCTTGTTCCACGTCTCCTCGGGCGAGTTCTCGCCTGCCACGTAGACGAACACGCAGCCTTTCTTGGCCAGTTCGGGCTTGATGTCGTCAATCTGCTTCATGGCCATGCGGCAGGGACCGCACCAGGTGGCCCAAAAGTCGAAGAGCACCACCTTGCCCTTGTAGTTGCTGGCGATGGTCGTGAGGATATCGGCGCCCGACACGTTGGTGGGGATGCTGCGTACCACCGATTTCACCGAGTCGGCCTGCACCGGCGCGGCAGTCACGTTTTCTGTGGAATTCGTATCGGCAGAAGCAGACTTTTTGGCGCAGCCAAAAGCGAAAGTGGTGGCTGCGATGGCAATCAACAGAAGCGTTTTTTTCATAATGTCATGTTTTTGGAAAATTAGGATGGGTGCAAAGTTAGTGTTTTCCGCGTATCATGACTGATTGTTAACCTATATTTGTATCAAACGGCCGCTTCAGCATTGCCGAACGCAGCCTTGTCAGCGTATGCATCACTTGTTCAAGTTGTACCCAGCATGAGATACACAGACAACTCCGCCGCCGGAAATGACAAATCGGATGGCTGAAACGCCCTATCCAAGATAAATGCGTACTTTTGCGAGGCAGAAACCGACGTTGCAACACCTAAAGGGCATGTCGGCCGGCACAAAACGTAGAACACTCCAAACACAGATTACAACATGCACTCATTTCTTCATGTTTCCGACCTCGGACCGCTCGACAAAGCCCTGCAAGAAGCAGCAGAAATCAAACAGGACCGTTACCGCTACGAACACCTGGGCCGCCATCGCACCGCGTTGCTCATCTTCTTCAACAACTCGCTGCGCACCCGCCTGTCCACCCAGAAGGCCGCTCGCAACTTGGGCCTCGACGTGGTGGTGCTCGATGTGAACCAAGGCGCGTGGAAACTGGAAACGGAGCGCGGCGTGGTCATGGACGGCGACAAGAGCGAACACCTGCTGGAGGCCATCCCCGTGATGGCATCCTACTGCGACCTCATCGGCGTGCGCACCTTTGCCGGCCTGCAGAACCGCGAGGCCGACTATGCCGAGAACATTCTCTCGCAGTTCATCCGTTATAGCGGCAAACCGGTATTCTCCATGGAGAGTGCCACGGCTCACCCGCTCCAGGCCTTTGCCGACCTCATCACCATCAACGAGCACAAGCAGAAACCGCGTCCCAAGGTAGTGCTCACCTGGGCACCCCATCCCCGTGCTTTGCCGCAGGCCGTGCCCAACAGTTTCGCCGAGTGGATGCGCGCAGCCGACGTGGAACTGGTAGTCACGCACCCGGAAGGCTACGAGCTCGATCCGCTGTTTGTGGGCGATGCACGGGTGGAATACGACCAGCTGAAGGCACTGGAAGGTGCCGACTTCGTCTACGCCAAAAACTGGAGCTGTCCCGGCGTAACACGCCCCGCCGACTACGGCCGTGTGCTCCATGCCGACCGTTCCTGGACCATCGATGCGGCACACATGGCCGTGACGGACAACGCCCATTTCATGCACTGCCTGCCCGTGCGCCGCAACATGATTGTGACGGACGACGTGATCGAGTCCCCTCGTTCCCTCGTCATACCCGAAGCTGCCAACCGCGAAATTTCGGCCACCGTGGTACTGAAGCGGATGTTGGAGGCCATGTAAAAGGCCAAAGCGTTGTTCTCAATTATTGCTGTCCGGTAAAACTTTTTGAGACGATTAAAATTAGGGCTGAGTACCTCGCTTGGTATTCAGCCCTTGTAGTTACCTTTGTGTTTTCTCGGGTAACAACGATAACTATGAACAAAGGTACACATTTTAGCGGACAGAAATAATTATATTCTCTGAAAAATAATTTATTTCTCCACTAAATTTATTGTGGATTAGTCTTGTTCAGATTACCAATCTTTGGAATAATTTGAATCATTATTCGCTGATTCCTGACTTCATCTTTTGGATGCATTCCGTCTGCATTGAAACGTCCTCTTCCACGCACGCCACTGCCAGAAATCTGCACTTCACATTGTGATTTTTCAAACGAAATTCCGTTTCTTCTCCACAAGTAATAAAGACTCAGTGCGCGATTATAGCTCAAAGCATCATTATCATAATAATTATCTTTGGAAGCCATACCTTCAATTACAACAAGATAGGTTATATCCATATCCTTGTACTGAGGGTTATTTTTCATCCTGTTCAACCTGTCAATTACGCCCATAAGCGAATTACCTACCTTTATGAGGTTGGTCGTGTCATTCAATAGGCTAATATTGAAGTCTCTAACCTTGAATTTCGGTGAAAACGCTTGTTTTAGCACCCAACGCTTGTTGGTTGCATCCTCTTCAAAGTAATCTGTCGGCAATTGGTTGACTGCTTCCTGTATCTGCTGTATGCTTCTCAGTTGTTCTTCCGATATTCTCCGCAAACGCTCTGCCTCTAAAAGGGAGTTGCGAAGTGATACGATGGTGAGCACAAACATGACCAGCATAATAAAGAACAAGCTGGTCATGAGGTCTGAGTAACTTGGCCAAAAGTGTGAACCTGATTTCTTTTTCATGACAGACTCTAAGAGAATAGGTTGGTTACTACTGCATACATTTCCTTGATTATCATGACAAAGCAGTAGAGTGCAATGATGTATATGGCAATCTTAAGCATGAGTGGCATCTTTGTGTCATGAGTTGTAACGACAACCCCCTCTTTCGTTACCACTCTGTTGTTTACGCTCTGAATGATAGCCGTCTTCAAGTCAGCAATGCCTCTCTTAATGTCAGACAGGTTCGATAATTCACGAGTGTATCTTTGCATTTCAGCAGGTAATGTTTTGGTGAGCTGTTCAAGTGAATCGAATACTGCAGAGAGCTTCCTGTTGCGCTTATCTATAGCATCAGCCATCTCCCCAAGTTTCCTGTTGAGCAATGCTTCCTGTTGTGAGAGCACATTTTCAAGTTTTGAATTTTCGTCAACAATTATCTCCGCAACCTCATCCGACATATCCTTTGCCGTTTTTCCCAAATGCTTAAACGACTGTTGCAATTTATCGTCCACATTACCGACGGCTTCATAGATTGCAGCCTTCCGGCTTTCTATCTCATTAATTTCCTTTTCGAAAAACTTAGCCATCTTTTCCCAGGTCCTTGCTCTCTCATCCATATTGTCAAGCTTGTCGGTGAGTTCACGGACCTTTTGCAAATACTGTCGTGAGGACTTCAATGCGTCTCCAATCATGCCGATTTCGTCCGTACAATCTTTGAGCTTCTCATAAATTTGTACATTAGCCATGGCAACTTTTTTGACATCCACTCTTTCCAACACTTCAAGGATCCTTGCTTGCCCTATATATGAATCGTTGACTTTCGCAAGCGTGCGGTCAAGCTTGGCTGTATTCGCAGAAAACGTGTTATTGAAATCACGAAGGTTGTTAGTCATCTTGACCAAAGTCGTGGTCATGTCCGTTGACAAGTTTGGCAACATCTCTGCCTGAATCCAGCCGAGGAAAGCATTCTCACGAAGTTCTACATCACGTTTTGCCTCTTTGAAAAGGTAAGAACTACGCATAGTCAATCCAAGGCCCAAAGCACTGGTTAGTACTGCTATTCCCACACCGCCCAACAATTCTGTCACTCCACTGCTTGCAAGGGCTGATATGGAACCAGACATCAGATTTTCAAGACCATTGCCAAACACCAAAACTAATACCCCAAAGAAGATGCCAGTCATGGTACCGATAAGGCCAATGTACTGAGTAAACGGAATCAGTGTCTCTATTTCAGATTCTGCAACTTCCCTGTTACGGTCAACCACGTCTTTCATTAAGTGGTAATCGCTTACCTGATCGGAATTCTCATCCAAATATCTGTTGAGAGTACTAATGATGTTCTTGAACAGGGCAGAATTGTGTGTGGAATAGATACACAATTTATTACTATCAAATGCTAGTTGGTCGTTACTGTTGGGGAAAATGTCCCTATAGAGAGCAGCCTTTTTTTTAACCTTGTCAAACTCCCGAAATTCCCATATACCGAATCCGATTACAAATAATAATGATACTATATATTCCATGTTATTTCAATTTGATTTTGGCTTTGCTTGTAATTCTTAACTCTGGATCCAATCTACCTGCACATATATTCTCAATGTCAGTAGCTTCATTTCGTTTGCCCTCAATTACGCAAACATCATCAAAGATGGCATTGATATTTGCAAGAGCTTTGGCAACATTTCCGCAGAATTCAAATTTTCGCACACCGCCTTCTTCCCAAGTCCTGAAGTAGCATTTTTCCGGGTTAGGAAAAAGTTTCAAAAACTTTCCGTCATAAGCTTCTTGAAGATACTGATACTGTACTTGATCAGCGTTTCCCTGTCTCATATTCTCCTGAGAACGGTCGAACTCAATTACTTGTGATGGCTGTTCCTGTCTTACGAGCAGGTGCTTGTTCTGCACATACCAATCCTCCATTCGTTTTAAGTCGGCCCTGGCTTTGTTAAGGGCTTTGTCATAAGTTGCCAATCGCCTCTTCAACATCTTTTTGTCATATTCCAATTTGTCAATCTCTTCAGAGTGATTGTCCGAGAACAAGAAATGCCACAAAAGCAAAGCAATAATGGCAACGGCTTCTACGATGATGATGCACAGACCGTAATTATTGATTATATTCTGAATCATACTTTATTTTTTACCTGGGTTATTCTTTTTATAAATGGCACTAATCAAGGCATTAAGCATGCCGCTGAGAGGGTAGAAGAATAGCGTTTCTTCGATAACGTCGCTGTCTGATACTTCTTTCTTCTTGTTTTCAAGACCATGCTTTGTGTAGGTCAACAGGTCGCGCATACACTCTTCCCGGGACACAGCCAATGATGTTTCGTCTGCCCCAAATTTTCTTTTGAAATCGAAAACAGAGTTGAGGTCTAATACAAACTGGATAAATGTTTTTACCTCCTTAACGACTTCTTCCAAATAATCATCATTGATGCCAGCATAGGTCTCTGTTCCGACAAACTCATCTCTGCCTTTATTGACCGACTTATAGACAATCTTAGTTGATGCAACATCCTCGTATTCCTGCTTGGTCGGATTACACAAACCGCCCTTACAGGTTACTTCCTTGGGATTATCTTCATTCTGGAGGATGGTCAAACCGTCAATAGGATACTCCTGATCATACACTTTCTCAAAAATCTTCTTGGTGAATGTTTCAAGCGTAGAATCACTGGATGTGAGGATTCTTATTACTTTTGAGCCATTGCCGCTGAACGCTATATGACGAGGCATTTGCTCGCCTTTTGCCTTCATAATCTTTGCGAGGTGGTAGATAATGGCTGCATAGAACATGATGAACACGATTTTATACCGGGAATCATGCAGAAGCATGGTGTTGAAATCCACATTCTCCACCAATCGCTTTTCTTGTATTTCTGTATTGTCTTTCAACGAGAAGAAGAACGAAGCGATGTTTTCAGATATTTTACTCTTGCTATGCTGCTCAAAGATTTCCTCCAAATCACTCAAAGCATTGTCTTTAAGTACACTCTGGATTGTATCCTCGTACTGCACAAGAAGTTTGTTTACGGATGCAGAACTTCTATTGGTGATGAAAGGCTCGCCAAATATAGAGTCGGCAGCGAAATGGAATGACGTGATGTTCTTTACCTGACCATTATTGGCCAGTACGATGTCGGTTGTACCACCACCAATATCAATGGTAACAATATTGTCCACACTGGACTCTGAATTGCGATAATGCTCGTATGGAGCAACGGATTCTGTAATTGGGATGACATTGCATTTGTGTCCCCCAAAGTACGTTTCATACGCCTTTGTCCAAACATCGCAGAAGCTGTTATAGCGATTCTCAACCATACTGATAGGATAGAACCATACAATCTTAGTCTTCGCAAGATTGCCATTGTTCAAAAGCACCTTGGTGCGGAGAATGAGGAAGAGAGACTCGATATAACTCTTTATCTTTTTGATGTTGTCTGGATCATTTGACCATTTCAAATCAGTCTGGATTCTATCGTAGTCATACCCACATTTCTTTTCATATGGGAAAGGGATGTTAGTGTGCCCAAGTGCATAAACAGCCATGTTCCAGTTGGTATCCATCGACATACAGAGTGCTGTACGCATGGGGAATTTATACAAAGAATCGTTGCCAATCGCATTAGGTATCACATCATAATCAAGGATATACTTTGGCTGTTTCTCGACATTACCCCATAGTTTCAGAATGTTGTCTTGGCTGGTGATATTAAAAGGTTCAGATGCACCACCATTTACGTTGTACTCAATGTGAGTGTTTGTGGTACCGAAGTCAATGGCAAAAGTAAACTCATCTGAGCCTCCCTTTTTCTTCATGATTGGAATCAGTACACCATTGCAGCCATCAACTTCCACCTTCATATAATCAAATGTCTGCTGTTCCAGAACGTATGCTTTATAGCTGTGGCAATGTTCATTCGATTCATTACGTACGATTGGATCGCTTACATTCAATGTTGTAGTGTCTTTTACGAATGACAAACGATAATCGTCTTTATCTTCGAACTCGCTTATGATATACGCACGATAGTGGGCTAGCCGATTGTCTTCGTACTGGATATTTGATAACAAACCGACAGCAAAGCTTTTCTCAATGAGAGCACCCTTGTTCTGGGCAGGGCGTATATCGCCACCCTTGATGTACTGACGATTGTATTCTATCACCCGGTTGTTCTGAATGGGAATGCGCAACGTGACCTTAACATATCCTTCATAATTTTCCTTGATTTCAATCATGCTCGTGCCGCCGATTTTCCCTTGAAGCTGCTGTGGGGTAAAATACTTGAAGAAAGTGGATTTCAGAGGCAACAGATAACTAAATGAAGAGCCGCTAATAAATTTGCCAAAGAATGCTTCATCATCTGCATTAAAATGAGGTACACGTATCAGTGCGTCTTCAAGGAAGTCGCTTATCGTCAGATATGGATAGGTTTCATTGGCAAATGGCAAACGTCTTTCATTCAGCGGTTTCTCATCATAAAAAGGAGCGTTGCTCGTGCTTTCCCAATTATCTGATACATAGAAAATGTCAGAATAAATGGTACCTGTTTCTACAGGCAACACCAATGGCATCTTCACGTCAGTTGCTATATCCGACTTTATTTCGAACCCGCTTTTTACATCTGCATTGTCAGGGCATTGACGATAGCTAATTCCGTTAATTTCTACTCGGTTGGGGTTTACCAGCAGTTCGGGATATTCGTTGATAGAATTGGATGTAAGCGCGTCAATCTTATCCTTTTGGTCTGGTGTCAATTCTCGTTGATACACCATCTCCATGTAGGTGTAGACTTCGGGAAAAAGACGTGGAAAGTCGGGGTAGGCAAGACGATAAGCATAATAGAATACAATGAACTTGTCATCACGCTGGTCGAGTGATGCAAAGTCACTGTCAAAAACCTTGTCCTTGCCAAAACGAATGTCTTCTGACAAATAGCTGAAATCATTGGCAGAGCTAAAGAACAAAGTGGCGGGAGATGTTGCACCAATGATGTCCAACTGCGTCTTTCTGTGCTTTCCGAAATAGTGTAGCAGATAGACACATTTCATACGGTCAAAGTTGTAGCTCTGCGCATCTTGACTGAGGAACATGCGGAGTGTCTCACCTACACGTTTCTGATCCTTTGACTCACTATTGCAAAGTTTGTTCAGTTCCTGTTGAACATCCCAAACCAGAACTTTCACCCTGTCTTGCAGTTTGGGTAGGTTGAAGAATATCTGTGCAATATCCAGCGAATCAGATACCATCTTGTGGAAAATCGTTGTTCCATGAAGATCGCCTGATTTCACAACTTCTTTGTACGCATTCTTAACGAGGTCGATACGTGCAAATGGTGAAGGAATGGATGTGATTTCTTTCTTCACGTCAGCAGCATTAGGATCCTCTATCTGACTTATTGCATGCTCTCCGTATGCGACCGAATCATCCCAATTCTGAAGATTATTATTGCCTTTATACAATCTGAAGACTTTAGCCATACTTTACATATTTAATTTCTTTTGAACAAGAGACTCCGTTGCCTGATAGAACAGTTCCGTAAACTTCTGTTCCTTGGTTTCGCTGTTGTTTGACACATGCTTTTTGTCAAGAGTGATGTCAAACAGTTCATAGTTGTCTTTCTTGAAGTGAGAGAAGTACGACTTGCTGGGTGGCTGGCCATTCACAATATCAAATAGATTGTTGTTGTTCCAGGTGAATGGAGCAAAACCGACTTGATTGTCCCCCATCTCCTTCAACCATGTTTCATAATCTTTCTGAAGATAACGCAGATTGTTTACAAAATCTGACGCAAAGAAGTTTCTGTCAAGGCTATAATCCCGGCTCCATTGCTGGTTCAATATGCTATTGACAGAAATCTTGTTCAGATAATGGGTAAACAGCATCATCTGCGTCATAGGCTTTCTGATTTGTCCGATAGTTTCGGGAGCGAAGTCAGAAAAAATCACGTTTTCTACTTCGTCTGATACCAGACCGAATTCCTTATATACCGGACCACCGGCATTGCTCTGTGCATTTGCGAAGTCAACAATAGCAAGAGCTGACAACATTTCTATGAGGTGTGCATTGTTTTTCTGGGCATCACCACCTTCGTTATTGTCGTATGACTTTTGAGCTGCTGTATTGTCGCCAATATAGTATAGCGTATTGATGGCGCGTCCTATGTTCTTGTCATAATAGGCAAGTGCTGCTTTCGTCTTGGAAATGAATGTATCGGATTCTATGCTACTATCATCATCCTGGTTTACTTTGAAATATGGCAGCACTGTAATTGCACCTATCTCTGCCTTGTTAATCAAACCATGATTGGGAAGGTTGTTGTTGGTTCTTAGAGTCTTCAGAAGAAGCGGGAAACCACTAGCCCCTGTACCGCCAAAGATAGAACTGATAATGAATATTCTATCGCCATCTGTAAAGTCGTTTGCAAGATTCTTAAATTCATCTGAGTCGGCAAACTGATTCAATACAATACTACCAATGTTGGGATTGCCCTTGAATCCGACAATCATGTCCGATGCTAGATTCTTGTCTGAATAGATCATCTGGAGCATTGCCCGTGACTCGATTGTCATATTATCCATATCCATAAACTCTCGGAACGATACATTCTGAGAGTTGTTGATAGGCAAACGGAAGTTGCATTCATCAAATATTTCTGTACTAAAGAACCTGTTCTTGCCATTGTTGGTAAAATTCAACGCATTCCTTATTGCTTTATACCGTTGCATCAGGCTTACGGTTCTGGTCAAGTCGCCATTATTCAAGTCGGGGTCTATGATAACAGGTACAATGGTTGATTTGCACTCTACGCCTGTTGCCAGCAGTAAGGTCAGCGAACGAAGAACGCGCGCACCTGTACCGCCAATTCCAAATACAAATGTTTTCATATCTGTTTTGTTTCAGAAAGGATAGTGTTTTACAGCCTTACTCCGCCATTTTATTACCATTGAAAACAGGAAGAACAGTATGGCAGCAAAAAGAAAATCTACCACACCAAACATCACAATGTTCATCGTGTCTATCACTTGGTTTCCCTGTTCGTCATAGAGCAAACAATCACCAATCAGGCCGTTGTCAAGGTCGTTTTTCAGCATGAGAAATGCTATTACGAAATTTGCCAGACCTGTTGCGACCATAAGTCCCCAGTACTTGAGTTGCTGGCGACGAACTGGATTCCAAACGTAATAGTAAACTGGCGGTATGATGACTGCCGAAAGGATTGCAATCATAGCAAACTGATTGTAGAGCAAATCCAAATCGTATTCTTGTGTGCTACAATCGTAGCCCCACATATATTCAGAGAGGGGCTTACCGTACAATGATTCGAGAAGACTGTATGTTTTGCCAAATATTTCTTTCATGCTATTTATTTATATTGATGGTCATTCGCGTGTAGTAATTCTTTTTGATAATGGCTTCTGCAATACCATCTGTCAGGTATTTAATGCCAAATGTCTTTTCGGCATTTGAGTCGGAAATTGTGCTTCCGTCATCATCGTTGAATATTTCCGGCCATTTCGGTATATCTGTACAGAGTTTAATCTCAAGATTTGAAGGACGTATCCTTTCTGCTTCTATATGAATAATGTGTGAGTATTTCTTGTATTCCTTGATGCGTTCGACAGAAACCACTTTATATTTTGGGTCGCTAAGCACATACATGGATGTGTCACATAGGTATGCATCGCTGAGTATCAAAGAAGTATAGTTAACTTCTACGGAGAAACGTACCTTGCCATTTTTGTCTGCTTTCAGATTTTCAATAGAATGTTTGGAGTCACATCTTTTTATATCAAACTTTCCTGAGCCTCTTTTTATGGCATAACAGGAATCCGGCATAGTTGTACCACCTGCAAAAGCTACAAACTCGTTTTGAACACCGTCCAATTGATAGCCATTCTTCATCATTTCGTTGCGAATGCGGTTTAATGCTCCCAGAGTACCGAACAACCATACATAGAATGGTCTCCTGCCTTGGTACAACATGCCGGCATCATTCTTGTCGTAGCAATAGCCGTTGAAAGATGACATGCAGCGATAACCCATCACGGCAAATTTTGGATGAGCATTGAAATAATGACCTATTGTATTCTTGATGCCAATCATTTGTTTGCTTAGATAATCACCAGCATCCTTTCCCTTTCCTGGGGAAAATATACAATCGGAAACAAAGATGGACACAGTTGAATCATTCATTTCCTTCATAATCATACCAATCATCTGAGAAATGTCGGATGTTCCTCTGTTTCCACCCTTTGCCTTGAATGAGGCAGGTTCAAGTTTCTCAATAAAGTGTTGAACGTCATCCTGTTGGGGCAGCAGGTTAGAATTTATGTAGAAGAGATTCAGCTCTGTTGTGATTTTGGCAAGTTTGAGGTTTACGAGATAGTTATATACAATATCTTCAAACTCTGTCTGGCCGTTCACATAGCCATCCATGCTACCTGAGTTTTCCAGATACACGTTTACAACAGGATTGAAGTCTATAGCATCAATGTATGCTGTTGCTGTATCTGGCTTTATACTCCCGGGGCCACCTGTTCTATGTGTTCCATCTCTGCATCCACTCAGTAATCCTACGAAAAAAGTTGCTACAAACAAAGTTGCTACACAATTAAAAAAAGACATTGCAGTAATCTTATTGAAGACCATACTAATTCATCTACCAGCGCGACCCATACTGGCAATAAGGTTAGCGTATATTCATACAAACAAAAAGCGTAGGTGCCCAAATCAGCTCGTCCTTCATTCGGGCCCCTCGGATGGGCATAGCAGTGAACGAGCAGAGCAGACACCTACGCTGTATGATAAACACCCAAAAGTGTGCAATAAGGGCTGACGCCCTCTGCACACTCCGGGGATGCAATACCATACCCGTAAGCATCATCTCTGACATTGTTCTTGACTGCTATTCTGAATTTCCGAGGTTCCGAATTATCAAAAACAAAGCATCAATGACGCTTCTTTAATATGTATGTGATTGATGCGCTCATCGCGCTTGATGCGCTATATGCATACAATCTTTTGCAAAACTACAAATTAGTATGCAATTGTGAAGAAAAACTATAAAAAAATGGTTGTTGGTGGATATGAAGAGCTTTTTCATTTGCGTTAAGCCACGTACCATGGAATAGAACCAGAACCGTTTTGTCCTACTTGCCTTCAGCCTGTTCTAAATATGAGTTCTATGGGCTATGTAGACGCTCGGAATTTATTTTTAGAACAACCCTTTTTATGGAAGATAGTGCAAGGCGAGAGAAGAACGAAACAAAACGACAGTTTTAGTTTCTTCTTCCGAGCCGCCGCCTATCTTATGCAAAGTAAGTGATTAGGGAATGAAGCGATAATGTAAGGCGAGCTTGAATGTCATGCCTCGCAAAGCGTAGTTTATCTATATTGGTTTGTAGTAAACGCTTGGCCTACAAACCCACAGAAGGCTGCAAACGGTAAATACCGATTGCAGCCTTCTGTGGGTTATTTATACTCGATTACCACATATCTTCATTGTAATCATAGGGAGTTTGTTCTTTCTTAAACAAGTATTTCCCTGTTTCAGAATCCGATGCAGCCAGCATCTCATCAGGAAAAATGCAAAGTGCACCTCTGCTCCTGCGTTCAGCACGCGCGCTGCACCAGTTCGCGGAAGATTTCTGCCATCAGCGGCTGCACGGCATCGGCGGCACGCTGCACCTCTTCGTGGCTCACTTCCACAATCTTGCCCTCCACGCCGAGGTCGGTGATGATGCTGATGCCGAACACGCGGATGCCGCAATGGTGAGCCACGATGACTTCGGGCACAGTGGACATGCCGACGGCATCGGCTCCGAAGATATGGTACATCTTGTATTCAGCCGGGGTCTCAAAGGTGGGGCCTTGCGTGGCAAGGTAAACGCCCTCGACCACACGGATGTCCTTCTCGCGGGCTATCTGCCGAGCCAGTTCCAGAAATTTGTGGTCGTAAGCCTCGTGCATATCGGGAAAACGCGGGCCGGTGGGGAAGTTGGGGCCGTGAAGCGGATGTTCGGGCATGAAGTTGATGTGGTCCTTGATGAGCATGAGGTCGCCGATTTCAAAGTCGGGGTTCATGCCGCCTGCCGCATTGCTCACGAAGAGGTTCTTGATGCCCAGTTCGTACATCACCCTGACAGGGAAGGTTACCTGCTTCATGTCGTAGCCTTCATAATAGTGGAAACGTCCCTGCAAGGCCATCACTTCCTTGCCGCCGAGGCGGCCAAAGATGAGCTTGCCAGAATGGCCTTCTACTGTCGAAACGGGGAAGTTGGGAATATCCTGATAAGGAAAGGCTTCTTCTATCTCGATTTCCTGCGCCAGACGGCCCAGTCCCGTCCCGAGCACGATGGCGGTGAGGGGGCGCATGGTGGTGTGCTGCTTAATCCACGCAGCTGTTTCTTGTATGGCTGTCAACATATTGCAAAATGGTTTGGTTGAAATCTGATGATGTTTCCGGTGCTGCCTCCACCTTGACGGTGATGGGCTGCACTAATAGGTGATTGATAAGTTCAGGACTGAGCCACTTCTGGATGACTTGCAACCGGGTAGCATCTTTCTGTGTGGTCAGCACGCAGGTGGCTGCGCCCTGCTTGTAGCGGCTGTTGATGCGTTCGGCATCGCGACGGCTGAAGGCGTGGTGGTCGGGGAAGGAAAGCGCGTCGACCGCTGCTGCCCCGCACGCTTGCAGGTGGCGGATGAGGGGTTCTGGATGGGCAATGCCTGTGACGAGCAATACCTTCTGCCCGGCAAACGACGGGGCGGAGGCTGCCGATGCAGTGTCGTCCTGAGGTACTGCGAGCTGTGCCTCCCATGGCCGGGGCGTGTCGTAGCAGATGCGGCTGTAAAAGAGTTTCTGTCCGGGCAACACCTTGAGTGCCGGGCAGCTGTCGGGCGGACATTTGGTGACGACAATGGTCTGTGCCCTCCGTGCCGCCCCGGCAGGTTCGCGCAGCCGTCCCCAAGGCAGCAGGTGGTCGGCGGTGTAGAGGCGTGAGGCTGCCGTGAGCAACACGTTGAAGCCGGCACGCACATACCGGTGTTGGTAAGCGTCATCGAGCACCACCACTTGCGGAGCGGGTGTCAGTTGCAACAACCGTTCGATGCCCTCCACACGCCGCTCACACACGGCCACGGTGGCGAAGGGGCAGTTACGGCGTATCTGCAATGGTTCGTCGCCGATTTCCTCCGCCGTATGCCGTTCGTGGGCGAGGACATACCCTTTGGTCTTCCTGCCATAGCCTCGCGAGAGCATGGCCACGCGATAACCGTGGGCGTGGAGCAGTCGGAGGATGTGTTCCACATGCGGCGTCTTCCCTGTTCCTCCCACGGCGAGGTTGCCTACGCAGATGACCGGCAGGGGAAAGCTACGCGATGGCAGCCATCCCCAATCGAACAGTTTGCCGCGCAGCCAAACGATGAGGCCCCAAAGGAGGGAGAGGGGAGATAACAGGATTGACATGGAGAATTTATACATTAGAGGAACGCCCTCATTATATATTATTCATTACTTCACAAAGTTCGGTTCAAACAGTATCCGGGCCTGGATCATGTCGCGCTTGTTGCGGAGCGAACGGATGAAGCGGAGAGGAGCGTAGTACTCGCCCAGCGATACCTGCAACTTCTGCTCTAAGTAATCGTCGCCCTGCATTTTCTGCATCAGGTTGTCCATCCACGAAGCTTGTGCGGGGTAGGATGCCACGGCATAGTCCTTCACCTTGGCGCGGCGGGCGGCTTCGGCCACGGCATCATCCAGCGTGCCGAGCTTGTCGACCAATTTGAGTTTCAAAGCCTGGTTGCCCGTCCAAACGCGACCTTGGGCAATGCGGTCCACCTCCTCCGTTTTCATCTTGCGCCCGGCGGCCACACGGCTGAGGAAGAGGGCGTAGCCACGGTTCACGTAGCCCTGCATGGCAGCGGCTTCAGCCGGCGAGAACGGACGGCCCGATGCGCCGAAGTCGGCAGCCTCGTTGGTCTTCACCACGTCGAAGTGGAGGCCGAGTTTGTCGACGAGCAAACCCGAAGCGTCGGGCACCATGCCGAAGATGCCGATGCTACCCGTCAGCGTGGTGGGTTCGGCCACGATGTAGTCAGCACCGCACGACATATAGTAGCCGCCTGAAGCTGCCATACCGCTCATGGATACCACTACGGGCTTCTTCTTCTTCAGCAACTGGATGGCGCGCCACATCTGTTCCGAAGCGTAGGCACTGCCGCCTCCCGAGTTGATGCGCAGCACCACGGCTTTCACATCGTCGTCGTCGGCCAGCTTGTCCAAGTCGGCCACGACCTGCTGCCCCACGATTTGCGGAGCGTTGGCACTCCAAACGCCCTCGGCAGCCTCGTCCACGATGTCGCCTTCGGCATAGTAAACGGCCACTTCGTTATCTGATTTTTCCGGTTTGTAGAGTTTAGCCACTTCCTGCACTTCCACCAGCTTCACCTCGTCCTGTGCGGACAGGGAGCGGAGTTTGGCGCGCACGCCGTCGATATACGTGAGCGAGTCTACCAAGTTCATTTTCACATAGTCTTTGGCAGCGGCAAAGGTGATGTAGTGGTCGGCGTAAGCGTTCAGACTGTCAGCCTTCACCCGGCGCGAAGCGGCCACATCCTTCACCATCTGCTGCCAGATGTCGCCTACAAAGGATGAAACCTGTTCGCGGTTGGCATCGCTCATCTGCGTCAAGATGTAAGGTTCCACGGCACTCTTGTACGTGCCCACCTTGAACACCTGCATCTTCACGCCGATTTTTTCCAGCAGTTCGGTAAAGAATATGGGTTGCGAGGCAATGCCGCGCCAGTCCACCATGCCGCTCGGGTTGAGCCACACCTTGTCGGCGGTTGAGGCTATGTAATAGGCACCCTGCAGATAATTGTCGGAGTAAGCCACCACGAATTTCTTGCTCTTCTTGAAGTCGAGCAGTGCGGCACGCAGTTCCTGCAACGAAGCGAAGTCGGCCGAGAAAATGCCGCCTTCTATATAGATGCCCTTGATATTGTCGTTGTCCTTGGCCACGCGGATGGCCTTGATCATGTCGTCCAGGCCCTGCGACTCCAAGGCTTCATTGCCCATGAAGGAGGAGAACGGATCGTCCACGGCCCGTTCGCTCAGCGAACCGCTCAACGACAGACGCAACACGCTGCCGTCTTCCACGACAGGTTCGGATGAACTTGACAATGCGATGCTGCCCAGCGTGGCCAGTCCCATCAGGAACATCAACGCGGCCACACACAGCATACCGACGATGGTGGCCAACACGTATTTGAAAAACTGTTTCATAATAGAGTAAGAGATTTAATAAGAGGAATGCATTTTTATCGTTTAGACGAACCAGGCGGGCCGGTTGCTACAGATTTTCCCCGGGAAAGTCAATTTCCACCTCCACGGGACAATGGTCAGAGCCGAACACCTCGTTGTGGATGAGTGCTTGCCGCAAGGCCGGCTGCAGCCGGTTCGACACCAGGAAATAGTCAATGCGCCATCCGGCGTTCTTCTCCCTTGCCTTGAAGCGGTAGGACCACCAGGAATAGGCCCCTTCGAGGGTGGGATTGAAAAAGCGGAAGGTGTCCGTCAGGCCGATGCCGAGGAGTTCGGAGAACTTGCCTCGTTCCTCATCGGTGAAGCCGGCGTTCTTGCGGTTTGTCTTCGGGTTCTTCAGGTCGATTTCCTGATGCGCCACGTTGAGGTCGCCGCAAATCACCACCGGTTTCCGTTCGTCAAGCCGGCGGATGTATGCCCGGAAAGCGTCGTCCCACGTCATGCGGTAGTCCAGCCGTTTCAAACCGTCCTGCGCATTGGGGGTGTAGACCGTGACGAGGAAGAACTGAGGCATCTCCAGCGTGATGACACGCCCCTCGTGGTCGTGCTCCTCCAGTCCCAGTCCGTAAGTGACGGCGAGCGGTTCGTGGCGCGTGTAGATAGCCGTACCGGAATAGCCTTTCTTTTCGGCATAGTTCCAAAAGCTGCGGTAGCCCTCAAAAGTCAGGTCGAGTTGTCCGTCCTGCATTTTTGTTTCTTGCAGACAGAAAAAGTCAGCATCGAGTGCGTTGAAGGCATCGGCAAAGCCCTTGCCACAGCAGGCCCGCAGGCCGTTCACGTTCCACGAAATAAATTTCATGACATTAGGAGTTTGTGATGGTGATGAAGTGAGTTCCGTAGGTCGCATATGAACGATGAATAGTCGTCGTTGCTTTTCGCTTTGCAACCTCTTCGCTACCTTTGAGGTAACGATGGAGCAAAAGTAATTAAATTATCTTTACACCCATACAAAACAGGTGTTTTTCCGCTTGCGCATTGGCGCGCTAAAGTCGTTGAGTTGGCGAAAAAAGTTCCCGACTATTTTTACCAACTCGACGAGTAGAAAAAAATAGTCCGCCGATGGTGCATGCTCCGGTTCTTGCTCGTGGCTGATGAACGTATTTCCCGCTTTCGCGCGCGTGTATACGCATTTAAAACTCCGAAAAAAGCCTTCACCCCTTCACACAGAGTGTGTTTCTCATTGATTTTCATACGTTTCAAGTGTGAAGACTTGAGGTTTTCAAGTATTCACAAGCATTCACAGAGCCATTCCTGATTTTGGTTGACCGTTTTTTCCGTTATTTTCTGCTTTCGGTTTACCGTTTCCTGAGAACGTTGACCACTTCCCAAAGCGGTTGACGCCTTTTCAGGGATGTTTTCTTCTGTAATGAACGGGTTTTACACAGTGATGGGAGGGGCACCGTGTGTGAAATACAAGTTTTGAAATGTGAATGTTGTGAAGGCTTTAAAATCAAAGCCTTCACACTTGAAACTATTGAAAATCAGCGGGAAACGCGCTCTATGTGAAAGGGTGAAGGCTTTTTTCGGGAATTAAGATACGTATATTCGCGCGCGAAGGAAACTCCCGTTTTCACAAGTTTGTAAAAGATGGGCTGAGGTAGTCAAGGTAGCCGCACCGAAGTAACTTTATAACCTCATAACCTTATCCCTCATAACCTTCAAACTTGAAAAAAATGACTAAATGTTTGCTAATAACAAATAAAGACTTACTTTTGCCACCGTAAACCTCTCAATAATAAACATAATGATGGCTCACGCATGCTTCTTTTACGGTTTTTATTTTTACTTTGCCGGACAAGCGAAGCGGGATGTCGTATGCCAACCATTTTAAAGAATAAAAACTTTACGAAATCCCGCTTCCTTACGGAGGCGGGTTTTCTTTTTATAAGATTGAATGAAGAAGATAGCGATTCAAGGCATTCGGGGCTCTTTTCACGATATAGCTGCCCATCAGTACTTTGCCGAGGATGAGGTGGAACTGATTTGTTGCGATACGTTTGAGCTGATTTTCAACGAGATGCGCGACGACTATTCCCGCTTGGGGCTCATGGCGATTGAAAACACCATTGCCGGCAGTTTGCTCCATAACTACGAGCTGCTGCGCGAGAGCGGCATGACCATCGTGGGGGAACACAAATTGCACATTGAACACAGCATAATGTGTCTGCCCGAGGACGATTGGGACACCATCACTGAAGTTAATTCGCATCCCGTGGCTCTGATGCAATGTCGCGGTTTCCTGAACAAGCATCCGCAGGTCAGGGTGGTCGAAGCCGGCGATACCGCCGGGGCTGCCGAGGAAATCAGTCGCAAACGGCTTCGCGGTCATGCTGCCATCTGCCATGCCGGGGCTGCACCCCTGTACGGCATGAAGGTGCTGGAGCAGGGCATTGAGGACAACAAGCACAACTATACCCGTTTCCTCGTCTTGTCCGATCCTTGGTCGGCCGACAAGCTTCGCGACCTGCATCGCACCACCAAGAGCAGCATGGTCTTTGCCTTGCCCCACGAGGAGGGTTCGCTTTCGCAGGTGTTGAGTATCTTCTCGTTCTATAAAATCAATCTGACTAAAATCCAATCGTTGCCCATCATCGGCAGAGAGTGGGAATATCTGTTCTATGTGGACGTGGCCTACGATGACTATGTGCGCTACCGCCAAAGCATTGATGCCGTGCGCCCCCTCATTCGCGAATTAAAAATTTTGGGAGAATATGCAGGAAAATAATATCGACATACAGCCCGCCCTGCGCTTGCAGGGAGTGCAGGAATACTATTTCTCGCGCAAGGGAAAAGAAGTGGCCCGGATGAACGCCGAAGGAAAGGACGTGATTTCCCTGGCCATCGGCAGTCCGGACATGCCGCCCTCTGACGAAACCGTGCAAACCCTTTGCCGCGAAGCCGCCAAGCCCGATGCCCACGGCTATCAGCCCACGGCAGGCATACCGCAGCTGAGAAAGGCCATGGCGCAGTTCTATCAACGTTGGTTCGGCGTGACGCTTGACCCCGACACGGAAATCCAACCCCTTATCGGCTCCAAGGAAGGCATTCTGCACACCACCTTGGCTTTCGTCAACCCCGGCGAGAAGGTGCTGGTGCCCAATCCGGGATACCCCACCTACACTTCGCTCTCCAAATTGCTGGGGTGTGAAATCGTGAACTACAACTTGCGGCCTGAAAACGGGTGGCAACCCGATTTTGACGAACTGGAACAAATGGACCTGAGCGGTGTGCGCCTGTTGTGGAGCAACTATCCCAATATGCCCACCGGCGCACCGGCCTGTCGCGCCACTTACGAGAAACTGGTGGACTTTGCCCGTCGCCACGGCATCGTGGTGGTGAACGACAACCCCTACAGCTTCATCCTGGGCCATGAACACCTCAGCATTTTGCAGATACCGGGTGCCAAGGACTGCTGCATTGAGTTCAACTCCATGAGTAAGAGCCATAACATGCCCGGTTGGCGCGTGGGCATGTTGGCCACGAATGCCCGCTTTGTCAGCTGGATATTGAAAGTGAAAAGCAATATCGACTCCGGCACCTTCCGTCCTCTTCAGTTAGCTGCTGCGCAGGCTTACCAGAACAGCGATACCTGGCACGAGGAGGCCAATGTGCAGGTGTATGCCCGCCGTCGGAAGTTGGCCGGCCAAATCATGGAAACCTTGGGATGCCAGTACGACCCGGCGCAGGTGGGGATGTTCCTTTGGGGACGCATTCCCGAAAGCTATGCCGACTGCGAAGAACTCACCGAAAAGGTGCTTCATCAAGCCCGCGTGTTTATCACTCCCGGCTTCATCTTCGGCTCGAACGGCCAACGCTACATCCGCATCTCGCTTTGCGCCAAGGAAGAAAAGCTGGCTGAAGCATTGCAACGCATCGGAGGAATGAGATAATTTTAAATTTATAATTACATATGTTCGGCTGCGGCTCGGCAATTTAAGCAAGCTTATTGCACTCGCCTTGCACGAACATTAGGTCTACGACCGACGTACAGGACGAACATCACTGCCGCCACCATCGGCGTAGCCTTCATTATAAATTGTAAATTGTAAATTATTCATTGCCCCATGGCCGTAGGCTTCATTATACAATATACATTATAAATTATAAATTATATATATGGAACTCAACCTTACTCCCATGAATTTGCTCGGCGAGGATGCCGAGGTAAAACGCCCCATCGTGATAGCCGGACCCTGTTCGGCCGAAACCGAGGAACAAGTGATGAACACTGCCACCCAGTTGGCTCGCAAAGGTATCAAACTGTTTCGTGCCGGCATTTGGAAACCCCGCACCAAGCCCGGAGGCTTCGAAGGCATCGGAGAGGAGGGCCTTGCCTGGCTCAACCGCGTGCAGAAGGAACTCGGCATGAAAGTATGTACCGAGGTGGCCACTCATGCCCATGTGGAGGCGGCCTTGAAAGCCGGTGTCGATGTGCTGTGGATAGGTGCCCGCACCGTGGCCAACCCCTTCGCCATGCAGGAGATAGCCGATGCGCTGAAGGGCAACGATGTGCCCGTGCTGGTGAAGAACCCCGTGAACCCAGACCTGGAACTGTGGATTGGCGGACTGGAACGTATCAACCAGGCCGGCATTACCCGCCTGGGTGTTATCCACAGAGGTTTTTCCACCTACGAGAAACGCTTGTACCGCAACCTGCCCATGTGGCACATCCCCATAGAGCTTCGTCGCCGTGTTCCGGGACTGCCCATCTTCGGCGACCCCAGCCACATTGGTGGCGCGCGCGAGTTGGTGGCTCCGCTCTGCCAGCAGGCCATGGACCTGGGCTTCGACGGCCTCATTGTGGAGAGCCATTGCAATCCCGACTGTGCCTGGAGCGATGCCAAACAGCAGGTTACGCCCGACGTGCTCGACTTTATCCTCGACAAACTCGTTATCCGCAACGTCACGGCTTCGACCGAGAGCTTGGATGCCCTGCGTCACCAAATTGACGAAATTGACAATTCGCTCATCGAGATGCTTGCCAAACGTATGCGAATCAGCCGGGAGATAGGTCAGTATAAGCGTGAACACGACATGACGGTGGTGCAGACCGGACGCTATACGGAAATCCTCTATAAGCGTGGTGCACAGGGTGTTCTGTGCGGCATGTCGGCCGACTTCGTCAAAGCTGTTTTCGAGAATATCCATGAAGAGAGCGTTCGGCAACAGATTGACGTGATGAACAAGAACTAAGCGGCGCACCCGATTGTTGCGCCATGCCGGAGGCGGTTCCCGTGATGCCACAGGGCTCGCCGTGAGGGCTGCCTCCGGCATGTTTTATCTTGAATATACATTTATCAAACAAACATCCTCATGCGAATATTGGTATTGGGGGCCGGTAAGATGGGCTCCTTTTTCGTGGATTTGTTAAGCTTTGACCACGAAACGGCGGTGTATGATATTGACCCCAAACGCTTGCGCTTCATGTACAACACCCGGCGGTTTACCAGCCTGGACGAGATAGATGATTTTGAGCCTGAATTAGTTATCAATGCCGTCACGCTGAAATATACCCTCGATGTGTTTCGCACTGTCATTCCTCACCTGCCGCCGAGCTGCATCCTTAGCGATATTTCGTCGGTTAAGTCGGGGCTGAAAGCGTTTTATGAAGAACAGGGCATGCGCTATGTGTCCACCCACCCGATGTTCGGTCCTACCTTTGCCAATCTGGGAGCTTTGAGCAACGAGAACGCCATTATCATTACGGAAGGCGACTACATGGGCCGCATTTTCTTCCGCGACCTCTACAGCCGGCTCGGGCTGCATATTTGCGAATATTCGTTTGAGGAACACGACGAGACCGTGGCCTACTCGCTGAGCATTCCTTTCGTCAGCACCTTTGTGTTTGCGGCGGTGATGAAACATCAGGATGCGCCCGGCACCACTTTCAAACGCCACATGCAGATAGCGCGTGGCGTGTTGGGGGAGGACGATTGCCTGTTGCGCGAAATACTCTTCAATCCCCGCACCGGAGGGCAGGTGTCGAAAATCCGAGATGAGCTCAAGCAACTCCTGGCCATCATTGACAATAAGGATGAAGTGGCACTCAACGACTACCTTCGACGCATCCGCCAGCACATCAAATAATGACATCGCCTTATACATAACAACATCGCCCCGCAGCCTACCACTGTGGGGCGATGAATTTATTTTGTAAGGCCGGAAAATGGACTGTGTCCTGTCGGTCGTTAGCCGGCAGAATAAATAGGGTGGGGCAGAGCGAGGGGGTTGCTGCTTAGCTTCCTATCCACAGGGTGAGCAGGTTCTTAACGGCTAAATATACCATCGGCATGATTAGTGCCGGCAGCAGATTGATGGTTTTGCAGTCCTTGATGTGGAGTACGCCGAGACCGGAGGCTGCAATCAGAATGCCACCCACTAACGAAACTTCACAAATCAGTTCTTCCGAGATGAAAGTTTTCGACAGGAGGGCTATGCCGTAGATGCCGGACATCCAGATGAACACGACCACCGCCGTGATCGCTGTGCCGAAACCATAGGACGAGGCCAGTACAATCATGGTGACGAGGTTGAGCGTGGCTGCCGTCATGAGGTATGTGTTGTCGCCATAGAGCGCGCTCATCACGGGACCCATCATGGCCAATGTGCCCACGCAGCACAGCAGAACGCCCGTTGTGATACCCTCGGAGAGGTTGGTGGTTGATATGCGTTTGGTGGCCCGTTCCATGCGCTGGTCCAGTTTGCAGACAGTGCCCACCAGTCCGCCCAATGACAGGCAGAAAATGAAGAGTACCGGATAGTTTGACTTTTGCATATTTTCCATGGCCACTTTGCTGCCTAATACTAAGGCACAAAGTCCCATGGCTGTATTGAGGACATTGATGTATTTTTCGCTGATGCTTCTGCGGAAGAGTGCACCAATGGCACTGCCGGCCACCACGGCTACGGCATTGATGATGATTGCGTACATTAGTAGAGAAGTTAGGTTATGGGGGCAAAGATAGTGCAAGGTGAGTGAAGAACGAAAAACAAAGCTGAAAGTTTTGTTTTTCTTATTCCGAGCCGCCGCCTATGTTAAGTAAAGATAGTGCAAGGTGAGTGAAGAACGAAAAACAAAGCTGAAAGTTTTGTTTTTCTTATTCCGAGCCGCCGCCTATGTTATGTAAAGATAGTGCTTCTTTAAATATGTTAGGCTGTGGCGCGGTACAGAAAATCAATTTTGTAAGTGTAGGATGGCCCTCTTATCTTACTATTTTTTGATTTTTTAGGACAGGAACTTGATATGAACCTGGATTTTGTCGATAATATCTTGTTAATAGTATAAATTCTTTATCGATTAGTAGCTTTTTTAATATATTTGCCCCATAGTTAGTCCCAAGTCAAATGACATGGTGGGTAGGATGGTCCGTTGGGCTATCTGCTGTCTTCCTGTTTTCCTTTAAGAACGATTTTAAACCTTTCCTATTATTACTAATTTTTTAATCTAATTACGCTATGAGTAAAATTTACCAATTTTTCTCGCTGCTTCTCATTGCCATGTGTGCAGGTGTAGGAGCTACGGCGCAAGAAATCATGACCTCTTTGGACGAGCAGAACAATATCTCGCTCTATACCATTGAGTCTTACGACAGAGGCTTCTTGATGTATGCGCCCAACAAGTCTGAAACATCAGCATGGTGCTCCATGAATGGTGATGTGACAACTGACATGCCCGATATTACGGATGCAAACTTTCAGTGGGTAATCTTTAAAACGGAACATGGTTGCTATCTCTTCAATAGAGCAAGTGGCAAATTCCTCTATAAAGACGGTAGTGGCACTGTTTTTACCGATGTACCTCAGGGGTATAATTTCCAGTTGCTTCCGTCGACCGGCGCACATGCAGACACGCATCCTACGGTGTTGGCCTTCGGTAGCTATCAGGTGAATCTCTCTGTGAACCAAAATCCGTCAGTTCTAACGAATTGGAATGATACGTCGGACTCGGGAAATACGATGGTCATTACAAGAGTGGACGATTTGGAAGAAAACTTATACAATAATATCAGAGACCGGGTGGCAGCTTATGAAGCTTCATTGGTTTGGCCAATCAAGTCTTTGGCGGAAACTGATAATTCCAAAACCTATCTGATTACCAATCCTCGCGGAAATTGGTCGTACGACCCTGACTTTATCTATACTGATGAGGAAGGCAATGTTTCTACCGGTTCCGAAATGCTTGTTTCCCGAGGTGTGCCGGGAGCAACAGCAGACCTTGCTACAGAAAATCAGGAATTTGTTTTCCTGAAGACAGTACACGGTGCCTATCGCCTGTATTCTCCTGTTGCAAAGAAATTTGTCAATATGGGCTCTCGCCCGGACCTTTCGTGGGGCTATGCAGCTTTGAGCGATGCTCCCGTATTTGCCGACTCTCTTCAGGCATTGACCAGTAACAATACGGCCAGTCCTCTTGTATTAGCTATGCAGAACAGTCAGTTCGGCGTGTCCAATTCTTATAAAGGTTGTGGTGGTATTATCAATGGTTATAACGATTTGGGTGATGAAGGCAACTGCGTGACTATCGTAGAGTCTTCTACCACATTCGATCCCACAGAAGCATTGACAGTAGCTGCCAATGCGGAAGCTCCGACCCTGCTTCCTGCCTCCGTATTACCTGAGAGCCAATCTGTTCTTCCGGGTGTGTTGGATCGTATAGAGCTTACATTTACAAAGGATTTGGATTGGTTGAACCAAGATGCTAAGATTTACCTGACCAACGAGGCAGGAGAACAGGTATGTATGCTGGCACTTAAGGAAAATGCCGGCAACGGTATCATCCTGACTCCTTGGGATGCTGATAATCAGCAGGAAACCACTTATCAGTTTACGCAGTCTGGTACCTATTCGGTGGTAGTGCCTGCTATGACCGTGGCAAATAATGTGGATTTGTCTGCCAACGAACCCTTTGATCCCATGACCGGTGTGTTCTACAATCCCGAACTTACACTGACTTACTCGGTGGAATTCCTGGAACCCACTGCTGTGGAACCTGCCCCTGACAGTTCACTTTACGAACTCTCTACCTTTACTTTGACCTTCCCGGAAGAGGTAACTTACGACGAGAATGTAGAGATTACGCTCAACAATCGTATGGCAGGTCTTTCTCTGACTCCGAGTGTCACTGTGGATAGCGCGACAGTTACCCTGACTTTGGCTGAGCCTGTTTCAAGTATCGGCAGATACTTGCTGGTTGTTCCTGCCACGGCCTTCATGGGTGTGAGCGGAAAGTGCAACGCTGATCTCACATACAATTATCAGATTCTTCCTGCTCCCAATACATTTGTTTACACGGAAACAAATCCTGCGGATAGTGCAGTAGTTGAATCACTTTCCGACATCGCCATTTCTTATGATGATATAACCACACTCTCGTCTGAAGCATTTTCAGTTGCATTGCCCGTAGTGAATGCTGCCGGCGAAACTGTTACCACTGCCATGCTGGATTATGATAATGAAGATTGGTGCATGGTTCATCTCTTTTTCGCCGATGAGGTCACCGCTTCCGGAACTTATTCTGTGACCGTTCCGGAGCAGATGGTGTGGAATTCAATGGTTGATTTCGACAAAGAAGACAATGGTTTGTCTGATGGTGCTATCTACAATCCCGAATTTACGCTTACCTTCACTGTCGTAGAACCTTTGCAAGTGGTATCCATTGTACCCGAAGATGGCGTTCAGGAAAATTCTTTGCCCAACCAGGTGGTTCTGACTTTCAACAAGGCTGTGGAGATGCCGACCAGCGTGGCTTGTCGCAATAATATGTCGTTCCGTGGAACAGACCTGCTTGCTGTGGAAGGTGCCGTGGTTGTGGAAGATAAGGTTTTGACCATCAATATTCCCGAGAGTTTGACCGCTAACGCAACCGGATTATTGCTGGTAATCACTGGTACAGATGCAGATGGATCCCCCATGTGCTATGGTGAAGAAACCGATCGCATTTCATTGGCTTACGAAGTTGTATTGCCTTCTGACCGCTTTGTATTTGGTTCCTCTAATCCTGCCAATGGTGGTACGGTTGATGAACTCAAGACAGTTCTCGTGACGATGACCTCTCCCTACGACGACGACTTCGTTGGTGGTTTTGATACTTCGAAGGTCGTTGAGGTGAAGAATGCTGAGGGACAAGCTGTAACCACAGTTTCTTTGGATCTTGACATGGAAACCAATGGTGGTTACAACCAAAACTTCATTATGACCTTGGCAGAACCTATTGAAGTTCCCGGAACTTACACCATTACTGTTCCCGAAGCTACTGTTTACAACTGTAACTTTGCTGACTTTGAGGCGGACTTCGGTGTTTCTTCTTTCGGTGCCATCTACAATCCCGAATTTACCTTGACTTTCACAGTTTCCGCTAATACAGGTATTTCCAATGTAGCTGTTGGCACTACTTCCGATGACGCTTATACACTGGATGGCCGCAAGGTTACCGGTAAACTTCAACGTGGTGTTTATATTATCAACAAGAAGAAAGTTTACGTGAAGTAATTTTCGCTTGATTTGACTTCTCTTTTTATGCCGTGCCCTCCTTGTGGGGGCGCGGTTTTTGTTTTTTTCTTGAAAAATAATATCGGGATGGGAGATGTTTTAAACGATAACAGTATATTTGCGCCCTCTCAATGAGAGAGGGAAATCTTTCTTTATTACCCGATTTGAGTATATTACCTTAACTAGAACAAATATCAAAACAATGGGAAAGTATTTCGGAACTGATGGCTTCCGGGGAGAAGCCAATGTAACTCTTACCGCCAAACACGCTTTCAAAATCGGTCGTTTCCTCGGCTGGTATTTCAACCAAACTCATCAGCATGACAACGAGAATGCCCGTATCGTTATAGGAAAAGACACCCGGCGCTCATCCTATATGCTGGAGTATGCCCTTGCAGCCGGTATAACTTCTTCCGGAGCAGATGCCTATCTGCTGCACGTAACAACTACACCTTCTGTAGCCTATATCACCAAAGCTGACTCCTTTGATTGCGGCATCATGATCTCTGCCAGCCATAATCCTTTCTATGATAATGGTATCAAACTGATAAACGACCAGGGCGAAAAGATGGAGGACGAGGTGCTCGACAAGATTGAGGACTTCCTGGACGGCAAGTCCGGCATTCCTCCTTATGCTACACGCGAACACATCGGCCATACGGTTGACCACGTTTCCGGACGTAACCGTTACATGGGTTATCTTATCTCGCTGGGTCGTTTCTCTTTTAAGGGAAAACGTGTTGCGCTTGACTGTGCTAACGGCAGCGCGTGGAACATCGCACCGGCTGTGTTCAATGCCTTGGGAGCAAAAGTTTATCTGCTTAATGCCGAACCCGACGGCGTTAACATCAATCAGAACGCCGGAAGTACCCATATCGAGGGCTTGCAGAAGTTTGTGGTGGAAAACAAACTTGATGTGGGTTTTGCCTATGACGGTGATGCTGACCGCTGCCTCTGTGTGGACGAGAACGGCCAGGTGGTCGACGGCGACAAAATTCTCTACATTTATGCCAAGTACCTACAAGAGCGTGGCAAAATGAACGATGACAACACCGTGGTGGCTACCGTTATGTCCAACCTCGGACTTTTCAAAGCCTTGGAAGAACTGGGTATCGGCTATGCTAAAACCGCTGTGGGCGACAAGAATGTGTACGACTATATGGCTGCCCACCACAATTCCATCGGTGGCGAACAGAGCGGACATATCATTTTCTCCAAGTACGCCTCCACGGGCGACGGTATCCTGACCAGCCTGAAGATGATGGAAGTGATGTTGGCCAAAAAACTACCGCTCTCCGAACTGGCAGCTCCCGTAAAGATTTATCCGCAGGTTTTGGAAAATGTGCGCGTTACCGACAAGCGGATGGTGATGGCAGCACCTCTCGTGAAGCAGGCAGTGGCTCAGGCAGAGGAAAAACTCCAAGGCAATGGCCGTATGCTGGTGCGCGAGTCGGGTACCGAACCGTTGGTGCGCGTCATGGCCGAAGCTGCCGACCTGGAAACATGTCGTGCGTGCATCAAAATTGTAACTGATGCCATTGACTCCTGCGGCTTCCGCTGCGAATAATTAACCATTTAGCATATGCCTGCCGGAAAAGCGTATTTATATGCGCCTTTTCGGTGGGCTTTTTGTTTGTACTTGATCACTGTTTTGGGTATTTCCGCTGTGTCTTAACAAAACTTTTTGGTGTTGTTTTCGCTATTCGTTTACCTTGCACTATATTTGCAAACGAAATAATCTCTCAAAATTAAATTAGATTGCAAATGTTGAACATCGATTGGGCCAATTTGAAGTTTGGTTACATACCTACAGATTATAATGTCCGCTGCTATTACCGCAACGGCCAATGGGGCGAAATAGAAGTTTCTTCTTCGGAAGTCATCAATATCCACATGGCGGCAACTTCCCTCCACTACGGACAGGAGGCGTTTGAAGGGCTGAAAGCCTTCCGCTGTCCCGATGGGAAAATCCGCGCTTTCAGGGTCAAGGATAATGCAGAACGTCTGCAAAGCACCTGCCGGGGCATACTGATGCCCGAACTCCCTACGGAACTCTTCGAGGAAATGGTGCAGAAGGTTGTGAAACTCAACGAACGTTTTGTGCCTCCCTATGAAAGCGGGGCCTCGCTCTATATCCGTCCGCTTCTCATTGGCACCGGAGCCCAAGTGGGTGTACATCCCGCTGACGAATACCTGTTCATGATATTCGTGAGCCCCGTAGGACCTTATTTCAAAGGTGGTTTCGCCACGAATGACTATGTCATCATCCGCGATTACGACCGTGCGGCCCCCCTTGGTACCGGTCGTTACAAGGTGGGAGGCAACTATGCCGCCAGCTTGAAAGCCAATCAGATTGCTCATGAAGCCGGTTATGCTTCCGAGTTCTATCTTGATGCACGTGAGAAGAAATATATCGACGAATGCGGTGCTGCCAATTTCTTCGGTATAAAGGATGGCAAATACATTACGCCCAAGTCAACGTCCATCCTTCCTTCCATCACCAACAGAAGTTTGCAGCAGTTGGCCAAGGACCTTGGCCTGGAAGTGGAAGTGCGCCCCATTCCGGAAGAAGAACTTGATACCTTCGAGGAGGCAGGAGCTTGTGGCACAGCTGCGGTAATCAGTCCAATCCGCAAAATCGACGATTGGGAGAACCATAAGAGCTATGTCATCTCCAAGGATGGCAAACCCGGACCGGTTTCCGAAAAGCTTTATCACCTCTTGCGTGCCATTCAGTATGGCACCGCACCCGACACCCACGGATGGGTTACCGTAATCGAATAATGTCCTTACAATGAAAAAGACCACTCATTTTTTTATAGGTTCTTTCCTTCTCTCCATTTTGGGATTGTGTCTCTTGTCGTGCAATGACAATGCCAAAAAATTGGCCGACAAGGACAAGGAACTGGAGGAGTTGCGCCAATTGGCCGAGCTGGACAAACGCGAGATGGAGAACCAGTACGCTGAGTTTGCCAGTCAATACGGCGAACTCAAGAAAAATGTGCGCGACGATTCACTCATTGCAAGGCTAAACCAGGAGCAGGCACGTGCTGAAGCATTGCTCAAGGAACTCAAAAACACCCGTGCCAACAGTTCTGCGGAAATCCTGCGGCTCAAGCGGGAGTTGGCCACGGTGAGAGCCGTGCTGCGTGACTATATCCGTCAGGTGGACTCCTTGCAGCAGTTGAACCTTGCTCTGATTGGTGAGCGCGACCAGGCGCGTGCCGACGCGGAGCGTACACGTGCGGAAAACTCTAATATCCAGGCGGAAAACTCCCATTTGAACGAAAAGGTAGCCATTGCCGCCCAGCTCAACGCAACAGGCATCAGCATTTCGCCGCTGAAAAAGAATGGAAAGGCTGCCAAGAAGAGCAAAGATATTGCACGCTTTAGCATCTCGTTCACCATTACGCGCAATGTCACAGCCAATGCCGGTAACCGAACAGTCTATGTACGACTGCTCAAACCCAATCAGCAGGTGGTCGGCGAGTCGGGTACGTTCAGCTACGAGAACCGACAGATTGGCTATTCCGCAGCCAAGACGGTGGAATACAACGGACAGGAAACCCATGTCACGCTTTATGTCCCGGTATCAGAATTCCTGAGCGCCGGAACTTACGGTGCCTACATCTTTGCCGATGGGCAGATGATAGGTTCAGGAAGCGTGCAGTTGGCAAAGTAAGTTGAGGCCGACAGCACCCTTGTAGACTTCAAAGGAACTACAAATTAGGCCGAGCCTGATGCTGGATTTTTCTTATCGGTAGCAACCGATAACATAAAGACAAACAGAAGGCGGTTTCGCGTGGTGGCGAAACCGCCTTAATTATGTATAATGACAGTAAATACATGTAACATATCTTTCTCCAAAAAATATTTGAAAAAACTACTGGCAACTTGGTACATATTCCTTTTTAATATATATCTTTGCCCCGTAGTAAAGAACCCGAATGCAAAGCTGATTTTGCAAATCACTGAAAACCAATAACTATTTATTTTCTACAAACTAAATCTTTACAACAATGGCAACTACAAATGCTAATGCACCCAAAGGTGCGCCCAAGAAACAATCGGCCGGTTTCACCGGTATCAAGTCCGGTCTTTCTGTCATCATTGTTTGTGCTTTGATTGCAGTGGCTATCTACCTCTTCGGCTTTGGTAATATCTCCAATTTCAAGGGTGGTCCTGAAACAGGCTATGCCTTCTCTTTCCTGACTCCCGATGAAATCTCTCTGGAACCTGCCAACCTGATGGGTACCGTTTACAAAGGTGGTTTCGTTGTGCCTATCATCTGGACCCTCCTCATCACCGTTGTAGCCCTCGCAATCGAGCGTTTCTTCGCTATTCGCAATGCTTACGGCCGTACCAGCCTCACCAAGTTCGTTGCTGACATCAAGGTAGCTCTCAAGCAGAACGATATGGCTAAGGCACAGCAAATCTGTGACAAGCAGCGTGGTTCTGTAGCCAACGTGGTAGGTGCTACTCTCAAGAAGTACAAGGAAATGGAAGAGAACACTATCCTGACCAAGGAACAGAAGATTCTTTCCATCCAGAAGGAACTTGAAGAGGCTACCGCTCTCGAAATGCCTATGATGCAGGAGAACCTCCCGATCATCGGTTCTATCGTAACCCTGGGTACATTGACCGGTCTGTTCGGTACGGTGTTGGGTATGATCAAGTCATTCTCCGCTATGGCCAGTGGTGATGGTGGTGCTGACTCTGCTGCCCTCTCAACCGGTATCTCTGAGGCACTTGTAAATACGGCTTCTGGTATCGCTACCGGTGCTCTCGCCGTTATCGCTTACAACTATTACACCAACAAGATTGACCGCCTCACTTTCTCTCTCGACGAAGTAGGTTTCACCATCGTAGAAACTTTCTCTGCAACTCACTAATCGCATAAACAAGGTATTTAAGACATGGGACGTTTTAAAGTTAAAAAACAAGATACGTTCATAGACATGACGCCTATGAGCGATGTCATGGTCCTGCTGCTTACCTTCTTTATGCTCACTGCAACATTCGTCAAGGAAGAACCCATCAAGGTGAACACACCGGGTTCGGTTTCGGAAATTAAAATTCCCGCCAATAACCTGCTCACCATCTTTGTGGAAAAGAGCGGCAAGGTGTTCATGACCATGGACTCACCCGAAGGCCTTCGTAAATTGGCTAATGCCATGAACGAAAGCGGCAAGTTGAGTCTCACCGCTCAGGAAGTGGAGGTCTTCGCCCAAGCTCCCACGTTCGGCACACCTCTCAACACCATGAAAGGCTGGTTGGCCTCTGACGTGAAGAACGAACTCCTCACCAAGAGCAAAGAGGCTGGCATTCCTTGCGACAGCATAAACAATGAGTTGAAAACCTGGGTAAGCACGGCCCGTGAGGCGTGCGGCGAAAGTATGCGTGTTGCAATCAAGGCTGACAAGTCTACTTCCTACGCCGTAATTAAAAGAGTTATGGACTCTCTGCGCGAGATTGAAGAGAACCGTTATAATCTCATCACTTCTCTTAAAGGCGTAGAGGATTAAACATTACAGTTATGGCTAAAAAAGGTGGAAGTAAACAAAAGAAGATGAACTCGCGCGTGGACTTCACGCCGATGGTGGATATGATCATGTTGCTCGTTACTTTCTTCATGCTCTGTACCACGCTTCTGAAACCCCAGACCATGGAAATCTCCATGCCCTCGGATAAGGAAGATATCAAGGACGAGAACAGGAACCAAGTAGCAGCATCCAAAGCTGTCACTATCCTCATCGACGAGAACAACACGCTCTACTACTTCAAAGGTAAGCCCGATGGCGGTACCGATATTCCCGATGAAGGTAAACTCTTTGAAACAACCTATGGCAAAGACGGCATCCGCAAGGTGCTCCTCGCTTCTAACCCTGAAGCTGTCAAGGAAGTAGCAAAGTTGAAAGCTGAGTTCGCGACCAAGAAAACCTCCAATGTGCAAGAAGAGCAAAAGGTTAAGGCCGAATACAAAGAACGTCTGAATAAGATTAAGAGCGCTGACTATACCCCCAGCGTCATTATCAAGGCTTCAGACGGTGCTACGTATGACAACCTTATCCAAGTGCTCGACGAAATGCAGATTTGCAACATCGGTCGCTATGTGATTGATAAGTTCGTTGACGGTGACAAGGCTAAAATCAAAGCCTTGAAAGACGGCACGGCGCAGTAATAACTTTAAGTGAAGTATCAAAAGTATGTCTAAAGTAGATTTGGCATCACGCGAGTGGTGCGACATGGTATTCGAAGGACGTAACAAAGAGTACGGAGCTTATCGTCATCGCGCCAATAAAGGCAAATTCCAACTCCGTGCCATTATCATCGTCTTGATTATGATTGCCGCCATCGTGGCATTTATTCTCGCCAAAACAGCTGTAGAAGCTGCGCTGAGTGAGGGTAAGAACCTCGATGAGGATCAAATCACCGAACTTGCCGAGCTCAAGAAGGACGAACCCAAAAAGGAAGAGCCCAAAAAGAAAGAGCCCGAACTTGAATATGAAAAGCCCGTTGAAAAAGTAGCCGTTAAATCGTCTATCCAGTTCACCGTGCCTAAGATTGTCGAAGACGAAAAGGTTGACCACTCCAAGGAACTCAAAACCCAGGACGAAGTTACCAAGAACAAATTCGCCATCGCATCTCAGGACTACGTGAACGAAACTGGCGGCACCGGTATCAACATCGATGACTTGAAAGAAAACCAGCAGGCTGGTGGTACTACCGTTCCTCCCAAGGAACCCGAAGTGGTGGACAACGCCATCGTGGAAGTACCGGCCACTTATCCTGGTGGTGAAGCTGCCCTCCTCGCTTTCGTTAGCAAGAACCTGGTTTATCCTGCCATCGCTCAGGAACAGGAACTGCAAGGTGTGGTAGTTCTCCGTTTCAAGGTTGATGTCGACGGTTCTGTAAGCTCTGTGAAGATTGAAAAATCACTCTCTAAGGAGTGCGACCAGGCTGCAGCAGAAGTTGTGCGTAAGCTCCACCGCTTCGTACCCGCCAAGCAGCAGGGACATCCCGTTCCCGTTTGGTTCCGTCTTCCTGTACGCTTCCGTATTCAGTAATCAAATCCAGATTTGATATCGTTAAGGACGAGCATTCAGTTACGACTGACTGCTCGTCTTTTTGATTTGGTGCGATTCTTTCTGCTCAATGCCACGGGTGAAATTCATATAACGTGTGGTATTCTTTTGTATCGTATTTCGTTTATGTGCAGTGTTCTTGTTGTCAAAACCTTGTGGCTCGTATGGGATGTCGAATGTTGATAATCATGCAAGACAGTAGACGCCCATATTGCACTTAGTTCAGTATCATTCCGGCGATGCAAGACTGTAACTCGTGTTTCATTGCATTATCTCTCTATTCGGTACGCAGAGGCATGAGTGTTAACAGTTTACATTCTTAACACCGCAAGTTGTGCATTTGAAGCCATCAGTTGCGTACATGTGATACACCTTTATAAAAGTTTTTTGAGCCTTTCCCGCTTATAAGAATAGATATCTAAATCGGAGTACTATTCCTTTCTGTTTTTCTTATTCCATCGGAGCTATGGACTATCCAACCTGTGTTGGCCCGATTGTTTGTTCTCTCGCATTCATTCAGAGATATAGGACTGGCAGGACTAAGTCTTCACAATGCCCCAGAGCAGCATAACTTTATCCTTTCTTTCCATGTTCCCTATACGCTTTTTTTAGGTTCAAAAAAGCATTCACCCTTTCACATAATGGCTCTTTTCTCTTGATTTTCAGAAATTTCAGGTGTGAAGGGTTGGATTTTCAAGTGTTCACAGCGTGAGGGGCGTGAATGTTGCTTCCCTCCTGAATTTCAACAGTTTTGCTGTGTGAAGGCTTGCGAAATCAACCCTTCACAGTCATTTTGCTGCCCGTGTGAACACTTGGAAAAGCAAGCCTTCACACCAGAAACCTATGAAAATCAGCAGAAAACACGCGCCGTGTGAAGGGGTGAATACTTTTTTCGGGAAATGGAATGCGTATACGCGCGCGCAAGAAGGGGCAAATCCATGTCATGTACATGGTTGGGGAGGTTGCCTTCACAAGTCGCCGAGTAGTTTTTCTTAATCGCCGATTTGTATTTCCTACTCGGCGATTAGTATTTTCTACTCGGCGAGTTGTGAAACCAACTCCAGGATTTGTGAAACCAACTCCAGGATTTGTGAAACCAACTCCAGGACTTGTTACACCCATCCGACGAAATTTTTTTTGCCCTTTTGGCCGCTAATTTGCAGAAACTGTGCAACTCAACGACACTCTATTTGTAAAGAACAATCTACCGCTGTAATTTTGCAGCGTCATCAGACAAATTCACATTATTCATCATCCCGAAGCTTCATCTTGAGGCTTCTGAAAAACACATCACATTTGCCATGAAGAAAATGCTCATCCAACTCTGGCGGACCCTGCTCAGCCGCCTCTCAGGTCGCTTCAGCAAAAGCGTCATCTGGAACAAATTCATCGAAGTAGTATGGCGGAAATTCGGCATACATCGTGCCAACGGTCCTGTCGCCGTTGAAAAACACCAACCCACACCCCGAACCA
>JALEYW010000086.1:0-20456 GCA_022773145.1 Bacteroidales bacterium
CAACAAACACGGCATTAAAGACATTGAAGAAGCCAATCAGATTTGCGAAGAATATGGTCTCGACCCCTATCAGGAATGCGAGAGCACGCAGATGATTTGCTTTGAAAACGCAAAATGGGCATACGTAGTAGGTACCGCCATCGCACTCAAAGAAAAGGCTAAAGACGCTGTGGAAGCTGCCGAATATATTGGCGAAGGCCTCCAGGCATTCTGCATCCCCGGATCGGTTGCTGACGACCGCCAAGTAGGTATCGGACACGGTCGATTGGCTGCACGTCTGCTCTCTCCCGAAACAAAGTGCTTTGCATTCCTTGCAGGTCACGAAAGTTTTGCTGCAGCTGAAGGTGCTATTAAAATTGCTCAGATGGCCAATCAAAGCCGTCCCGCCGACAAACCCCTCCGTTGCATCCTCAACGGTCTCGGTAAAGACGCTGCCATGATTATCAGCCGCATCAATGGCTTCACCTACGTACAGACAAAGTTCGACTACTATACCGGCGAACTCAAGGTGGTGAAAGAAACTCCTTACAGCGATGGTCCTCGCGCCAAGGTAAACTGCTACGGTGCCGATGATGTTCGCGAAGGCGTTGCCATCATGTGGAAGGAAGATGTTGACGTGTCTATCACGGGTAACTCTACCAACCCCACCCGCTTCCAGCACCCCGTTGCCGGAACGTACAAGAAAGAACGTGTACTCGCAGGCAAGCCTTACTTCAGTGTAGCTTCCGGCGGTGGTACCGGTCGTACGCTTCACCCCGATAACATGGCTGCCGGTCCTGCTTCCTACGGTATGACTGATACCCTCGGCCGTATGCACTCTGATGCTCAGTTCGCAGGTTCCAGCTCTGTGCCCGCTCACGTAGAAATGATGGGCTTCCTTGGTATCGGCAACAACCCCATGGTAGGCTGCTCCGTAGCTTGCGCCGTGAAGGTTGACCTCGCTCTTAACAAGAAGTAATCCACCATTACAGTTTACTGTAACACAACATTAATCTCCTGTAATCGTTTATGATTGCAGGAGATTTGATTGATTTTAGGGAGGGGAGGCGGCAAACGGCGATGAAGAAGGCTCAATGTCGCCAAGAGATACCGCCAACCGGACTTGCTGCAATGTTTTTAGCATTATAGTTTTGTACGTAGCGTAGTTAAGCAGCCGGAAACACCTTACAATCCCTCCAAATCCTCGAAGCTTCCAGCCAAGAGCTTATTTCAGATAAGCCGCTGAACAAAAAAGTATGTGTTTTTGTACTGTTATGCCATTATTCTCCATTGGTAGAAGAGCGAATAGTGGCAATTTATTTATAACTTTGCGGCGGATTTGCTCTGAGGTGCAGATACAATAAAAACATTTAACGCCATGACCGTAAGGAAATGGAAGTAAAACAGTTTTCTCAGTATGAAGTTTATTGCCGCTCTATCCTGCTTGTTGTTCGCCATGATTTCCTTCTCATGTGCGGACTATAACCGCATTGTTAAAACGCAGGATTACGAATACAAATACGAAGCAGCCAAGCAGTACTATGCCGAAGGTATGTACAACCGTGCTGCATTGCTTTTGCAGGATGTCCTTTCGGTACTTAAGGGAACAGAACAGGGCGAAGAATCGCTTTACCTCACCGGATTGTGCAACATGAAAGCTCATTCGTATGATGCTGCCGCAACGGTGTTTAAAAAATACTATAAAACTTATCCCAAAGGGAGATATGCTGAGTTAGCACGTTACAACTGTGCAAAATCGCTGTACGAATTAGTAGCCGAACCGCGACTTGACCAAACATCTACCTACGAGGCTGTTACTGAATTTCAAAACTTCATCGAGTATTTCCCATACAGCAGCTATCGACAAGAAGCGCAAGACTATATTTTTAAACTGCAAGATATCTTAGTGGAAAAGGAATATCTTTCGGCTAAATTATATTTCGATTTGGGAACCTATATCGGCAATGGAATCAATGGTAACTATGGAGCTTGTATTGTTACGGCCGAAAATGCCATTAAAGATTATCCCTACACCACTCGACGAGAGGATTTCTCCATGCTGATACTCAAAGCAAAATTTGCATTGGCCGACCTGAGTGTGGAAGCTAAAAAGGAAGAACGCTTCCACAGTGCCATCGATGAATACTACGGATTTGTGACGGAATATCCCGAGTCAAAATATATGAAAGAGGCTAAAAGCCTGTTTGAAAAGGCCAAGGCATATCTTCCTGAATCAGAATAAACTGCTAACTACGGCATACATCAAAAATCAACGGAAAAAAATCATATTACGCAATAGAACAATGGACTACAAAAAAAGCAAAGCTCCCACTAACACGGTAACTCACAACTTAATGGATTTCTGCGACGGCACGAACAACATCTACGAAAGCGTGGTCATCATGTCGAAGCGCGCCAACCAGATTTCTGTGCAAATGAAAGAAGACCTTTCCAGAAAGCTGAAGGAGTTTGCTTCAGCCAATGACAACTTGGAAGAAACCTTCGAAAACCGTGAGCAGATAGAAATTTCGCGTTATTACGAGAAATTGCCGAAACCCACACTCATTGCGGCCGACGAATTTGTTCACCACAACATCTATTTCCGTAATCCTGCCAAGGATAAAGACAATTTGAGCACGGAGGCATGATACAGCGTATTCAAACCATCTATCTTTTATTGGCCGGCATACTCCCGGCCTTTACGTTTTTTGTTCCCGTAGCCCGACTTTCTGCCGGCGACGTTTGGCTTTCAGTTTACAGCTGCCACTATGACGCGACTCAAGTAGTTGAAATGGCGGGCAAACATCCTTGGGGCTTGATGGTGTGGTCCTTGGTGGCCATGGTCCTGTCGTTTTGGGCCATTACGGGGTACAAAAACCGGAAGAAGCAAGCTAAAAAAACACTTTGGGCCGTTTCCTGCCATGTGCTGTGGTTTGTAGCTTTGGGTGCTTACACCTATTCCATAGCTGGTCGTACCGGTTTTGACCTTGGTATGGGCTTTGGAAGTGTGTTCCCTTTATTGTCCATCGCCTTTCTCTTATTGGCGCGACGGGCCATTTGTAAGGACGAGGCATTAGTGCGCGCAGCTGACCGCATACGATAATTTTCATTTGTACCGTTTCACCTTCCAACATCGCAGCAAATATGTCATTGAACAAAGTCATGCTGATTGGCAATGTGGGCAAAGATCCGGAAATACGCTATGTAGATGCCGGAGTTTGTACAGCCACTTTGAGTTTGGCAACAACTACGCCCGGCTATACGCTTCAAAATGGTACCCAAGTGCCGGAAAGAACTGAATGGCACAGGATATTGCTTTGGAGACGATTGGCTGAGATTGTGGAACGCTATGTCCACAAAGGAGACAAACTGTATATCGAGGGTGAACTCCGATACAGAAGTTATACGGACAAGAAAGGCATCACACACTATGTAACTGAAGTCTGGGCAAGCAACATGGAAATGCTGACACCCAAAAGTTAATGCTTAGGAAGAGAATGACGATAATAGCATGCAGCTTATTGGCATAAATTCTTCTGAGCTCAAACCTAACATTGTTTAAGATTGATGTCAAATTACAAGGTTTTCTGCTCTGTCTGCCAACAGTTAAAGTCATTGTCTATGAACAATTATCTGATACTTTCCCTATCCGATACTCATTTCTAAGTGTTCCATAGCCAGGCCGACAAACTTCGATTATTTCCATCAATTTCAAGCTCCTTTGTTTTGCCATGCTCCTGTTTGAAGAAGAACTTCGCTATTTGTCTTCCCACTCAGCGATGTTGACAGCCCGACATAAGACTGTGGCATATTTATGGCATCATCATTTATCCGTACCACAGTTGACAGACTTGGCGCAGCTATTGTTTCCGCTTTTGGACCTGAACAACTATGCCTCCTTTTCAAACAAACGACTGAAAGAACGACTATCTGTTGACATTCTTGCCCAAGCTCTCTGCGGGCCTTCCTCCCAAATAGGACACACTCAAAGCGGCAAACCTTTTCTGGTGAATTCACCTGTGGAGATAAGTGTTTCACACACCGGAAACACCTATGCTCTGAGCTTGTCTTCGCATCCACATGGTATGGACATTGAGAAGTGGAACAGCGGACCACGTGCTTTAAAAATCGCCAACAAGTTTCTCTCCGCCAAAGAAATCCAATTACTGGACGCCTTTGGTTATCTGCATAGCAGTGAAAAAGCAGCTACTTTGCTGTGGAGTGCAAAAGAGGCCGTATACAAACGTTTCAACCATAGCAAACTACAATCACTTAACGACATCAGGCTCACCCTCTTAACGAACAGACAGTTACAAGCCAATGTGCCCCAAATCCAACAGAGTAGCGTGGTAAACATCTCACTCTATCCACATTGTGTTTGCACCTGTTGCGAATAAGTGGCAACGTAAATGCGTCAGAAGTTATACTGTGCGCAAAATGGTGCTTCTACTTAAACTTAAAAATTCTTTTATACACATATATGATTACAGTTTCCAACTTGGCCATTCAGTTTGGCAAGCGCATTCTTTATCAAGACGTTAACATCAAGTTTACCAACGGTAATATCTACGGTATCATAGGCGCAAACGGTGCCGGCAAATCCACACTTCTTAAAGCTATCTCCGGAGAGCTTGAACCCACCAAGGGTGCCATAGAAATGGGTCCCGGCGAACGCTTGTCCGTTTTAAGCCAGGACCACTTTAAATATGACAACTTTACCGTTCTTGACACAGTCTTGATGGGCCATACGACAATGTGGCAAGTTATGCAGGAACGTAACGCCTTATATTCCAAGCCAGACTTCACGGATGAAGACGGCATTAAGGTGGCCGAATTGGAAGACAAGTTCTCCCAAATGGGTGGTTACACCGCTGAAAATGACGCGGCGACTCTGCTGAACGGATTAGGGATTAAAGAAAAACTGCATGGCAAGCTGATGGGCGAGCTGAGCGGTAAGGAGAAAGTGCGCGTGATGCTGGCGCAAGCTCTGTTCGGCGAACCGGACAATCTGCTGTTGGACGAACCTACCAATGACTTGGACCTCGAAACTGTGGAGTGGCTCGAAGAATACTTAGGCAACTTTGAACATACGGTGTTGGTTGTCAGCCATGACCGCCATTTCCTGGACCAAGTGTGTACGCACACTGTAGACATTGACTATGGAAAAGTAACCCTCTTCTCCGGTAACTATTCTTTCTGGTACGAATCATCTCAACTCGCCCTCAGACAGGCTCAAAACCAAAGACAAAAAGCAGAGGAGAAAAAGAAGGAACTCGAAGAATTTATCCGTCGTTTCTCTGCCAATGTGGCTAAAAGCCGTCAAACAACGAGCAGAAAGAAAATGTTGGAGAAACTTAATGTGGAAGAGATTAAGCCATCTACTCGTAAATACCCAGGCATTATATTCCAAATGGACAGAGAACCTGGCAACCAAATATTGGAAGTGAAAGACTTGAAGGCTGTAACGGAAGATGGAACTGTGCTGTTCGACCGTCTGAACTTTACGGTGGAAAAGGATGAAAAAATTGTATTCCTCAGCCACGATCCGCGCGCCATGACTGCACTGTTTGAAATTATCAACGGCAATGCACATCCGGCTGCAGGTACTTTTAAATGGGGAGTAACCATCACAACAGCTTACTTGCCGCTTGACAACACTTCATTCTTTAATACCGATTTCAATATGTTGGATTGGTTGAGTCAGTTTGGCGAAGGAAACGATGTATATTTCAAGGCATTTCTGGGCAGAATGCTCTTCAAGGATGAAGATATTTTAAAAAAAGTAAATGTGCTATCCGGTGGAGAAAAAATGCGATGCATGATAGCCCGCATGCAGCTTCGCAATGCAAACTGCCTGATATTGGATACACCGACCAATCATCTCGACATGGAGAGTATTCAGGCTTTCAACAACAACCTCAAGCTCTTCAAAGGAAACATCCTCTTTGCAAGCCACGACCATGAGTTTATCAATACTGTGGCCAACCGCATCATTGAGCTCACACCTAACGGAACCATCGACAAACTCATGAATTATGAGGATTACATCCACGATGACCGAATTAAAGAATTGAAAGCAAAACTGTACCAAGACCAATAAATTGCCCTTTAACTGTATTAACAAACACGAGGACTTTGTTCATACTCCCTCTGTTTTCTGTATACATGGCATATTATTTGCTATTGTATCAAGCAGTAAAATACTTCAATTATGAGCAACAAAAATATAGAACAGAAAGAAACTGAAAACATTATCAACAACGATACTGACAACACGCAACAAGTTCCCGAAAACGACACTCCTCTGGAACAGGATGCTGAAGTTATCAACGAAGACTCAAAATCGGATGCTGAAGCTGACAAGCTTGCCGAAGCATTGACTGAAATCGACTCGCTGAAAGACAAATATCTGAGACAAGTAGCTGAGTTTGACAATTACCGCAAACGTACGCTCAAAGAAAAAACGGAGCTTATCCTTAACGGTGGCGAAAAGGTTTTGTCAGCTCTGTTACCTGTTTTGGATGATTTGGACAGAGCTATGCAAAACATTGAGAAAAGTAATGATGTGGAAACCTTGAAAGAAGGTGTTACGCTCATTATTGACAAATTGACCAAAATACTTCAAGGACAAGGCTTGCAAAAGATGGATACTGTCGGAAAAGAGTTTGATACCGACTTTCACGAAGCAGTAGCCCTCATTCCTGCCCCAGAAGAAGCTCAGAAAAATCATGTCATCGATTGCGTACAACCCGGTTATATGCTGAACGAAAAAGTAATCAGACATGCTAAAGTTGTTGTAGGACAATAGTGTTCTTGTAACAAACATCATTGGTTATAGGTAATAGGGCGAAAAATCGAAGCAATTGGAAGAGTAATTTTATTCCCTGCCCAGAGATATGGCAGACAGGAGTGGAATTTCCATATCAACATGTTTTTGTGCTCACGTTATTACCTTTATCCTTAGTAATATCATTCATGTAAATAACCTTAACAACATCGACGCTGTATGGCTGAAGAAAAAGATTATTATAAGATATTGGGCGTTGAACGCAACGCCTCAGCCGATGAGATAAAAAAGGCTTATAAAAAAGTAGCCATCAAATACCACCCGGACCGTAATCCCGGTAATAAGGAAGCGGAAGAAAAGTTCAAACAGGCAGCCGAAGCATATGATGTGTTGCGCGATGCTGACAAACGTGCTCGTTACGACCAGTTTGGAGCAGAAGGAGTAAATGGCGATGCCGGCTTCGGAGGTTTTGGCGGACAAGGGATGGATCTGAATGATATATTCCGCCAATTTGGAGATATCTTTGGTGGCGGAGGCTTTGGTGGCTTCGGCGGAGGTTTTGGCAATTTTGGCGGAGGCGGTTCACAAGCTCGCCAATATAAGGGTAACGACATGCGTATGAAGGTAAAGCTCTCTTTAGATGAGATTTACACCGGCGTTACCAAGAAGTTCAAAGTTCGCAAAGATATTACTTGTCCTGTATGTGGTGGTTCCGGTTGTGAAAAAGGCAGCCATCCCGAAAATTGTCCCACCTGTCATGGTCAGGGCTATGTAGTACGCACTCGCCGAAGTATTCTCGGCATGATGCAATCGCAAGAAGTGTGTCCCACTTGCCATGGTGAAGGAACGGTGGTTAAAAACAAATGTAATCACTGCCACGGTGAAGGAACAGTCTCAGGCGAGGAAATTGTTGAAATAAAAATTCCCGCCGGAGTTGGCGAAGGCATGGTTCTCAATGTGCCGGGAAAAGGACATGCTGCCAAACACAATGGTGTGCCCGGCAATATTCAGGTCATCATTGAAGAACTCCCCCACCCCGACTTTATCCGCGACGAGAATGACCTAATCTACAATTTGTTGCTGACTGTGTCTCAAGCTGCATTAGGCGACACGATTGAAATTCCCACCTTGTCAGGAAAAGCTCGGATAAAGATTGAACCGGGAACCCAGCCGGGCACTGCACTCAGGCTGCGAGGCAAGGGACTACCTGCTGTACAAGGATATGGTTACGGCAATGGCGACATTGTAGTTAATATCAGTGTTTATATTCCAGAAAACCTCGACAGGGAAGAGAAAGCATGCTTTGAAAAGCTGGCCGGAAAAAGTCATCTGCAACCTAATAGCAGCATAAAAGATAAAATATTCAAGGCTTTTCGCAACTATTTTAATAAATAAAGACTGCTTTCTCTAAGTAACATGACATATTCAGAAACCATTGAATATCTTTATGCGGCAGCTCCCCTCTTTCAACAAGTAGGTGGAGCTGCTTATAAAGAGGGACTCCAAACCACCCTTTTGCTGGATAAACATTTTCAACATCCGCACCGAAACTTTCGCACTATTCATGTGGCCGGTACAAACGGAAAGGGAAGTTGTGCGCACACGCTGGCTGCGATGTTGCAACGCAAAGGCTTGAAAACGGGTCTTTACACTTCACCCCATTTGGTGGACTTTCGAGAACGAATCAGGGTGAACGGGCAAATGGTGCCCGAAGAATATGTCGTTCAATTCGTTGAACAAGAACGCAGCTTTTTTGAACCACTTCATCCCTCTTTTTTTGAACTTACAACAGCTTTAGCATTTAAATATTTTTCGGATGCAGGAGTTGACGTAGCAGTGATTGAAGTAGGTTTGGGTGGAAGGCTGGACTGTACCAATATCATTCAACCGGTTCTTTCCCTCATCACCAATATCAGTTTAGATCATACCCAATTCCTGGGCTGTTCATTGCCTGAAATTGCCGGTGAGAAAGCCGGCATCATCAAAGCCGGCACTCCCGTTGTGATTGGTGAAACATTACCTGAAACTCGACCGATTTTTGAACAGAAAGCCAAAGAAATGGGAGCTCCACTCTATTTGGCAGAAAATAATCCTGAAATCATTAGCACCACACTGACTGCCGAAGGATTGCATCATTACGAAACGCAAAATTGGGGAGATTTTGATGCAGAATTGATTGGTGAGTGGCAAATTAAAAATGCCAATACGATACTCTGCGCGGCGAATGTGCTGACACCGCTTTTGGGTTTGGAAAAAGAAGATATTCAATTTGCTTTCCGCCACGTTTGTGAAACAACCGGATTAGCGGGCAGATGGCAAAACATTCGTCACTCCCCAATGGTCATCTGTGATGCCGGACACAACATTGGCGGCTGGCAATATCTAAGCCGGAAATTGAAGGAAGCTATCAGCCGATATCCCAACGTACATATTGTTTTCGGCATGGCATCAGACAAAGACACCGATAAGGTTCTCTCATTGCTTCCCCAAAAGGCTCATTATTATTGGACGAAAGCATCTGTGCGCCGTGCATTGGATTTACAACAACTGCGTTTGTTGGCTGAAAAATATGGATTGGCGGGAGAATATTTTGAAGATGTACCGACAGCCTATCAAGCCGCACTTCACAATGCCCAACCCGACGATTTCATCTACGTTGGCGGTAGTTGCTTTGTGGTAGCCGACTTATTAGTTAGTTTACAGGGGCATAAATAACCTGCGGGAAGTGCTGGCAAGGCAACAAAAGCCTATGCCAGCCAATTAGAATAGAAAGAGATGGCAGCAGATTTCCAGGAATAATCCACCGAACCATCTTCCTTATAATAATGCAGAGGAGCCTGGATGGGCAAATGCTTGTTTAGATCACGATGGTATTCATTGTGTAATGTCATCGGCTCATATTCCAGATGACCCACGATAAAAGTGCGTTTCATGTCCAGCGTAGCAACAATGCCCAAACCACTTTCATCACTTTCAGCTACAATGCACGCACCATCTCCCATTTTCAGCATCACTTCTTCTTTTCTAATTTCCGTGTGTCGCGAATTAGGCATGGGAAATTCTGGACAAAGACCCTTCGCAAGTGGAGAATTGGTAGCTACAATCCGCTGACTGAAAACGCCAAACATCTTCGCGGGCAAAGCATGCTTATTTATACCATAAAAATGATACAAACCGGCTTGGGCTCCCCAGCAAATGTAAAGGGTTCGCTTAATGTTTATATCAGCCCAATCCATGATGCGACATAGTTGTGCCCAATAACGCACCTCCTCAAAAGGAATCTGTTCCAAAGGAGCACCCGTCAATATCATTCCGTCAAAACATTCGCACATCAAGTCTTCCACATCCAAATAGAACGCATCCATGTGGGCCTGTGGAGTGGTTTTATAAGTTTGTCCCTTAATTTTTACAGGAATGAGTTGAACATCTTTTCCTGTGCAGGCCAATGTGCGGGATATATCGATTTCTGTTACAGCCTTTTGAGGCATCAAATTCAGGAAAAGCACACGTTGGGCGTTTTTCACCTCGCGCCATTGACTGAGAGGGTAAGAGGTTGCCTGAACTGTTTGCAAAGCAGGTAAGCCGCAAGGAAGATAGAGCATATCGAGTGAAATAGTTTTTTTGAAGATGAGAGGTAAGAGAATTAACTAATCCATTCGGGCCAAGTAATCATCATAAGTAAATTTGCGCAACGTTTCAATACTTCCATCCATGTGCCTTATTTTCAACATGGGGTGAGCCACACCGTTGAACATATTGGTTTTCACCGTTGTATAGTGAATCATATCTTCAAATATCACCTTGTCGCCCACTTGCAAAGGAGAGCTGAAACGCCAATATCCCATATAGTCGCCACTCAGGCAACTGTTTCCTCCCAGTCTGTAAACGTTCTTATCTTTATCCATGCCCTTTTCGGCAGCGTCGGCTATCAACTCAGCTCCGCGCACAGCCGGATGGTATGGCATCTCCAAGCAGTCAGGCATATGGCAGGTAAAGCTTACATTTAATATAGCAGTCTTAATTCCGTGATTTTCAACTATATCTACAACTTCTGAATTCAAGGAACCGGTTTGCCAGGCAAATGCAGAACCAGGCTCTAGAATGATTTGTAAATGCGGATAACGCAAATGCAACTGCTGCAAAATCTGAATGAGATGTTCCACATCGTAATCCGCCCGGGTAACTAAGTGCCCCCCACCTAAGTTCAGCCATTTGATAGCCGGCAACCAGCGGCCAAACTTCTCTTCCAAATGTTTCAAAGTATGCTCTAAAGCCAGTGACGTGCTTTCACAATGACAATGACAGTGGAATCCCTCAATGCAATCGGGTAATCCATTCTGCTCCAACTCGGTGGCCAATACCCCGAATCGAGAACCCGGCGCACAAGGATTATACAGTTCTGTTTCTATCTCACTGTATTCGGGATTGATGCGCAAACCCATCGAAGGAGCATTAACTCCCATTTCAAGCACTTGAGGACTAAAACGCCTGAATTGTGACAGGGAATTAAATGATATATGGCTGGACAAACGCAGTATATCCGCAAATGTATCCGATTCGTAGGCTGGAGAATAGGTGTGCGCTTTGGAACCAAATTGCTCCACAGCCATACGGGCTTCGTAGACAGAAGAAGCTGTGGTATGCTGAATATAATCGCGGAAAATAGGAAAGGTCTTCCATAAAGCAAAAGCCTTGAAAGCCAAGATAAATTCCACATTAGCTTCTCGCGCAATATGCGCAATGAGATGGAGGTTTCTACGTAAATCAGCTTCTTCCAGCAGATAATAGGGTTGCATAATCAAGCAGAATAATTCAGATAGAAAGAGATGAGTAAGATTTATAGAAAAAGATTAAGTGCCAACTCTTAAATCTCAGAGTATCAAAGCACTTAATCTTTTCTATTTAAATAAATTCCACAGAAATAAATCTGTTGTTTCGGATAGATTTACGCGCAAACCGGTTGGTGTGACCCCCCAAACGATATTCCGCTTTGAAAATCCATCTTACATGATACCGCGTTCACGCAGTTTCTGTTGCCAGTTCCAAGCAGAAGTAAGGGCTTCTTCGAGTGTATGCACTGCCTTCCAACCCAAAACCTGGTTAGCTTTGTCCACGTTACCCCAAACCTTTTCAATATCGCCGGCGCGGCGGGGAGCAACCTCATAGTTGAGTTTCACACCGGTGCATTTCTCAAACGTATTGATCAGTTCCAGCACGCTGACACCATGGCCCGTACCTACATTGTAGATTTCCACAGGTTCGGTGTTCTTACCATCAACGATACGTGCCATGGCAGCCACATGAGCCTTAGCCAAGTCGAGCACATAGATATAGTCGCGGATGCAAGAACCATCGGGGGTGTCATAATCATCGCCAAACACCTTCAGACACGGCCGAATGCCGATAGCTGTTTGTGTCAGGTAAGGAATAAGGTTGGCGGGAACGCCATTGGGCATTTCACCAATGATGCCGGTCGGGTGAGAGCCGATGGGATTGAAGTAGCGCAGGATGATAGCACTGATATTGGCACCGCTATGAATGTAATCCTGGATAATTTCTTCGTTGATTTGCTTTGTGTTGCCATAAGGGCTTTCTGCCTTCTTGATGGGCGCCTTTTCCGTAACGGGAAGGTTTTCAGGATCGGGCTGACCGTAAACCGTACATGAAGAAGAGAAAATAATGCCCTTCACATCGTATTTAGGCATCAGTTTTAGCAGGTTGATAAGGGAAAGCAAATTGTTTTCGTAGTACTTCAACGGCTTTTCAACGCTTTCACCTACGGCTTTGGAAGCGGCAAAATGGATAATACCCGAAATGCCGGGATATTTTTGGAATACAGCTTCCAAACCAGCCAAATCGCAGCAGTCTACCTCTTCAAAAGCAGGACGAACGCCGGTAATCTGCTCGATACCGTCTACCACATCTGCCTTAGAGTTGGAAAGATTGTCAATAATTACAACATCATAGCCGGCATTTTGCAGCTCAACCGTGGTGTGAGAACCGATGAAGCCTGTACCACCGGTTACTAAGATGGTTTTTTTCATGATACTAAACTTTAAATTGGGGTTTATCGTATTGCAAAAGTATTGGATTTTTTTTAATTAAGAGTAATTTGCTAAAAAATATTGGTCGGATTGCATATTCTACTTGATATATGGCCGTTTCAAATATCAGACAAGCTATTGTACAGCCGAGGAAACAGCATTTATCTTTACATAAAAGAATTTGTATTTCAAGACACCATGCCCCTATATGCAACACAGGAAATGAGAATGCTGTTGTTGACTAATACTGTTTTTTTTACTGAGTTATGGAGAAGTTGAATAACACCTGCCAAAGGACACAGAGCAATTGGCCATTTACTTCCCCCAAAATCACGCTTCTTTATACGTTTTTTGAACCTCAAAAAAGTATTCACCCCTTCACACAAAGCGTGTTTTTCTCTGAGTATCATAGGTTTTAAGTGTGAATACTTGGAATTTCAAGTATTCACACCAAAGAGGGCGTTTTTACCGCTTAATTCCTGATTTCGAGGCGGTTTTCCGGTGTGAAGACTTGCTCTTTCAACCCTTCACTAGTTCACCGCCGGTGTGAAGGCTTTGTTTTTCAAGCCTTCACACTTAAAAGCTCTGAAAATCAAAAGGAAACGCACGCTGTGTGAAGGAGTGAATGCTTTTTTCGGGAAATAAAATCCGTATATACGTGCGCGTGAGACTGATATTTCCAAAACAGATTACGGCTGTTTCAGCGTGATTTATCCGCTTCGCCTGTTCAGTCTGACACAGCGTGAAGTATTCTTTACAACTCGCAGACTATTTTTTTCAACTCGGCGAGTTGGCAAAACAACTCCCGGACTTTTTGGAAAGGTATATCATTACCTCTAAAACGTATAGCTCATAACCCTTCCATCTCCCCAACAAAGTACTTTAATTTGCTCGTTCAAAATGGCTGAGCGGAAAAACTATGGCTATTCATTTTGCATTGCGCTCACCTTGCACTATCTTTGTCCCCTGCATGAGAAACGACCGCAACATATCAGCTGCCTCAAACATCTTCCGTTCCCCGTACGCACACTTTGGCATACGGGGCTTGATTTTGACTGCGCTCATTGCGGTGCTGACTGCTTGTAGCAGCCAAAAATTTCTACATGAAGGGGAATATGTGTTGACAGAAGTCAAAATGACTTCGACAACCAAAGCCTTCAAAACAGCTCCATACAAAGCTTTCGTCAGACAACAGCCCAATGCCAAATGGTTTACTTTGTTCAAGGTTCCATTGGGATTCTATTGTTTGTCAAAAGCCGATAGCATCAAAGGCAACAAGGGACTTTCCGGTGTCATGCGCAAAATTGGCGAACCTCCTGTTGTTTTCAGCCCTGCACGAGCTGAAGCGGACCGCATTTCCGTGAAAGAGGCTATGCAGAGCAAAGGTTACTTACACGCCGAAGTTGATACAACGACTTTTAGGAAGAAACATAAACTCTACATGAGAATGGAGCTGCGCCCGGGACCGCGCTTCTATATCAATCATTGGAAAGCGGAGTTTGACAATGATGAAATGTATCGGATGTACCAAGCAGATGCACACGCCACCATGGTGCGCAAAGGTCAGCCATTGGATCTTAACACCTTGGCAGAGGAACGCACCCGTGTGGTAGAAGCATTGCGTTCCAGAGGGTATTATTATATAAATAATGAGTATGTCAGTTTTGATATTGACACCATTCAAGGAGACTTGTCAACCAACGTAACCATGCGTTTTAAAATGCCGCCGGGTGTTGATTCGCTCCGAGTTTATCAACAACAGCGGTTTGAAGAAGTGCGCGTAGTGGAAATGCCCACGGATGATGAAAATTCATGTTGCGACACTACTGATTATCGTGGCCTGAAAGTGGTTTCACCCCCAAGCCCCCAACTAAACAAGCGTGTTTACGTGGCACACGTGGGCATGCGCCACGACAGTCTGTTCAATGAAAAAGCAGTGAGAAACACTTACAGCTCACTGAATGCCCTCCCGGCAATCAACTATACTTCCTTGCGCATTCGACCCGTTCCGGGAAAATCGGATAAACTGGACTGTGAAATCGTTCCCGGACGCAACAAGCCACATGCCATTGGATTGGAACTTGAAGGTACCAACACGTCGGGCGATTTGGGAGCTGCTATGTCGCTAAGTTATACCAATCGTAACTTGTGGCATGGTTCGGAATTGCTCATACTCAAACTCCGAGGTGCTTACGAAGCCATTACCGGACTGGAGGGCTATGCCAATCAAAATTACACGGAATGGAGCGCCGAAGCCAATTTGCGCTTCCCTACCCTTTTGGTCCCATTCCTGGATGTGGAAGAACGCAGAAAATTAAAAGCGACTTCCGAGGTACAGATGATGTATGACATGCAGGACAGACCGGAATTTCACAGGAGAGTACTAACAGGTGCTTGGTCGTACAAATGGACTCATGCCTCCAAGCCCCGCGTACAACACAAAGCAGATTTGGTTTCCATCAACTATGTGTATATGCCATGGATTTCAGATACGTTCAGGAAAGACTATCTGGAAGGCGACAATCCTTATTATTCGGTGTTGCGATACAGTTATGAAAACCTTTTCATCATGAAAACGGGGTATAGTTTCACCTATAACTCACAAAGAAATGCCGCCAATATTCCCAAAGGATTATATCAGACTAATGGATATCAGGTGAAGGTCAGTACAGAACTGGCTGGTAATCTGCTATACGCTCTTTCCAAACTTACAAAGAGCAAGCGCAACTCATCCAACAACAGTTACGAACATTTTGGCATTGCTTACTCTCAATATGCCAAAATTGATTTAGACTATGTACAAAGTGCCCGATTGGGCGACAGAAATTCATTGGCCTTTCATGCAGCCTTGGGATTGGGTATTCCATATGGCAACTCAACTATTCTGCCCTACGAAAAACGATACTTTGCCGGCGGAGCCAATAGCATGCGCGGTTGGGGGGTGCGTGAATTGGGGCCTGGTGCGTACAAAGGAAAAGACGGCAAAATAGATTTCATCAATCAGACTGGAAACCTTAAGCTTGACTTTAGCGTTGAGTGGCGCACCCTGTTGTTTTGGAAGCTTCACGGTGCATTCTTCGTAGATGCCGGCAACGTATGGAACACTCGCTCGTATCCAGATATGGATGGAGCACGCTTCAGGTGGAATTCTTTTTACAAGCAGATAGCTGTGGCATACGGACTGGGCGTACGCTTCGATTTTGACTACTTTATTCTCAGACTTGACGGAGGTATGAAGGCTGTAAACCCGGCCGCTAACGGACGATTGCGCTACCCCATCACCCGTCCCAACTTTAACAGGGATTTTGCCTTACACTTTGCTGTTGGACTTCCCTTCTGACAAATTCAATTCCCTACATTCTCAGACTCATGCTCAAATTTATCTCTATATGCTCCGGAAGCAGCGGTAATTGCTATTATTTAAATGCCGATGGATTCGGACTTGTCATTGACATGGGCATTGGCATACGTGTTTTTAAGCGCCATTTCTCCAACTATGGCCTGCCTCTGGCGCAAATAAAAGCCGTGTTGGTTACACACGACCATACGGATCACGTAAAAGGTGTGGGTGTATTGGCACGCGACTTCAACCTGCCGGTTTATACAACCGAAGCCGTACACTCCTCTATCATGCGCAATCATTATATCTCCAAAAAGATTCCCTTAACACAACAAAAGCACATAGAAAGAGGAGAGCCTTTCAATTTGGGACCATTTGAAATTACAGCTTTCTTCGTTCCCCATGATAGTGCCGACAATAATGGTTATATCATCAAAGCCCAAGAAAAGTGTCTGGTGCTGATGACCGACATAGGACATTTTACGGAAGAAATGCCCGGCATCGTGTCGCAAGCAACACATCTAATTATTGAAGCAAACTACGACCCGTATATGTTGGAAAAAGGGCCTTATCCACAACGTCTGAAGAAACGTATAAGCAGTCCGATAGGTCATATCAGCAACGGTGAAACAGCCGAATTTCTGGCACAACACCTTAACAAACAGCGCATAGAGCGAGTATGGCTTTGTCATCTCAGTGCAGAAAATAACCGTCCTGCATTGGCACAATCCACCGTAACCCAAGCATTGCAGCAGGCTGGGTTTGATTTAGATAGGCAAATCAACCAGTTGCAAGTAGAGCCACTGCCACGACGAACACCCACAAATTACGTGGATTTAACGAACGATTAAACGTAATCCGGGTTCAAGAAGTCTGCTTTGGATGATTTTGAGGTGATTTAATGTAAAAAAGTAAGTGTTACATCCTTGTGGTAATATAAAAAGTTGTACTTTTGCACGCCGATTATTATCAGACAGGCCTTCAAAGCCTGGTTTTCCGGCGGTTAATAGTTGTGTCCATTTTATTGGCCGGGGCACAATGGTTAGACAAGCCGACGGAATTTTGATAAACATTAGTAGTTATACAAATTAAATTTTTCTCAAGTGGACACTTTAAGTTACAAGACCATTTCTGCAAATCGAGAAACCGCGAACAAAGAATGGGTTGTTGTTGACGCAACAGACCAAGTCTTGGGTCGCCTTTGCTCCAAAGTTGCCAAATTGCTGCGTGGTAAGTATAAGCCCAACTTTACTCCTCACGTGGATTGCGGCGACAACGTAATTATTATCAATGCCGATAAGATCCAGCTTACGGGCAACAAATGGACTGATCGCATTTACTACACTTATACCGGCTATCCCGGTGGTCAGCGTGAACACACTCCTGCCAGCATTATGGCTAAGCCCAACGGTGCAGACAAATTGTTCCGCCGCGTAGTAAAAGGCATGCTTCCTAAAAACCGTCTGGGTGCAAAATTGCTCAGCAACCTTTATATCTATGAAGGAGCAGAACACAAGCACGAAGCACAGTCGCCCAAGGTCATTGATATTAACCTCTATAAATAAGTTGCGCAGATATGGAAATGATTAATGCTTTAGGTCGCCGTAAGAGCGCCGTTGCCCGTATCTATGTTACCGAAGGTACCGGTAAAATCACCATTAACAAGAGAGATCTCGTTGAATATTTCCCTTCACCCATTCTGCAATATGTCGTAAAGCAGCCCCTCACCCTTCTCGATGTGGCTGAAAAATATGACATAAAGGTGAACCTTTTCGGAGGTGGCTACACGGGACAAAGCCAGGCTCTGCGCCTCGCTATCGCCCGCGCACTTGTCAAAATCAATGCTGATGACAAGAAGGCTCTCCGCAAAGAAGGCTTTATGACTCGCGACCCACGTGCTGTTGAACGTAAAAAGCCCGGTCAGCCCAAGGCACGTCGTCGCTTCCAGTTCAGCAAACGTTAATATTCGGCATTTGCTGCTGGATTTACGTTTAGTATCTAAACCTTTAGGACTTCTTCCCTATTCATATCAAATTAGGAAGAACTACCCAAAGGCTGGTTGAACAAACAACAACTGAAAAAGAAAGTAAACGAACAAACAAACATTCTGAAAAATGTCTAGAACAACTTTTGACACCCTTTTGGAGGCCGGTTGCCACTTCGGCCATCTCAAACGCAAATGGAACCCCGCCATGGCTCCCTATATCTTTATGGAGCGCAACGGTATCCATATCATTGACCTTCATAAGACTGTCGCCAAAATTGACGAAGCCGCTGAAGCTCTCAAGGCTATCGCCAAACAAGGAAAACGTGTCCTCTTTGTAGCTACTAAAAAACAAGCAAAGCAAGTTGTTGCCGACAAAGCAACTTCTGTAAACATGCCTTTCGTAACAGAACGTTGGCCGGGCGGTATGCTCACCAACTTCCCCACTATCCGTAAGGCTGTGAAAAAAATGGCCAATATCGACAAACTGATGAATGACGGCACTTATTCCAACCTGTCAAAGCGTGAAATCCTCCAGATTTCTCGCCAACGCGCCAAGTTGGAAAAGAACCTCGGTTCTATTGCTGACCTTACTCGTCTGCCTGCTGCTCTTTTCGTGGTTGACGTTTGCAAAGAACACATTGCAGTGAAGGAAGCACAGCGCCTAGGTATTCCCGTATTCGCTATGGTCGACACCAATTCTAACCCTAATGAGGTAGATTACGTTATCCCCGCCAATGATGACTCTAATAAGAGCATTGAGGTTGTGCTCGACGCTCTCTGCGGTGCCATCGCCGAAGGTATCGAAGAACGTAAAGCAGAAAAAGTTGACACTGAAGCTGCAGGTGAAGGCGAAACAGCCAAAGCTCCTCGTAAACGCGCCAGCAAGGCTCGTGCCGAAGAGGAAGAAGTGGCAGAACCCGCTCAAGAAGAAGTTGCAGAATAATATTATTCAGTTTCAAAACAGAAATGAAGAATATGAGGTTACTCTTAAACGCATAAACTTTATGAGTAACCTCATACTTCTTAAAAAAAGGTAAGCAAGATGATGCTGAAACCAAGGAAGCATTTCCCTATTTTTCAGTAATATCTAACCTTATCATCTCTAATTAACTAAAGTCTAACCCAATCTTTAAACAATAATATTCCACCATGGGAGTAGGATTAGAAGATATCAAAAAACTGCGTACCCTCACGGGAGCAGGTTTGGGCGATTGCAAAAAAGCACTCGCTGAAAGCAATGGCGACATCGAAGCCGCCATCGAAATCATCCGTAAGAAAGGTCAGGCCGTTGCTGCCAAGCGTTCCGACCGCGAAACCTCTGAAGGCGCTGTGCTCGTGAAGAGCGAAAATGGTTTCTCTGCAATCATCGCCCTCAAATGCGAAACGGACTTCGTGGCCAACAACGCCGACTTTGTTAAGCTCGCCCAGGACATCCTCGACCTCGCTGTTGCCAATAAGTGCAAGAGCCTCGAAGAGGTGAAGGCCCTCTCGCTTGGCGAACGCACCGTAGCTGAAGCCGTAACGGACCGTAGCGGTATCACGGGTGAGAAGATGGAGCTTGACGGCTACAACTTCATTGAAGGCGAGAATGTTTCCGTTTACGACCACATGGGCCGCCACATGCTCTGCACAATGGTTCAGACCAACAAGCCCGCAGAAGAGCAGGCTCACAACGTGGCTATGCAGGTGGCTGCCATGAACCCTGTGGCTCTCGACGAGGCCAGCGTTCCCCAGAGCGTAAAGGAAGAGGAGCTTAAAGTCGCTATCGAAAAGACCAAGGAAGAGCAGGTGAAGAAAGCTGTGGAAGCTGCCCTCAAGAAGGCAGGTTTCAACCTCTACATTGCCGAAAGCGAAGAACACATCGAAGAAGGCATCATGAAGGGAAATATCACTGCAGAACAGGCTGATCAAATCCGTGAACTCAAAAAGACCACGGCTGAGCAGAAGGCTGCTAACCTCCCCGAGGCCATGATTCAGAACATCGCCAACGGCCGTATGAACAAGTTCTACAAGGAGTCTTGCCTCCTCAACCAGGAATATATCCAGGACAGCAAGCTCTCTGTAGCCGAATACCTCAAGAGCGCCGACAAGGAACTCACCGTAGTTGATTTCAAGCGTTTCACGCTCCGTGCTGAGTAATAAAATAAATTATTCTCGATCGAGTAGGAGGTAAACACTAATCATAGGGTGTTTATCTCCTATTTTCGTGTTTACCGACCTCTCACACCACCGTACGTGCCGTTCGGCATACGGCGGTTCTTAACGCGGGTGCTTTTTCTCGTAATATTCCGTAAGCGTGGGATAGTGCGCTCGTTTCAA
>JALEYW010000004.1:0-16617 GCA_022773145.1 Bacteroidales bacterium
AATACGTGCTGAATATCTACACAGAGAACCGAGCTTATGCAAAACCCTTCAAAACAGAATTCGGATAAGAATCCTTTCTTTCCGGTTTGAATCTGCGTATTACCTCAAGTCGCATCGTGGGGTAAGGGGATGGTGGCTACAGAGTGATGTTGTGCTGTTGCTTTTTACTGAAAGCTGCTACTAACGACTCATAAATCTACCCTTAATCGTGTATTGGATGATAGTTGCGGATTTTAGGGTAAATAAAATACTCCTTTTTGTCAGTCATAAATCTGCATTATAATACTGTCTGTTTCAATTCTTGTATAGCGCAATGCTCTGTATTTTTTCAAAAAACAATACTATTGCACACATTTGGCGGCGAAGATACAACAAATCTTTTTCTCCTTACAACTCGACAAGAAAAATAAAAACTTTTGGTTTTTCATTTTGTCCTGCACTCGCCTTGCACTATTTTTGCATAAAATAGGCTGCGGTTCGGCATAGTAAATGCAAATCCTAAGGCTTTGCATTTACTATGCACTCACCTTGCACTATCTTTGCATAAAATAGGTGATGACAAGGAAGTTTGAGAACCTTAATGACCACCCAAAAACATAAAGATGGATATTGAACGCCTCTACAATAACTATGTTGAATTATATGTCGAAGGACTGACACGTGGGCGGGAGCTGCACCATGCCTGCATTTTGGTGTTGCACGAAAGAATTGGCAACAGATTTTTGCCAATCCTACTCAACCACAAAGGTTACGACATGGTTACTGCCGCTTTGCAGAATGCGGATTTCACACCCTCCCATTTAATGCACCAATTAGCTATACGATTGGGAATAGTTCCGATGGGCATCCGTATCATGCGCCCGGTGAAGGGAGAAACGCAGGCTCTAATTGATTTTGCACTAACCAACGAAGTGGTATCTATGGCAGTCCCCATGGCAGAAGCCGTAGTAGCAGCACTTGACATGCGCATTCCGCTATGGATGGAACGAACTCAATTTGAGAAGCAAACAATCAGACAGCCATCCAATGACTCCATGGCCCTACCTTTAGCAGCCATGACAGAACAACTTATGGAAGAGGCTTTACAAGCTGCAGTAGAAGAAGAGAACTTTGAATTAGCCGGCATTTTGCATGATGAACTGAAAAAACGCGGCAAATAATTGTGTTGGATTTCATGCTAAGCGTTTTTTCTCAACCCATAAACATTGTCTTACAATGAAAGAAACCCATTTGTTTTATACTCCGGATATAATACACGGAATTGATATCTTACCCGAAACCGAAGCGGGACACGCTATCAGGGTGTTGCGCATGAAAGAAGGAGACAAACTGATACTTACGGACGGATGTGGACTTTTTTATGAAGCTGAAATAACCCTTGCTTCAGCTAAACGATGCAGTTTTAATATTTTGCGAAGTCAAAAGGATCGCAAACTTTGGAAAGGCGGCATCCATATAGCCGTTGCTCCCACGAAAAATATGGATAGAATGGAGTGGTTCACAGAAAAAGCTGCGGAAATAGGTTTGGACAGCCTAACGTTACTCCATTGCAAAAATTCCGAGCGACACACAGTGAAAACTGAACGGTTGGAAAAGATTGCCATTTCTGCCATGAAGCAAAGTCAAAAAGCCTACAAACCGACCATTGTTCCACTCACGGACTTCCAACAATTTATTTCCCAACCTTTTGATGGGCAACGTTTCATTGCTCACTGCCACGATATAGCTCAGAATGATGAAGAGGCCAGTGAATATGAAGCCTTGCACCATTTATCAGGACGTAATTTCTTGGGCGATTTATTGGACAAACAATCACAGTCCTTAGTATTGATTGGTCCTGAAGGCGACTTTAGTCGTGAAGAAGTGGAAGCAGCTATAAATGCCGGTTTCAAGCCCATCAGTTTGGGCGAAAGTCGATTACGGACAGAAACAGCTGCCTTGGTGGCTGTTCACTTGATGTTTTTAGCCAAACGGGCACCTTTTACAGATACATGTCCGACTTAACATTTCCCAAGTGGTTCACAAGCATCAGCAACACCACTTGCCGGGTTGCTCCCTGAGCCACTTCATGACCGACATCCCCCATTATTGCATCTCAGCCTCCCTCTATATGAATACAATAACCCTGCAAAACGTAGTTCCCAAGATTTTCTGTTCACAACACAATTTGCAAAGTGAAGTATGGAACAAAAACATCTGCTTTGAAAAGGGACACACCTATTTAATAGAAGCAGCATCCGGCACAGGGAAATCCACGTTGTGCAGCTACTTGATGGGCTACCGAAACGATTATTCCGGAAATATTTTGTTCGACAACCAAGATGCCCAATTACATACCTCACAGCAATGGACAGAAATCAGGCAGAAACACGTTAGCATGCTGTTTCAAGAGCTGAGGTTGTTTCCTGAACTTACGGCTTGGGAAAATGTAGATATCAAGAATCGTATCACGCACCACAAGACGCAGGAAGAAATTGCCCAATGGTTCGAACAATTAGACATAGCAGAAAAAATCAATACGCCAGTGGGACAAATGAGTTTCGGTCAACAGCAACGAGTGGCCATGATGCGTGCCTTGGTGCAACCCTTTGATTTCTTGCTCGCCGATGAACCTGTCAGTCATTTAGATTGTCATAATGCAGAGGTAATGGCCGAAATAATGATGGCTGAACTATGCCGTCAAAAGGCGGGTTTAATCGTAACAAGCATAGGTAAGCATTTCAACTTATCCTTTGATTATGTCATCAAGCTATAAGTAGGAATAAACAAACAGCCATAGAAGCTTTGAAACAACTTCACAATCCCATTGCTTTACTATAATCCTTCCCTATACATAATCTACCATGAATAACCTGTTGAACCTCTACAAGGAATGGAGTGGACACGCGCCATTGCGCACAGAAAGTTTACCTAAAGCCGGGAGTAACCGACAATATGTGCGTATTTTTGCTCCCGACGGCTCCAGTGTCATAGGCGTTATTGGCCCCTCCGTTTCCGAAAATCATTGTTTTGTCTACCTTGCCAGTCATTTCGCTTCCAAAGGGCTTCCCATGCCACGCATTTACGCTTTCAGCGACGATGAAACCTGCTATATCCAACAAGATTTAGGACAAGTTTCACTCTATGACACCCTGGCCAAGGCACGCAAGAATAATTACGATTACGGCAAGGAGGAAACGGAACTTTTAGCCCATACAATTCGCTTATTAGCTCACGTGCAGATTCAAGGAGCAGAAGGGTTGGACTTCTCGCAGTGTTTGGAGCCCATACGTTTCGACTCCCAAGCAGCCATGTTCGACCTCAACTATTTCAAATACAGCTTTCTTAAAACAACAGATTTGCCTTTCAATGAAATTCGTCTGGAAGCTGATTTGCAGCAGTTGGCATCCGACTTAGCCGGCGACTTAGCTGAAGAGCATTACTTTCTCTATCGTGACTTTCAGGCACGCAATGTGATGCTATTGCAGGGAGAACCTTTCTTCATCGACTTTCAAGGAGGCATGCGAGGGCCGTTAGCATACGATGTGGCCTCATTTTTATGGCAGGCTTCTGCACGCTATCCCCAAACTCTACGCGACACGCTCATCAATGCCTATATAGATGAATTACAACAACTCCTTCCACGTTTTTGCGAAGAAACGTTTCGTCAGAGATTGCATCTGTTTGTATTGTTCCGCATCCTGCAAGTATTAGGAGCCTATGGATTACGAGGATATGTAGAGCGCAAAAAATACTTTTTAGACAGCATCCCCTTAGCCATACAAAACTTGCGTCGACAACTGATTGACGGAATCGTATCACCCTATCCATATTTGAACACCGTTTTACAGCAACTTGTCGACCTACCCCAATTCAATACAACTCCTGCCAAACGTTGTAGCAAGTATGCAGAGAAGAGCGAGAAAAAAGAGCCTCTTGTGGTGAGGATATACAGTTTCAGTTACAAAAAAGGCATTCCTGAAGACACATCAGGCAATGGAGGAGGCTATGTTTTCGACTGCCGCAGCACGCACAACCCCGGCCGTTACGAACCATATAAAACTTTGACAGGACTTGACCGTCCCGTAATAGAGTTTCTGGAAGACGACGGTGAAATACTGACCTTTCTTGATTCCGTATACAAGTTAGCCGACACACACACCCATCGCTACATAACCCGTGGCTTTACCCATCTCATGTTCTCCTTTGGTTGTACCGGTGGTCAACACCGCAGCGTCTATGCTGCTCAACATTTGGCTGAACATCTTCACCAAAAATTCGGCATTGAAGTACGCCTGTGCCACCGCGAACAAGGCATCAGCCAAACTTTTCCAGCCAAAAACGAATAGTGCTTTTGGATTTTCCTTGTTAAGGTTTACTAAAAAGAACAAGGTATTTAGGTTATCTTCTCTAAATGAACGTATCTTTGTCTCATTCTACCGGAATAATATGAGCAAACAAGATATATTCCATGACATAAGTCAGGCCATAGCCTCTGACAACATAGCCGAAGCCCGGCGACTAATCACTCTCGCTCGTTTCGAGAATGGTAACCATCCAACCCTTTCTTATTTGGAAGGAAAGCTCCATATGAAACAATCCCGGTGGAGTCAGGCCATCAGTTGTTTTCTTCAGTCCGAAGAAATGGACCCCGATGGTCCTGCCCGCCAATGCAGGCTCATGCTCAACGACATCATGGCCTTCTACAATAAAGATATGTACAATCAATAAATCAGGTAGGACTAAGCCCTGGCAAGCCAACTTCTATCGGTTCTCCCGTTGCAAAGCCCCACTTTGCCAAGTCTTATTCCTTTGAGTCTTATTCATTCTTCCTTCGTATACCATTCCTTAAACAATCACATTATGGGCAAAATCAAAGGAACCTTAGTCATCGACACAGACCGATGTAAAGGATGCGGACTTTGCATTGTTGCATGTCCCACCCAAACAATTGCTCTCACCAAGAACGAGGTAAATCACAAAGGTTACGCTTTCTGTCAAGAAGTAACTGACGCATGTATCGGTTGCGCTTCCTGCGCCATTGTGTGTCCAGATGGTTGCATCAGCGTATATCGTAAAAAAATCGTTGACTAACCTTCTTCATCACCATATCCTCGTTTCTTTTTACGAGATATTATTTTTCTATTTGTGAAAATGGCGCAAGGAAACGTCGAATCAACCACAGCTTCACGTGTTTCTTAGAGGACACATCCGTTCCTTCCCCATTTCATTCAGAGAAATTCATAAAAAACAATTCCATGAAAGAAGAAAACGAAATACTCCTTCTTAAAGGAAACGAAGCCATAGCCCATGCAGCGGTTCGTTGCGGTTGCGATGGCTACTTCGGCTACCCCATCACCCCTCAAAGTGAGGTGCTCGAAACACTGGCCGAACTGAAGCCGTGGGAAACCACCGGCATGGTAGTGGTACAAGCCGAGAGCGAAGTGGCCTCCATCAACATGGTCTATGGCGGCGGTGGCACAGGCAAACGTGTCATGACGTCATCAGCTTCACCCGGCATCGCCCTCATGCAAGAAGGCATCAGCTATATGGCCGGTGCAGAAGTACCGGGCCTCATTGTAAACGTACAACGTGGCGGTCCGGGTTTGGGCACCATCCAACCTTCTCAGAGCGACTACAACCAAGCCACTCGCGGCGGCGGCAATGGCGACTATAACGTCATTGTCCTTGCTCCGGCTTCTGTACAGGAAATGGCAGACTTTGTTGACCTCGCCTTCACCTTAGCCTTCCGCTACCGCAACCCCGTCATGATTCTCTCCGACGGTGTCATCGGACAGATGATGGAAAAAGTGGTTCTTCCCCCCTTCAAGCCTCGTCGCACCGAAGAAGAAATTGCACGTGAATGCCCTTGGGCCTCCAATGGGCACGGCATCAAGGAACGCGGTCCGCAAGTAATCACCTCATTGGAATTACAGCCGGACATCATGGAAGTGCGCAATCAGCACCTTCAAGCCAAATACAAAGAAATCCAGGAGAAAGAAGTGCGCTACGAAGCCGACTGGATGGACGATGCCGATTTTGCCATCGTAGCTTTTGGTTCCGCAGCCCGCATCTCCCGCAAAGCCATCGAGATGGCGCGGGAGCAGGGAATGAAGGTAGGTCTTATCCGCCCCATCACCCTCTGGCCTTTCCCCGAACAGGAAATCCGCCGCTTTGCTGCCCATCTGAAAGGCATACTCGTTGTGGAAATCAATGCAGGCCAAATGGTTTACGATGTACGGCTTGCCACACAAGGTCTCATTCCCGTAACGCAATACGGTCGTTTGGGAGGTATTGTTCCCGACCCCGACGAGATTATCGAAGCCCTCAACAACCTGCGTCAATTAGTCTAAACCCACAAATCTCACGCAATGCTTCATTCACCTTTTAACAACGAAGACGACATACTCGAACGCCTGCAACATCCCGAGCGCGAAGCTGAAAAGCGGAAAATGAGTCGTAATCTCTTTATCCGCAACATCCTCAACAGCCTTTTCATTCTTTTAGCCATCATAGCCATGATAGGCATCACGGTGGCCGACAAGGAAGGAGGATACTTGATGATGTGGTACGGTATCGGGCTATTCGCAGTAGTGGTCAAGATGATTGAAGTAATGTTGCGGATGACAGGAACAAGAAAATAGTCCTCGAAGCTATTATTGCTTCGCGACATAAAGTCAGAGAACATCATGACAAAAGAAGAGATTATCCAGCCGGAGAATTTGGTCTATCAAAAGCCAAAACTCCTCAATGACATGACGATGCACTACTGCCCCGGTTGCTCCCACGGCGTAGTACACAAGCTCATAGCCGAAGTGATAGAAGAGATGGGCATGCAGGACCACACCATCGGCATCAGCCCTGTGGGATGTGGTGTCTTTGCTTATCGCTACATTGACATCGATTGGCAGGAAGCTGCACATGGTCGTGCACCGGCATTGGCCACAGCCTGCAAGCGCCTTTGGCCCGACCGCCTGGTGTTCACCTATCAGGGCGATGGCGATTTGGCAGGCATTGGCACCGGCGAAACCATCCATGCACTCAACAGAGGTGAAAATATCACCATTATCTTCATCAACAATGCCATCTACGGCATGACGGGTGGACAGATGGCCCCCACTACCCTGCTGGGCATGAAAACTGTCACTTGCCCCTACGGCCGCGACCCCCAAATCCATGGCTACCCCCTCAACATGTCCGACTTGGCAGCACGCCTTGAAGGCACGGCATACGTCACCCGTCAGAGCGTACACAGTGTGGCAGCCATACGAAAGGCCAAGAAGGCATTGCGCCATGCTTTTGAGAACTCCATGGCAGGTAAAGGGTCCAACCTGGTGGAATTTGTCTGCACCTGTTCCTCGGGTTGGAAATTATCACCCGTCAAGGCAAACCAATGGATGGAAGAACACATGTTCGACTATTACCACGTGGGAGACCTCAAGGACAAAGAATAAAATGACATCGCCATGAAACAAGAAATAATCATATCCGGTTTTGGCGGACAGGGCGTACTCTCCATGGGTAAGATATTAGCCTATGCCGCATTGATGGAAGGCAAAGAAGTAACCTGGATGCCGGCATACGGACCCGAGCAACGCGGAGGAACGGCCAATGTTACCGTCATCATTAGTGATACAGCCATTTCATCGCCCATTCTCAGTTCCTACGACACCGCCATTTTGCTCAACCAGCCCTCGCTCGACAAATTCCAGCCCAAGGTAAAGCAAGGAGGCGACCTCATCTTTGATAGCTTTGGTATACTGGACAGGCCCAACCGCACCGACATCCAATCCTGGCAAACCCCGGCTATGGAAACAGCTGCCGATATGTCTATGATGAAGTGCTTTAACATGTTCATCCTTGGCGGATATCTCAAGTTGCACCCCATCGTCAGCACAGAGAGCGTCATGAAAGCATTGCGCAAAACGCTCCCGGAACGCCACCACAAACTGCTTCCGATGAACGAACAAGCCATTCTCAAGGGAATGGAAATCATTCGGAAGGCAGACTGATTGCTTAGCAAATGAGATGTTGCGCTTCGCGCAGTTTTTAGGTTATGGCTGAGGTTATAAGGTTAGGGTCGCTTTCGCTCCCAGGGTTATAAGGTCATAAAGTTACTGTTGTAACGCTTGAACATCACCCGCTCAAATAGTAATCTTATAACCTAAATCCTCATACCCTAAGAAATAACCTGCGCTAAGCGCAACACCACCCTACCATCAAACTTAACAAAGTCAGAAACAATGGCAAATCGCAAACAACTCAAAAAGAGCATCCGAAAAATCACAGGCGAGCTCTTCGCAGACTGTGTAGCTCTCAGCCTCTGTCAGCAAGCAGATAGAGACAAACTCGAACAGCTGATGCAGGAGGTACTGAACGTCCACAATGATTACGTTGCTCGTATCAGCCACACCGAACCCGGTTCAGTCAAAATGTACTACAAAAAACTGAAACAGGAATTTACTGAGAAAGTCAACGATTTGAGCGAACGCATCATTCAGGCTTGAACGAAAAGTTAAAGTGTTGAGAGTTGGATGTTTTAAAGTGGAAGAGTTTAGAGTTTAAAAGTTCGTTTTCTCGCCAAGCCCAAGTGAGCAAGCTCCCTTGGGTCTTTTGGCTTAACGAAAACGTTCGTTTTCAACAGACGTTTTCTCGCCAAGCCCAAGTGAGCAAGCTTTCTTGGGCCTTTTGGCTTAACGAAAACGTTCGTTTTCAACAGACGTTTTCTCGCCAAGCCCAAGTGAGCAAGCTTTCTTGGGCCTTTTGGCTTAACGAAAACGTTCACAATAATGCTCACTGAGTGGGCGATTACTGCGCTTCATTGCGACCTTATAGACTATAAACCATAAACTCTTCCACTTTAAACTGTCCAACTCTCTGCTTTCAACTCTCCACTTTCACCCTCAACTTTAAATCCCCCACATGTTCCAAAAAATCTGCCGAAAAATTCTTTTTGACCTCATGGGTTGGAAAGAAGATGTAGACCAACCCACACCCGATAAGTGCATCATTTGCATCGCCCCACACACCAGCAACTGGGACTTCTTTATCGGTAAGACCTACTACACGGCGCTGGGCCGTACCTCCAACTTCCTCATGAAGAAGGAATGGTTCTTTTGGCCATTAGGCCCTATGTTTCGTCGCATGGGCGGCATTCCTGTGGAGCGGAGTCGCCACACGAGCCTCACCGACCAGCTGGCTAAACTCGCCTTGGAGTCCACACATTTCTCTTTAGCCGTTACTCCCGAAGGGACACGTTCACGAAACACTGAATGGAAACGTGGTTTCTACTATATCGCCCTCAAAGCCAAACTTCCCATTCTTCTCTACGGTATAGACTTTGCCACAAAGACCATTGTCTGCAAACGCACGCTCATACCCTCCGGCGACGTTGAAACCGATATGCGCATCATTGCCGACTACTTCAAGAATTTTAAAGGAAAGCATCCGGAAAATTTCGCTCTCCCCACCTTTTCATAACCACGTTGTTCGTATACGTTCTATTGGGAGATGATATAAAAACGCCCCACCCCTCATGCCATCCAACTCCCCTATTCGCCGTCGCGTTTCCATCCTTTCGCTCTGTCTGAAATGGATTTTGCCGTTCATTCTCCTCCTTATTGCCATCCTTTGTATATGGCAGAGCTACCATGCCCCCGTCACGAAGCCCGACGAAGCCATTGCCTTACCGCTGCTGCAAAATTTGAAAAAGCAATACCACATTACTTCCGGACACATCATCTTAGTGGATTTCAGTAAGCACAGTTGTGAAAACAGGCTCTACATCTATGCAGCCGAAACTATGCAAGTGGAATACAGCGGTGCCGTGTTGCATGGCAATGGACGTAACAGCACGGACCAAGTGCCTGAATTTAGCAATGAGATAGGTAGTAACTGTTCAAGTGTGGGCATGTACAAAGTCGCAGAACCCGGCAGGATGCGCATTGGTTACCCCTGTCTGCACATGGACGGCTTGGACTCCACCAACAGCAATGCTCGCATACGGGGCATACTCATTCATCCCAGCATCAGAGTTTCGTTGCTTCCTTGGGAAATGAAAGGCAGAAACTTCAAACTCTCCAATTCGAGCAACGGTTGCTTTGCCGTGAGTTTGCACACATACAACAAGATAAAGAATCTTCCACGACCCATTTATCTTTTTGCCACCAAGCTCTAAGAACTCTCCCCGCTGAAGAGCGCAGTCTCGACCTATATGTTCTGAGGCGGCTCAGTGGCCCAGTTCATCACCCATCTCCAACGCATTCTTCCTAATCAGCCGGAGCGTGGAGAGGTCATTGTCAAACACAGAATACCAGCCTTGTGGCTCATGCGGCGGATCGCACACATACTCGGCGCCCGGTTGCCACTCTTCTGCGATAGGTCGGCCCTTACCGCCCCATCCCCAAAAATTACAACCGGCCAGCGCACCACCGGTCCGACAGCTTTGCACCACCCGGCTGAACACGAAATCATAAAACGCATCGCGAGCCTGCGTATTGCTTCCCGGCTGCAAGAAATTGGCATCGCGCGGATAACCAAACTCCTCAATAACCCACGGCTTATCCAGTCGATAAGCCATACGGTCGTGTTGTTCCAAATAAGCTTCTGTTTCAGAATAAACCCGCGCCAGTCCGTCAAACAATGCACTCCTTGCCACCCATCCCCAGTTGACGGGCCACACATGCACCGTCAGATAATCCACTGAAGGGCAGGCATGTATCTGTCGACATAGGTTTTCATCCATCAAGCACCCCACTGTTCCTTCACTGCCCACCGAAACCAAATGATTGGGGTCAAGCTGCTTAATCATGGCCGCCGTTTCTCTCACCCATGCCACAAAGCTGTCGGCATTATCCTTAGCAAACGGCCGAGGCTCATTACATAGTTGCCACGCCATGATGGCAGGGTCATCGCGGTAGGGTATGCCCGTGAGAGAGTTGCTGCGTCCTACCACTTGTTTCACAAACTCCGCATAAAGTTTCCTTGCTGCTGCATCTCGAAAGAAGTCGGCTGCATAATCCACATAACGCTGATAACCTTCGCCCGCAGCATTGGGCGAATCGCCATGTCCCGTAGCGCGAAGGTAAAAACCAAATCCTCCGCTCCAATCCCACGAATTGGTGAGATAAATCACAGCCACCATACCGCGTTGTTTCATCTGCACCAAGAGATAGTCCAATCCGGCCATCAATGTGTCGTTCAGCACTCCGGGCACCGGCTGAAGACAAGGCTCAACGGTACGTGCATGACAGCTGCCGCCATCAGCTCCCACCAAAATACGCAAGTTGTCCACTCCCAAAGCACGTAATGAATCCAACTCGGCACACAACCGTTCGCGATTACCGCCTTGTCCCTCACTTCCCAATATGGGAGCATACCACAAGTTGGTGCCTATAAAATAGTAGGATTGAGCACTTTTTCCTTTCAGAAAATGCGTACCGCGAACCCGCACAAAATCAGTAGCATGGCCCATTGCCACACAACAAAGGCAGCATGCCATCAGCCACCATCTAAACCTTTTAACCATCCTTGTCATAAACGTTTAAAAAGTCACTTTGCGCACCCGGTCCATTTCCCTTTTATCCTGTTTTTCTTTGAGCGTGGCGCGTTTGTCATAATCCTTCTTACCTCTGCAAAGCGCAATCACCACCTTGGCATATCCTTCGGGAGTGATGAACAGCTTTAGTGGAACTATTGAATAGCCCGGCGTACGGGTTTCCTGCTGCAAAGCCCTGATTTCCTTCCGGTTTAAGAGCAATTTGCGATCGCGTCTGGCAGCATGGTTGTTGTAAGAGCCCAACTCATAGGGCGCCACATACGAATTTTTCATCCACATTTCTCCGTCTTGCACAAAGCAAAAGGTATCTACCAAACTGGCTTTGCCTGCACGGATACTTTTGATTTCCGTACCCGACAGCACAATGCCTGCCGTGTATTGGTCCACAATGAAGAAATCGTGTTCAGCCCGTTTGTTCTTGATGTTAATCCGAGATGCCGGTATTATTTTTTTCTTTTCCATGTTTATCGTGATGTACAGAAAGTGTATGTCGTTGAGTTTGGATAACAGAATTTCCAAATGCAAAGATAGTGCAAGGCGAGAGAAGAATAAAAGCAAAACGACAGTTTTGATTTTTTCTTCCGAGCCGCAGCCTATCTTATAAAAAGTATTAGGCCATGTCAAAGAATAAAGCCCACAATAACAGAACAATTGCTATATGACGACAACATTGACAACAACAGACAACTTTTATCTTGATTCCACAGCAGACAATAAAAAAAGGTTGTATAGGGGTGTTCTAACAACCAACATCCGGCTCGGCCTAATAAAAATATCCCCCTTTAGTTTCCTCCACTGTAACATTTACCATACCAACGTGTATTAAGATTGAAGGTTAAAAGTTCATGGTCGCTTCGCTCCCCGTTTAAAGTGAACTTATCAACTCTTCAACTATAAACTATCAACAATACACATCCCAAACACCACAGCATGAACCACAGGAACCCTCTCCGTCATTCCCGCGCCACGGAACAGCGCGGCAGCCTGCGCCCCGTTGCCCCCAGCCTCGCGAAGTTACTCCTCCTTCTGCTCCTCGTCTGTCCCACAACGATGGCAGAGAAGCCGGGCGGACACTTACGCCTTTCATCTGAGGAAAAACAAAGCGAGGACAGCGTGGCACTGTGGGGATGGCCCCGCGACGCCTTCACCATGCAGCCCGTCATCGACAGCACACGGGTGGAACTGCTCACCTTGGACAGCACGGTCATCGCCACCACCCGACCCTTCTGGGACAACTACCGGCCCAATTCCCACTTCATCATCCCCATCGGCTTCCGCTCGGGCGAATACATCGTGCGGCTCACCCATCCACTGTACCAGACAACAACCAAGCAGTTCAAGCTGAAAGTCAGGAAGAACGAAACGAGTTACAGCATCGGCGAAATCAAAATGCGCCGCAAAACCGTCAGCCGGACGAAGCAACTGGGCGAAGCCACCGTGACGGCCACCAAAATCAAGTTCTATACCAAGGGCGACACCCTCGTCTACAACGCCGATGCCTTCAACCTGGCCGAAGGCTCCATGCTCGATGCGCTTGTGGAACAGCTACCCGGCGTGGAACTGAAACGCGACGGGCGCATCCTGATGAACGGCAAACTGGTGGAGAGCGTGCTGCTCAACGGGAAGGACTTCTTCAAAGGTGACAACACGGTACTGCTGGACAACCTCCCGGCCTATACCGTGAAGCACATCAAGTTCTACGACAAAACCGGCGAACGCAGCGAGGCACTGGGAATGGATCTGAACGACAGCCGCTTTGTGATGGACGTGAACCTGAAGCGCGAATACCAAATCGGCTGGTTGGGCAACGCCGAAGTCGGCGCAGGCACGCACGACCGCCTGCTCGGCCGCCTCTTCGCCCTACGGTTCACGCCGCAGTCGCGGCTGACTTTTTACGCCAACGCCAACAACACGCACGAAAGCCGGAAGCCCGGCAGAAACGGCGAATGGTCGCCCAGCACCATCGGTAACGGCACCAGCACCACGGAGACCGGGGGATTTGACTACTTGGTGAACGACAAAAACCACCGTTACGAGATGGAGGGTAACCTGAATGTAATCCACACGGACAACGATGCCGTGACGAAGCTGCACCGCGAAACCTTCCAAAGCGGCGGCTCCGTATTCAGCCAATCGCGCCAGACCTCCGGGGCACAAAGCACGTCGGTCACCACCAACCACAACATCCGTCTGATGTTAGGCCCCGAGAATGACAAATATGCCACGCAACTCTATCTGAAGCCGGAATTTTCCTACCAAAAGTCCAAGAATGATGCGGACAGGCTGTCGGCTGAATTTTCCGCCAATCCTATCGGGCAAGGCGACCTGAAAAACCTCTTCAACGGCCCCAGTGCTGGCAGCGCACTGACGGGCATAGTGATAAACAAGGTACGCTCCCGTGGGCGCAGCCATTCAGAAAACCTGAGCGGAGGATTCAGCTCACAGCTTTTTTTCCATATGCCCTTCACGGGCCGGCGCATGGAACTCACCACCAAAATTCGCGCCGGCAGGCAAAGGGCACACAGCCTTGACCTCTACTCCCTGACCTATGCCGCCACGGGTAACGAAGACCGACGCAACCGCTACTATGACAACCCGTCGGACAACGTAGAGGCCAGCATCGGTATGTCATGGGGCTATCTGCTTTTTCGCAAAGGCTTCCACGCCATCACCTTGAGACCCTCCATCGGCTACGGCTATGCACATACCCAAAAGGATAACAATCTCTATCGGTTGGACTGGCTGGAAGAAATGGCCCATGCCGACTTCGGCGCACTGCCCTCCACACGCGAAGCATTGCTTTCTTCGCTCGACCGCCCGAACAGTTATCTCAGCACGCACAGCAGCCACACCGCCAGTGCCACGGCATCCTTCTCTTACAGCTACGACCAGCGCGAACGGCGCGACAACAACGAGGTGCGCACCGCACTCTGGCGGTTGAATTTCACGCCCGGCGTGGAGTGGAAAGCGGAAGAGCTGGATTTCAACGGACAGCAACGCGCCTGCCCTACCCGTTCGCAGCTGCTTCCGACCATGATGCTGCGGTTGGAACGCAACACGCAAGGCATGATGCACCAAATCTGGTTAGAGGGCAGCTACAGGCAGCAACAGCCTCCCCTCTTCTCCCTCCTCGGGCTGCGTTTCGACAACGACCCGCTCCACATTAGCGTAGGCAACACCCGCCTGCGCCGGACTGCGGTTTACGACGCAGAACTTTATTATTCCTCAGACCGATGGGGACAGGAACGGCAACAGCGGCTTTCCGGAAAACTCAACGCCACATTCTACCGCAACGCTATCGCCACGGCCCAGCTGTACGATGCAGTGACAGGCGTGCGCACTTACCGCCCCCAGAACGTAAACGGCAATTACAGCCTCAACTTCAGCGGTAATTTCACCACGCCCATCGATGCCCGACGGCATTTTACGCTCAACCTCGGATTGGAAAACAATTTTTACCGCAACACGGACTTGCAAGCCACGGACGCACCTGTCCCGCAGCGCAGCACGGTACGCACCAACTACCTTTCCCTGCCACTGAGCTTGGAGTACAGCTACAAAAAAGTGAAGATGGGCACCAAATTCCGCATGGCGTGGCACAGTGCCCGAAGCCGCCGCGAGCATTTCCAGAACGTGAGCGGCGTGAACCTCAATGCGGGCATTTACGGCAATGTACGTCTGCCATGGAATTGGCAACTGGCCACTGACTTCAATTACTACGCGCACCATGGCTTTGCCCATGCCGTGATGAACACGGACCATTTCGTGTGGAACGCGCAGCTCTCCAAGAGCGTGCTCAAAGGCCGCCTCGTCCTGGCCCTTGTCGGTTACGACATCCTGGGCGACATCTCGAACCTCAGCTATACCGTCAACGCACAAGGCGTAACGGAAACTTGGCGGAACGTCATCCCTCGCTACGCCATGCTACGCGCCATTTTCAAACTGAACAAACAACCCAAGAAAAAGCACTGAAAACAAGATACCGCCCAAACAGGACGCACAAGTGCCGGACTTGTCGAAACAACTCCTTGAGTAGAAAAAACTACTCTAGGACTTGTAAAAACAAGTCCGGCTCTCGTGAGAACGATTCGGCGATGAGTCAAGGGGAACAAACGGATGGAGGCAGCAGAGCGATGAAATGCAAAAGTATCCAAACACCCCTATCCTTCCTTTCCTTCCTCTGATGCATTCACCATCGTACACGCGCTACTATATACGTATTTAAATCCCCCAAAAAAGTGTTCACCCCTTCACATGATGCGTCAAATCACCTGAAATCCAACGGTTTTCAGTGTGAAGGGTTGGGGCTTTCAAGCCTTCACACCGTCTCCCAAGCATTCACACGGGATTTTTGGCAAAGAGCTTGCAAATTAACATTGTTTACCATCTGTTAGACATAGAGATTGCAAACTGTAGGGACGTGAGGTAAGAACTTACCAGAGGCTTGCCCCTATGGGGTGATGGGATGATGATGTGAAGGTTTGAAACTCCAAATGTTCACACCATTCTCCGCTGATTATCATCCGTTTTAGCACATGTTGTGAAAGAGTGAACCATTTTTCAGGGAAATAAATTACGTATATATAATGCGTACACACGGGGGGATGATGATGATGCCAGACAGTTACCATGTTTTACCAAAAGGACAGTCGCATTTACCTACGCGTACACGGAAAATGAAACCGGGGTAATATGCCTGTCCTTCACCACCTCAGCATGACAGACTATAAATTGTAAATTGATTTAAATATAATGCTAAACTTATCATGTCTATGTTCTGCCTTGCAGTAATGACGATAAAGGCAGAACCTGTCCACCAGTATGAGGACAGTATCATTCATCAGAAAACGTTCAGTCAGGAGCCTATTCTCTTGTCTGGCAATCCTACATATCTCAAGAATGTCAGCGAAGCAGCCAACTGGGGTAGAAATTGGTTCATCGAAGTAAAGGGCGGGGCTTCTGCTTTTCTTGGGTCGCCCATCGGTTGTGGGGATGTGTTCGACAGAGTGAAGCCTGCATTGCAGGTGGGACTCGGCAAGTGGTTCACACCCGCAATCGGTGGACGTATAGGATTCCAAGGA
>JALEYW010000051.1:0-7053 GCA_022773145.1 Bacteroidales bacterium
TTCTTGTTTTTTCGGTCACATAGCCCGCTATGCACCCCCTCCAACTCCCCCGTTATCGGGGGAGAGCAATCTCAAAAAAAGAAACTAACTGCATCCCAATAGAGCACACATGATATAAACTAATTTTCAACACCTACTTAAGAGACGAGAACGCTGACAACTCTTGACAACTTTTTTATCGACTGCCAAAAGCTGACAACAACTAAAAACATCATCCCGGCTGTTGTCTGTGTTTTACCGGGTGGCAGAGAAACGAACAATGAGTTGTCCCATGTTGTCCAAGTTGTCGTCATCTTATGTTACATGACAAACAAAACCTGAAATATGTATCCCTTCTTCAGCACTTCCCTTCAGCGGAACCACCGCCGCAGCCATCTTTTCCCCTCTCACATAGCCAAATTCCTTCTCCGCAGCATCCTGCTCCTGTCGGTCTGCATTATCGTGCCGTCAGCCGCCCGTGCCCAAGGCTATGAAGATTTGTGGAAACAGGTGGACGATGCCGCCCGTCGCGACCTGCCGCGCACAGCCCTGCAGCTGGCAGACAGCATCCGCGCCAAGGCGATGGCCGAGAGCAATGAGGCGCAGCTGTTGCGAGCCTGGCTGATAGGACGCCTCTATGGGGGCGAAATTGCACCTGACAGCGCAGCGGCCTATATAGAACGGATGGAACAGGTGTTGGAAGCAGAAACGCGCCCCGTGGAACGGGCTTTGTGGCACGCAGCATTGGCACGCGCTTACAGCCCTGTCCAGAACGGTTACCGCGCGCTCGGCAAGTGGACGCTGAAGGAGATGGAGGAACGTAGCCACCAACATTTTCTCTTATCGTTAGAACATCCGGAAATGCTCCGCCAGGTGCACACAGACCGCTATCTGCCGCTCTGGACCGAAGGAAAAGAAAGCCGCTACTTCGGCCACGACTTGCTACATGTCGTAGCGCGCTCCGCCCGCGAGAGCGGGGTGCTCACAGCCCGCGAGAAAGCCGACAGCTACCGCCGCGAGCTGGCTGTCTACCGCAGGGCAGGAATGATTGATGCGGTGTTGTGGCTCACACTGGACAGCCTTCAGGAATTCCCGCACGAAGGGTCGCAGAATATCGCCTTAGAGAACGATGCGCGCTACCGGGAATTGCTGGCCCTGCTTGAAAAAAGCCAGGGATGCGAAACGCGCTACCGCATTTTCGAGGAACTCATCGCACTGCGTGGCCGTTACGAGGAAACCTGTGCCATGGCGCGGCATAACGACAGCCTGCTCGTGGCCGTGGCAAAGAAAGGGATGAAGGAATACGGCAAGGACCGGCGGGCGGGCCGCCTGCGCAATTTCGTGGCAGAGATGGAAAATCCCTCCGCCCGACTGGCGGGATGGAGGGAAACGTACTATCCGGGCGACAGCCTGCCCCTCACCTTACGCGCCCGCCACCTGAAACGGGCGGAGTTGCGGCTCACGCGCCTTTACGAAAGTGCCGCTGATTATGCCAACGCCTCGGAGAGTGCGGACAAGCGGGCGGCCAAGCGACGCAAGATGTCTGTGACCCATACCCTGCCCCTGCCGGCTGACGCGCCCTTCGCGTGGCAACAACGTCCTTGGCAACTCACCGCTCCGCAGCAGCCGGGCGTTTATTATGCAGAGCTATCGGCCGACGGCAAGGTGCTCGACACGTACATCTTCCACGTGTCGGCCGTGCGCGCCGTCACCTTCTCCGCCGCCCCGGGCTATCACAGGCTCACGGTGGTCGACATGCGCAGCGGTCGTCCCCTGCCCCACGCCATCGTCACGGCCTACACCTCACGCAAGAACGGGAAACTCGCCCGGCTGAAGGTGTACCACGCCGATGCGGAGGGCAAGGTGGAACTGAACGCGCCGGACGAGCCACACCGCGACATACAGTATTTTGCCGGTACGGAGCTGGACCGGGCTTCGCAGTGCTTCACGCTCTACAACCTGCGCTATTACGGTGAGGCGCGGCAAACTTCCGTCCAGACGCAGGTGGACCTCTTCAGCGACCGTGCCATTTACCGTCCCGGCCAGCAGGTGCAGTGGGGTGGCGTTGTGTATACGCGCCGAGGCGATGACTTCCATACGGAGCAAGGTTACGAATGCCGCGTGATGCTCTTCAACGCACAGGGCAAAGCCGTCGACAGCCTGCTCGTGCGCAGCGATGAACAGGGCAACCTCCACGGCAGCTTCAGCCTGCCGGCCACGTGTCTGCCGGGACATTTCCACCTGCAGACCGAAGGACCGGCGCGCCGGGGGTATCTGGGCTTTTCGGTAGAGGAATACAAACGGCCCACCTTCACGGCCTCGACCAAACGGCCCGACAAGGCGTATGCTCCGGGCGACACGGTGCAAGTCAGCGGTACGGCACGGACGTTCAGCGGCATGCCCGTGGGTGGAGCCCGTGTGCAGTTCACAGTGCAGCGGCAAAGGATGTGGCGCAGTGCGGAGGGCGAGGCGGCACCGCAACACGGCGAAACGCTGACCGATGCCGAGGGCGTTTTCCATCTCCCCGTATTCCTCGCCTTGTCCGAGAGCGAGCGAAACGCCCCCCGCCCTTGCACGTATATCTTCCGCGTGGACTACACGGTGACGGCAGAGAACGGCGAGACCTGCCAGGGTGGGATTTCACTACCCGTTTCCACGCGCAGCGTATGGTTAGAGGCCGATGTGCCGTCGCGCATTTGCCGCGAGCGGTTGCCCCTCCTGACGGTGCGGCAGACCAATGCCGCCGGCGAAAGCCTGAAGCAGGCGGGCAGCTACGCCCTGTGCAATGCCGAGGGCGAAACGGTGGACACGGGAAACTTCCGCACGGCAGAACCTTTCCTCCCGGCCGCGCTCCGCACCCTCCCATCGGGCCCATACTCCTTTATATATAGCACGCCGAGCGTGCTTCGGGCGGACACCGCGCGCTTTGTGTTGATGTCGGAAGACGACGTACGCCCTGCCGACAAGGAAGGAGCACTCTTCACCTACCAACGCGTGGCCGCCACCGCCGACACGGTGTGGGTAAGGGTGGGCACGCCGCTGGAGGGTGCCACGCTCTTCTACGACCTCGTCTCCTCCGACCGCCGATGGGAAAGCCGGCGATACCTGCTCACCGACAGCCTGCTGCATTTCCAACTGACCTATCAGCCGGACTACGGCGACGGGGCCACTGCCTACTTTGCGCTGGTGCGCGACGGACAGTTGTACACCTTCAGCGCGTCGGTGCGCAAGCCGGAACCGGACAAGCGGTTGCGGTTGGAATGGTCGAGCTTCCGCAGCCGCCTCACACCGGGCGAGCACGAAGTGTGGCGCTTGCGCGTGCTCCGTCCCGACGGGTCGCCGGCAGAGGCTTCCGTCATGGCGCGGATGTACGACGCTTCGCTTGATGTCTTTGCCCGCAACGATTGGGCGTTCAGCCGCGTAGGCTTCGTGCGCTCCCTGCCGAACGCCCGATGGTCGTGGCGCACGCCCTTCCACACGGGTTGGCAGCAGGAAATGAGCGGCAGTTTCCCGATGAAATATTCGCCGGTTACCGCACCGGCTTTCACGGAATGGGATGCCGCACTCTTCAACTACCGTTTCTTCTCCCCGGACTTCCTGATATTCAAGCAGGCGCGGATGGAAACGGTGGATCTCAGCCAGCCGAGGAGAGTGGCCTTGGCTGCACCTACCGCCAAAGTGGAAAATGCCAGAACCGACAACGTATTGGCGGAAGTGGCGGTAGAAGATATGAAACAGGCCGCCGAGGGGGAAACGGGCAGCGGCGGACTGCGCACGCAATTCCAGGAAACGGCGTTCTTCCTCCCGGCCCTGCGAACCGACAAGCAGGGCGAGGTGGCACTGGAGTTCACCTTGCCCGAAAGCATGACGCGATGGAACTTCACGGCCTTGGCTCACGATGCCGGGATGTGCCATGGGCGGATAGACACCGTACTCGTGGCGCAAAAGCAGCTGATGGTGGAACCCACCCTGCCGCGCTTCCTGCGACGGGGCGACACGACGGGGCTGCCCGTCAAGGTGACGAACCTCACGGGCGGGCCGCTGACGGGTACGCTCCTCCTCACGCTGGAGGATGCCTTGCAGCCGGACCGCACCATGGCGGAACTGTCGCGTCCCTTCCGGCTCCAGCCGGGCGAGGTGCAGACCCTGCGGTTTGACTACCGCGCCGAGGACGAGACTTCGCTGCTGGTTTGCCGCACCGTGGCACGGGCGGACAACTTCAGCGACGGCGAGGAGCATCTGCTGCCCGTATGGAGCGACGAAGTGACGGTTACCCGCTCATTGCCTTTCTATATGGAAGAAAAAGGCACGCTGCGGTTGCAGACGGACACGCTGTTCTCCCTGCCCGGTGCCTCCCACCGACGGCTGGAAGTAGAGTTAGCTGCCCATCCCGTGTGGTATGTGCTCTCCGCCCTGCCCACGTTGGCCGCCGAGGCCGAATGCCAGAGTGCAACGGGCTGGTCCACCCGTTTCTACGCCCTCTCGCTGGCCGCCGCACTGGCGCAGCAGCACCCGGAAATCAAAGCGTGGGCCGACAGTCTGCCCGGCGAGCTGCAAGCCATGGCCACGCAGCGGTTGGCAACCCTTTCGGGACCCGATACGCCGTGGGCATTGCGCGGCGAGACGGAGGCGGCACGCACGGCGAAGCTGAAGGATCTGTTCAACGAGGAGGCCATGGCAGCACATCTCTTCACGGCCACGGACAAGCTGCACGCCCTGCAACAGCCGGACGGCTCCTGGAGCTGGTATCCGGGCATGCCGGGCAATGTACACGTCACACTGGAAACGGCCTTGCTGCTGGCACGCGCCGAAAAACTGACGGGCAACCAAACCGCCGCCCACGATATGCTCCGTGCGGCCTGCACTTACCTGCAACACGAAATGGAACGGCAAGTGGCGGAGGCGCGGAAGACAGAGGCACGACTGAAACGCGAAGTGCAGCCCACGGAAATCCAGTTGCGCTGGCTCTATCTCCGCACCCTGCTCGGCCAGCAGCCCGATGCCGCAGCACGCTTCCTGCTGCAACGCGCCAAGAAGCTGCGCCACGAGCTGACAATGTACGGCAAGGCGGTGGCCGCCGTGGTACTGGCCCAGACCGGCGAGACGGAGGAGGCACAGTTGGCGGTGCAAAGTCTGCTGGAACACACGGTGAGCCGGCCGGACATGGGCCGCTGGTTCGACACGCCGCGCGCCGAACGCTCGTGGCAGTCGTACCGCATTCCCACACAGTGTGCCGCCCTGGAAGCCCTCGAACTGCTGGGCTACACCCGTGAGGTGGACGAGATGCGCCGCTGGCTGCTGCAGGCCAAGCGGACGCAGCAATGGGAAACCTCACGCGCCACAGCCGATGCCGTGTGGCTCCTGTTGCCCAGCGACAGCCTGCCCCGTGGCACATCGCTCCACTTCACGCTCTACAAAGGCCGTAAAGTGGTGGGCGTGGACACCCCGGCCGACACGCGGACGGCGGCCTCGGCAGGTTATGTGCGCAAGGTCTATGAGGAGCAGCCGGCCGTGGAAGCCACACAAATCAAGTTGACGAAAACGGACGACGACCCGGCTTGGGGCAGCGTGCGGGCCACCTTCACCGTACCTGCATCCGCCGTGCCGACGGAAGGGAAGGAGCTGCAGGCCGAGAGTAGTTACACGCTGTGGCGCGAGGGCGCGTGGCAACCCTACCACGCAGGTGCCCCACTCCGTCCGGGCGACCGCCTGCGCCGCGAGTTCGTCGTCCACGCCGAGCGCGACTACGATTTCGTGCGCCTCAGCTCCGACCGCCCGGCCTGTGCCGCCCCCGCCCAGCCGCTTTCGGGCTACCGCTTGACGGGCGACCTCTTTGCCTATGCCGCCGTTCACGATGCCTCGACGGACTACTTCATCGAACACCTGCCCAAGGGCACACACCGCCTGACCGAGGAATGGTACATTGACCGCACGGGAACGTACGCCACCGGCCCCTCGCGCATCGTCTGCGTCTATTCGCCGGAATTTACGGGTACGACGGAAAGTGTGCAACTGGAAGTGGAATAGGTGACGAAACTCCTCGCCCAAAGTCCAGGAGTTGATTTTACAAGTCCAGGAGTTGTTTTGACAAGTCCAGGAGTTGTTTTGCCTACTCGCCGAGTTGTAGAAACAAGTCCGGGACTTGTGAAGAGAAATGCACACTGTGCCCGGCCGGGGCAACGAAATGGATAACCCACGCCGGAAAAGACGCCATCTGCTCTGAGCATACTCCTTTCGCGCGCACGTATATACCATAATTATTTCCCCAAAAAGCATTCACGCCTTCACACAAAGCGTTTTTCCTATTGATTTTCACAGGTTTTTGGTGTGAAGGCTTTGTTTTTCAAGCCTTCACACGGGCGGTGAACGTGACTTTTCCTGATTTCGGTTGACTGTTTCCCGAGATAGTAGACCGTTTGCTAAAATGGTTGACCTGTGAAGGCTTGAAAGAACAAGCCTTCACACCGGGAAAACGCCTCGAAATCAGGATGTAAACGACACAAGCTCCCCCTTTGCCGTGAAGGCTTGAATATTCAAGCCTTCACACTTGAAACCGCTGGAAATCAAGAAGAAAGAGCCTTTATGTGAAGGAGTGAATGTTTTTTTGGGGGAATAAAAAACGTATAAAGGACATGTCTCCATCGGAAAGATTGAGAGCAACGATGTTTCATCACCATCCTTGCCTATTGCATCCTTGGCAAGGAAATCCAGGCACTGATGGGGAAGATGTTGTGTCCGACCATTACTCCTGCGTTGAGATACTTGTGTATCAGTGATATGACCCTGTCATCTTTGATGGTTTCGCCAAGTAGCTGTATCAGTTTGCTATGGCTGACCGTGTCAAAGAACTTTTCGAGGTCAAGGTCTACGCAGTATTTATATCCGCTGTTGATGATTTCCTGCGCCTTTTGCAGTGCTTGGTGCGCGCTACGCCTCGGTCGGAAGCCGTAGCTTGTCTCCGAGAACTTCGGTTCGTACACCAGGCTCAGAACCTGGGATATGGATTGCTGGATTACGCGGTCAACCACGGTGGGTATGCCGAGCTGGCGCGTCTTGCCTCCTTCTTTGGGTATC
>JALEYW010000056.1:0-47269 GCA_022773145.1 Bacteroidales bacterium
TAGTTTCTTTTTTTGAGGGAGCATAGCGGGCTATGTGACCGAAAAAACAAGGAACTAAATGCGCCCAAGAGGGGACAGATGATATATGCAAACTTTGATTAATCATATAAATATAAACTAATTTTAAACACCTACTTATAGTTTAAAGTTTATGCAGCTGAATACCATGCAGGACGTAGCCCTCTTATGTTTGCTCAGTGAGTATAATTATAAACTATAAGCCCTCAACTTTCATTTATATACCATCGAAGCATGAAAGTACTTGTTGCTACCGAAAAGCCTTTTGCACCCGTTGCTGTAAAAGGCATTAAAGATATTCTCGACCCCGTAGGCTATCAGCTGGAACTTCTTGAAAAGTATACCGAGAAGGCGCAACTGTTGGCCGCAGTTGCCGATGTAGACGCGCTCATCATCCGCTCTGACAAAATTGACGGGGAGGTGATGGACGCTGCGCCCAATTTGAAAATCATCGTGCGCGCAGGAGCGGGCTACGACAACGTGGACCTGGCTGCTGCCACGGCTCACCACATCGTGGTGATGAACACACCGGGACAAAATGCCAATGCTGTGGCGGAACTCGTCATCGGTCTGCTCATTTACGCTTGCCGCAACAAGTTCAACGGCACCTCGGGTACTGAACTGATGGGTAAGAAGCTCGGTCTGCTGGCCTTCGGTGCCGTGGCTCAGAACCTGGCTCGCATTGCGCACGGTATGGGTATGGACATCTCCAGCTATTCGCCGCTGAACCGCCCGCAGAAGATTATCGATGCCGGTTTCCACGTGCACGAGTCGCTCCACGACCTCTTCTCTTTCAACAATATCGTGAGCCTGCACATCCCCTCCACTCCCGAAACGCGCCGCAGCATCGGCTACGACCTTGTCAGCGTGATGCGCAAGGATGCCATCCTGGTAAACTCGGCCCGGCAGGACATCATCGATGAAGAGGGGCTCATCAAGGCCATGACGGAACGCCCAGACCTGCGCTACGTGACCGACCTGAAACTGGCCGACCACGACCGCGCCGTGGAACTCCTCGGAGACCGCTACATCTTCACACCCAAGAAGATGGGCGCACAGACCAAAGAGGCTAACATCAACGCCGGACTCGCTGCAGCCCAGCAAATCGTGGATTTCCTCGAAGAAGGCGTGAAGAAGTTCCAAGTGAACAAGTAATTGTGGCCTGATGGCAAGACGTGAGGTGATGAGGTTATAATTTTACTGCGTAACCCGGTTATCAGGTTATGGGGTTATGAGGTTATGAAGTTACTACTGTAACGCCTGAACATCGCCCGCTCAAATAGTAATCTTATAACCTTATAACCTAAAAACTCATAACCTCAGCAATAACCTCATAACCTTTTAACCTTAAACCTTACATTCCATGCCCAAAATAAAACCTTTCCGTGGCCTGCGTCCGCCCGTTGCATTGGTGGAACAAGTGGAGAGCCGCCCCTACGACGTACTCAGCTCAGAAGAGGCACGCGCCGAAGCCGGCAGCAATGAGAAATCGCTTTACCATATCATCAAACCCGAAATCAACTTTTCCGAAGGAACCAGCGAATACGACCCGCGCGTTTACGAAAGCGGTGCCGAACAGTTCCGCAAGTTCCAAGAGGAAGGATGGCTCGTATCCGACGAAGCAGACTGCTACTATCTGTACGCACAGACCATGAACGGCAAAACGCAATACGGGTGGGTGGTATGCGCCAGCGTCGCTGACTATATGCAAGGCGTTATTAAAAAGCACGAACTCACCCGTGCCGACAAGGAGGAGGACCGCATGAAACACGTGCGTGCCACCTCGGCCCACATCGAACCGGTGTTCCTGGCTTATCATCCGCGCCCCGTGTTGCTGGAACTGCGCCAGAAATATGCCGCCCAACCGCCCGTTTATGACTTCGTGGCCCCCATCGACGGCTTCCGCCATCAGCTCTGGGTGGTCTCCGACAAGGAGGACCAGGAGCTGATTACTAAGGAGTTTGCTCAGATGGAGGCGCTCTACATTGCCGACGGGCATCACCGCTCCGCAGCGGCGGCTTTGGTGGGTGCCGAAAAGGCGCAGCAAACGCCCGATGCCACCGGTCAGGAGGAATTCAATTATTACATGGCGGTGTGTTTCCCGGCCGACGAGCTGACTATTTTAGACTACAACCGCGTGGTGAAGGACCTCAACGGCATGACCGCCGAAGAGTTCCTCAAAGCGCTCGCCAAGAACTTCGACGTGGAGGCCAAAGGACACGAACCGTATCGCCCGCAACAGCCGCATGAATTCTCGCTCTACCTCTCCGGCCAGTGGTACTCGCTGAAGGCTCACGAGGGTACGTTCGACCCGAGCGACCCTATCGGGGTGCTCGACGTGGACATCTCATCGCGTCTGATACTGGACGAACTGCTGGGCATCAAGGATCTGCGCAAAGATAAGCGCATCGACTTCGTCGGCGGACTCCGCGGTCTCGAAGAACTCCAGCGCCGTGTGGACAGCGGCGAGATGCAGATGGCGCTCGCCCTCTACCCTGTTTCCATGCAACAAATCATGGATATCGCCGACAGCGGCAACATCATGCCCCCAAAGGCCACATGGTTTGAACCGAAACTCCGCAGCGGACTGATTATCCATAAGTTCTGATATATATATTAAGGCGTAGCCCCGTTTCCAGAGGCTACGCCTTTTTTGTTTTCGGAATTTTTCAAAGGCGGCTCGGCAATGCAAAATGAAAAACCTGCGGCTTTTTATTTTGCATTGCTCTCACCTTGCACTAACTTTGCAGCCAAAATGTAAATAACTACAAAAAATATGATGACTGCTAACGAAATCAGAGACTCTTACAAGAAGTTTTTTGAAACGAAGGGGCATGCCATCGTGCCCTCGGCACCGATGGTTATCAAGGACGACCCCACACTGATGTTTACCAACGCCGGAATGAACCAATGGAAGGATATCATCCTGGGACAACGCGACCCGGAGCCGCGCCGACGGGCGGACTCGCAGAAGTGCTTGCGCGTCAGCGGTAAACACAACGACTTGGAAGAGGTGGGACACGACACGTATCACCACACCATGTTTGAAATGCTCGGCAACTGGAGCTTCGGCGACTATTTCAAGGAAGGGGCCATCGACATGGCTTGGGAATACCTCGTTGACGTGCTGAAGCTGGATCCGGCCAACCTCTATGCCACCGTGTTTGAAGGCTCAGAAGAAGAAGGGTTGGAACGCGATGACGAAGCGGCCAAAATTTGGGCCAAACACTTGCCTGCCGACCATATCATCAACGGCAACAAGCACGACAACTTCTGGGAAATGGGCGACACCGGCCCCTGCGGACCTTGCTCGGAAATTCACCTCGACAGCCGCTCGCCGGAAGAAAAGGCCAAGCAGCCGGGCTACGAATTGGTGAACAAGGACGACCCGCAGGTTATCGAAATCTGGAACATCGTGTTCATGCAATTCAACCGCAAGGCGAACGGATCGCTCGAACCGCTGTCCATGAATGTGATTGACACGGGTATGGGCTTTGAACGTCTGGTGCGTGCCATCCAGGGCAAACAGTCGAACTATGACACGGACATTTTCCAGCCCATCATCCGCCGCATAGGGGAACTCTCGGGCTTCACGTACGGAAAGGACGAGAAGGTGGATGTAGCCATGCGTGTCATTGCTGACCACCTGCGTGCCATTTCCTTCTCCATCGCCGACGGCCAGCTTCCCTCCAACGCCAAGGCGGGCTATGTTATCCGCCGCATCCTGCGCCGTGCCGTGCGCTATGCCTACACCTTCCTCGGACAGCGCGAAGCCTTCCTCTGCAAACTCGTACCTACCTTGGTACAGGAAATGGGCGAGGCTTATCCGGAACTGAAGGCACAGCAGGTGCTGATAGGCCGCGTGATGCAGGAGGAGGAAGAGAGCTTCCTGCGCACACTCTCCACCGGCATCAGTATGCTCGAAGGTGTAGTGGCCGAAACGAAGAAGGCGGGCCTGCAAGTAGTGGACGGCACCAAGGCGTTCACGCTGTTCGACACCTACGGCTTCCCCTTAGACCTCACGCAGCTGATTTGTCAGGAGAACGGGCTGACGGTGGACGAAAAGCAGTTTGATGCAGAAATGCAGAAGCAGAAGGAGCGCGCCCGGAACGCCGCTGCCGTAGAAACGGACGACTGGGTGGTGCTGAAAGAAGGGGAAACGGAATTCAAAGGCTGGGATTTCACGGAATACGACTGCCATATCCTGCGCTACCGCCGTGTGCAGCAAAAGAAACAAGTGTTCTACGAACTCGTGCTCGACGAAACGCCTTTCTACGCCGAGATGGGTGGCCAAGTGGGCGACTGCGGCGTATTGGTTAACGACGAGGAGAAGGTGGAGATTTTCGATACTAAACGGGAGAACAACCTGCCCATTCACCTCACCAAGAAATTGCCGGCTCACCCCGAAGCATCCTTCCGTGCAGAGGTAAACCTGAAAGCCCGCCGGGGCAGCGAGGCCAACCATACGGCCACGCACCTGCTCGACCAGGCACTGCGCGAAGTACTGGGAACGCACGTGGAACAGAAGGGTTCACTGGTGACGCCGGACTACCTGCGCTTTGACTTCTCCCATTTCCAAAAGGTTACTCCCGAGGAGCTGCGTCAGGTGGAACGCATCGTGAACCGCCGCATCCGCGAGGACATTCCTCTGCAGGATCACCGCGATGTGCCCATGGAGGAGGCCAAGAAGCTGGGAGCCATCGCCTTGTTCGGCGAGAAATACGGCGACCGTGTGCGTGTGGTACAGTTTGACAAGAGCGTAGAGTTCTGCGGCGGTTGCCATGCCCACAGCACGGGCCGCATCGGGCTCTTCCGCATCGTTTCGGAGAGCAGTGTGGCCTCCGGCGTGCGCCGCATAGAGGCCATCACGGGCGAGGCTGCCGAAGAAAGGGTATACGCTCAGGAGGACATCTTGAACAACCTGAAGTCCTTCTTTGCCGGTGCCAAGGACCTGACCGCCGTTATCCGCAAAACGATTGAGGAGAACGACGGACTGCGCAAGCAGGTGGAGGCGCACATCAAGGAACAACTGTTGGCCATGCGCGACCGTCTGGTGCGCAATGCCGAGGAACGCGGCGGCGTGAAGCTCATCAAGGCTGTGCTGCCTTCATCCTATGCTCCCGATGCCGCCAAAGACCTGGCGTTCCAGCTCTCCGGCATCCTGCCCGAAAGCATGTTCTGCGTGCTGGGCACTACCTACGAAGGCAAACCGCTGTTGACGGTGATGATCAGCAAGAACCTGGTGGAGGAACGCCAGCTCAACGCCGGAGCCATCGTCCGCGAAGCGGCCAAGCTCATCAAGGGCGGCGGCGGCGGTGCGCCCCATTTCGCCACAGCCGGCGGCAAGGATGCCACGCACTTGGAAGAAGCAGTGAAGAAAGTCATTGAGATTGCACTGGGATAAAATCCCTGTTACCTGAGCATATCTTCAAAGTTCCTAAAAATAGTTTCTCATGAAGAAGACAACAATCGAAGCATTGGCGCGCGAAGATGCCTTCCGGCTGATTGGCAAGGAATGGATGCTCGTCACCGGCGGCACGCTGGAAAACGGCTACAACACCATGACCGCCTCCTGGGGAGGCATTGGCTGGCTGTGGAACAAGCCGGTGGCCTTTGTCTTTATCCGCCCCGAGCGTTACACCTACGATTTTGTGGAACATAACGACTACCTCACGCTCTCCTTCCTGGGTATGGAAAAGGAAATGCGCGAGGCGCTGAACCTCTGCGGAACGGTTTCAGGCCGCGACCGCGACAAGGTGGCCGAATGCGGACTGACCCCGGTGGCCACCGAGCACGGTGCCGTGGCCTTTGAGCAGGCGCGGTTAGTCGTGGAAGGGCGCAAACTGATGCGCACGGAAATGAAGGCCGAAAACTTCTTAGACAAGGAGGTATTGGCACGCTGGTACAACGACCGGCCCGGCGGCTCGCTCCACACGGTCTACGTGGTGGAAATAGAAAACGTTTACGAATAAATATTCCTGCTTATGGAAGAAATGGAATTTGGCCCCAACAAGCTGTTCTACTCCATCAGCGAAGTGGCACGTCTGTTAGATTTGCCCGAAACCTTGTTGCGCTATTGGGAAAAAGAGTTTCCACAAATCGCACCGAAGAAAGGGTCACGCGGTGTACGGCGTTACACCAAGGAGGACATTGAAACCATCCGTGTCATCAAGGACTTGGTGAAGGTGCGCGGCCTGAAGATTGCTGCCGCCCGTGAAATTCTGAAACAGAACAAGGAGGGTGTGCCCCGCCCCTTGGAGGCCGTGCAGCGGCTACGCACCATCCGTGCCGAACTGGTGGCCATGCGCGATGCCCTGGCGGCCATGGCCTGACAGCGGCAGTCCGGAAGGGGCAGCAAACGCTTCCATTCCGGACGATGCCGCGAACGCTTCCATTCTCATTCCGGAACCTGAAGTACCGGTGGGCAGACCGTCGCGCCGTCGCCGTGTCTGCCCACTTTTTTTCTCATTTTGAAAATCCTACTCCTAACTCTTACTCCCCACACCTCGCATGGCAAAAAACAAAACCGTTTACGTCTGTTCTGAATGCGGCCAGGACTCCCCCAAGTGGGTGGGCCGTTGTCCCAGTTGCGGCCAGTGGAACACCATGAAGGAAATGACCATCGCCGCTGTCCGTCCGTCCGACCGCGAAGTGCGCACCTCCCAGGCCCTGGGCGGCATAGATCGGCGCGTGGCACGGCCTGTATGGTTGTCGGAGGTAAAGGCGGAAGAAGAGCCCCGTTTCCAGACATCCGACATGGAGCTGGACCGTGTGCTGGGCGGCGGCATCGTGCCGGGGTCGCTCATCCTCATCGGCGGCGAGCCGGGCATAGGCAAATCCACCCTCCTGCTGCAAACCGCCCTCCACATGACAGGACGCAAACTGCTCTACGTCAGCGGTGAGGAAAGCGAAAGACAAATCAAGCTCCGGGCCGACCGCATCCCCCACAGCGATACGGACCTCATGCTCCTCTGCGAAACGCGCCTCGACCAGGTTTTCACCTATATAAAGGAAGTAAAACCCGACATCATCGTCATCGACTCCATCCAAACCATGGCGCTCGAAAGCGTAGAAACCTCGCCGGGCTCCATTACCCAAATTCGCGAGTGCGCTGCCGTATTGCTCAAATATGCCAAGGAGAGCGGCGTGCCCGTCATCCTCGTAGGACACATCACGAAAGAGGGAGCCATTGCCGGTCCCAAAGTGTTGGAACACATTGTCGACACCGTGTTGCAATTTGAAGGCGACCGCCACAACATGTACCGCATCCTGCGCAGCATCAAGAACCGATTTGGTTCCACAGCCGAGCTGGGCATCTACGAAATGCGCAATGACGGATTGCGTCCGGTGGAGAATCCTTCAGAATTACTGCTTACGCAAAGCGGCGAACCACTTAGCGGCATCTCCATTGCCTCGGCCATCGAAGGCATCCGTCCTTTCCTTATCGAGACACAGGCTTTGGTTTCCACCGCAGCCTACGGCACGCCCCAACGTTCGGCCACGGGTTTTGACCTCCGCCGTCTGAACATGCTGTTGGCGGTATTGGAGAAACGGGTGGGCTTCAAACTGGCTCAAAAAGATGTATTTCTGAATATTGCCGGCGGCCTGCGCGTTACAGATCCGGCCATCGACCTCTCGGTCATTGCAGCTGTGCTGTCAAGCAACGTTGACACCGCCATCGAGCGCAACGTGTGCATGGCCGGCGAAGTGGGACTGAGCGGTGAAATCCGCCCCGTAGCCCGCATCGGCCAGCGCATCAGCGAAGCCGCCAAACTGGGATTTTCCACCATCCTTATACCGGAAGGAAACCTCAAAGGATTGGATACGCAAAGCCATGCCATCGAAATCATTCCCGTCGGGCGCGTGGAAACTGCCCTGCGTTGCCTTTTCGGCTAAACTGTCTTGATGAAACAGTAACGGACGAAGGAATGAAGCGTAGTTCCTGACAACAGGAATAATGATGTTATGACAAACAACAACGCAGACAACTTCTGACAACTTTTTTATCGACTGCCAACAGAAGACAACAAATCAAAAACATCATCTCAGCTGTTGACAGTGTTTGCTTCGGTCCCGATAGGACCCAACAATGAGTTACTCATGTAGTCCCTGTTGTCTTCAACTATTATGATAAGTAGGTGTTTAAAATTAGTTTATATTTATATGATTAATCAAAGTTTGCATATATCATCTGTCCCCTCTTGGGCGCATTTAGTTCCTTGTTTTTTCGGTCACATAGCCCGCTATGCACCCCCTCCAACTCCCCCGTTATCGGGGGAGAGCAATCTCAAAAAAAGAAACTAACTGCATCCCAATAGAGCACACATGATATAAACTAATTTTCAACACCTACTTAGGATGGGATTAGGTTAAAATAAACTTTCTGTATAGCAAGCAATATGAACGCACCGAATAACTTGATAACCTCATAACCCATTCACCTCATCACCTCACAGTTCCCCTCCTCCCCCAACCAACCTCACCCCCGAAGCCTCATGCAAAAGCAACTGAACCTCCGCGTATTGCCCCACCAGGCAGCCAATGAGCAGCAACTGACACGTATGGCTGCGCAAGAATTGGCCATTGACGCCCGCACCATCAACGCCTTGCGCATAGTGCGCCGCAGCATTGACGCCCGCCAGCGCAGCATTTACGTCAACCTGAGCCTGCTGCTCTACATCAACGAAATGCCCCCCCGGCAGGAATTCGAACCCGTGTGCTATCCCGACGTGAGCAAAGCCCCACGGGTGATTGTGGTAGGAGCAGGCCCCGGCGGATTGTTTGCGGCCCTCCGCCTGATAGAACTTGGCCGGCGTCCCGTGGTGCTGGAGCGCGGAAAGGATGTGCACGAACGCCGCAAGGACATAGCCCGCATCTCACGCGAACACTGCGTGGATGCGGAGAGCAACTACTCCTTCGGCGAGGGCGGCGCGGGAGCCTATTCCGACGGAAAACTCTTCACGCGCTCGAAGAAACGAGGCAATGTAGAGAAAATTCTGCGCGTCTTTTGCCAGTTTGGTGCCTCCACCGACATTCTTATCGACGCTCATCCGCACATCGGCACCGACCGCCTGCCTCGCATCATCGAATCCATGCGCGAACAAATCCGGAAATGCGGCGGCGAGGTGCATTTCCAGACACGTGTGGACAGCCTCATCGTGGAACAGGACGAGGTGAAAGGCGTTGTCTGCCACACGGGACAAATATTCCACGGCCCCGTCATCTTGGCCACGGGGCATTCTGCCCGCGATGTCTACCGCCACTTGCGTCAAGCCCACATTGCCATCGAAGCCAAGGGACTGGCCGTAGGAGTGCGCTTAGAGCATCCCGCCACGCTCATTGACAGCATACAGTACCACAATCCGAACGGGAAAGGCAAATACCTGCCCACGGCGGAATACAGTTTCGTGGCGCAATCTGAGGGTCGGGGAGTTTACAGTTTCTGCATGTGTCCCGGAGGCGTTGTGGTGCCGGCGGCCAGCGGCCCCCGGCAGGTAGTGGTCAACGGCATGAGTCCCTCACAGCGCAACACGGCATGGAGCAACTCGGGCATGGTGGTGGAAACGCGCCCGGAGGATTTACAGAGCGAGGACCTGACGCGCTTTATGACAGAGGCGCTGGCCGACGGCGAGTTTGCTGCCAAACACACCGACTGGGACGACACTGCCAATCCGCTCCGCATGATGTATTTTCAGGAAGCATTGGAAAAAGCCTGTTGGTTGCAAGGCGGACGCAACCAAACGGCTCCTGCACAGCGCATGGCGGACTTCGTGAACAGACGTCTGAGCTACGACCTCCCCGCTTCAAGCTACAGCCCCGGCCTCATCTCCTCCCCACTCCACTTCTGGATGCCCCGCTTCATTACCTCGCGCCTTACGGAGGGCTTCAAAGCTTTCGGGCGGCGCAGCCACGGCTTCCTGACCAACGAGGCCGTTATGATAGCGGCTGAAACACGCACCTCGGCCCCCGTGCGCATCCTGCGCGATGCGACCACCTTGTGCCACATCCAGGTGAAGGGACTTTATCCTTGCGGCGAAGGTGCCGGCTATGCCGGAGGCATCGTCTCGGCGGCCATCGACGGTGAACGTTGTGCGGAAATGCTCTGCGCAGCCCAAAGTGTGTGATGAAAGCCGGAAGCCAGGCACGAAACCTTTCGGTGAAGGCTTGAACGGGTCAAGGAAAATGGGAAAAACGGCCCTATATATACGCAATTTTTACCCTAAAAAAAGCCTTCACTCCTTCACAAGCAGCTTGCTTTCTACTGAAAATCAGACGTTTTCAGTGTGAACACTTGCTCATCCCAAGCCTTCACACCATTCACATGGGGCGCAGCAGAAAACGATACAAGCATTCACCTTTGACATCGGGATGCGGCGTATAAACCCGCTCTTCCTGTCCACACCGATGGTGCGTGAATGGTGTGAAGGGTTGGAGCGAGCAACCCTTCACACTCTAAACAACTGGAAATCAGCAACAAAAGGGCATCGTGTGAAAGGATGAACCTTTTTTTCGGGAAAGAAATTACGTATATACACGCGCATAAAGGGCCGAAAATAGGGTGAAAAGTGAGGTCATGACACACATGCTTCACAAATTGCCGATTAGCTTTTCCAAGTCCAGGATTATTTTCTTCTACTCGGCGAATAGGAAAAAATAATCCAGGACTTGTCAACTCAATGATAAAGCTTCACAACTGAGAAGTTCAGAAGTTTAATGGTCTGTACGGAGAGAAGCTTGATTCGGTATATGTTAAGCTTTAAACTCTTCAACTTTTAAACTAAAAAGCACTTTCTTTTCATAAAATAGGCGGCGGCTCGGCATGAAAAAAGAAAATCCTGCGGCTTTTACATAAAGCCGGAGGCGGTTCGGAAAAGACATATAAAAAACTTGCGTTTTTTTATTTGTCTTTTCTCTCACTTTTCACGGCTTTTCTTTTTTTATGCACTCGCCTTGCACTATCTTTGTCCCCGGAAGTTATTCTCAACACTATTTTACTAACCTTAAACACCTGATTTATGCGAGAAAGACTCTACACCTTGTTATTTCTTCTGACAACCAGCTTGGGATGGATGTCGACAGCGTTATTCCAAAACGCATTGGCACAGGGCGCCAAATGGGAACTCTTTTATAGCTTGCCGGCCACTTACACCTTCCATATCACACAGGAAGGAAATATGTTGGCATCTAACTACGTTTGGGACAACTCCGGAGGCATTTTCCTCTCCACAGACCAAGGAAAAACGTGGAAGAAAACTGCCGTAAAGGACTACCACTACAGTGAAATGCTGGAGGGCAACGGCTATGTGTTCGCGGCCGGTATGGGGGCACACATTGCGCGCTCTGCCGACGGGGGCCAGACTTGGGAAATGCTCAGCTACTCGCGCGCACTGGAAGGTCTGGTGGCTCCCGAGGACCAGGACTGGACCGCTTGCTATGCCATGACTTTCCACAATGACCGCCTCTTCATTGCCGACTTCACCGGGGGCGGCGTGCTCTATTCCGACGACAACGGCGAAACCTGGAACAATACCGACACCGAGAGCATGTCCATTGAACTGGACGATGGAAAAAAAGGCGGGAAAGTGGTGGAAAATCTCTACAATCTCGTTTCCTTTAACGGCCAACTGTTTGCTTTCGGCATTTACTGCGTTTACCAACTCAACGAAACGGACATGACATGGACCAAAGTGCGCACCGACAGCAACTTCATGGCGGTTTCAGCCTTTGCAGGCGGCAAGCTCTATTGCGGTCGGAGCGTCATGAACCAAACAGAAGACGATGCCTTCTTAGAAGCTACGACCGACGGACAGACGTGGGAAACCGTGAAACGCCCCGAAGGACTGATTGACAACAACGTGCGCGCCATGTTCGGCGAAGGCGACCTGCTCGTGGCAGCCATGCAATCTACCGGTATTTACTGCACGAACAACGGCGGAGAGCAGTGGTTTGACATTTCGCAAGGTATGCCCGACTTTATCGAAGGAGAGCCCAACGGTTATTATCTCTCGCCCCTGACAGTTGTGGCAGACAAGGATTTCCTTTATGTGGCGGTATTTGACACACCGGACAACGCCAATCGCAACGTGAGCGGCATTTACCGGATTCGCAAAGCATTGTTGCCTACTGAAACCGGCATCGAAACGGTACAGGCTGATGAAAAGGGTGTCAGCATGAGCAGCGACGGACAATCACTGTTGCTTCCCCAAGGAACAACCGTTGCCGTGGTTTACGACCTTGCCGGACGGACGGTACAAACGGCCGAAGGAACGGCTCAGATTTCGCTGAAGAACTTACCTCAAGGCACTTATGTCTATCAAATCGAAGTAGGCGGACATACCTTGCAGGGCAAGTTTGTCAAGCCATAACCCCCGTTTCGCGCAAATGATGACATCATCATTTGACTTCTAAGTAGAAACCAATCTATGACGCACGCTAAATATTACTTTCTGCTTTGCCTCGGACTGCTCAGCTTTCTGCGTGGAGCGGCCCAAGGCAATGTGGTTTATTTCTCCACGGATTTCTCCGATGGGCTGCCCACCGGCTGCGCCACCTACGACCTGGACGAGCAAACGCTCTACTTCTCCATGGTGCAGGCGGGGTTCGATCAGGGCGATGCCTGGAAATGTCTGCGAGAGGAGGGCAAAAAAAATTACTATGCAGCCAGTGCTTCCAAGTATAAAGTGCCGGCCGGCGGAGAGCTGAAACCCTCCGACGACTGGTTGGTGCTCCCTCCCATCAACGTGCTCGATGCGGAAGCACGCCTATCCTGGCGCGCCAACTCCTTCAGCCAGGCTTGCATTCACGGCGACCGGTACGAAGTGCGCATTTCGACCGTAGGCAACCGTCCCGAAGATTTCACCGCAGCCCCGGTGTTAACCGTGGAAGAGGAGAAACTGAACCAGTGGACGCATCACGAGATTTCACTGGCCGACTATGCCGGGAAACAAGTGTACATCGCTTTTGTCAACACCACGCTCGACGGCGAAATATTGGCCATCGACGACGTACGAGTAGAGGGAGGAAACGGCCAATACAGCCTGCTTTCCGACGTTCCTTCCTATGTTTTTCAATATGAAGGGTTCAAACCCGCCGGACGCTTCGTGGCATGCGGCGACAAGCCGATTGACAGATTTGAAGCCGTGTTCAGCCATGACGGCGAAGAGGTTAGACACACCTTCACCGACTTGCAGTTACAGCCGGGCGACACCCTCAGCTTTGAACTGCCCGTTGAAATTTCCATGTCACCCGGCGACACGGTAAGCTACAAACTGTCGGTAACGGCTCCGGACGATCTTCCGCGCGAAACAGGAGGAATGGTGGTGAGCTTACTTTTTCCCACCACCCGACGCACGGTCATCGAGGAAGCCACGGGCATGTGGTGCGTTTACTGTCCGCTGGGCATAGTGGCCATGAACCGGTTGCACCAGAAATATCCCGACTCCTTCATTGGCGTGGCCATTCACTACGAAGACCCCATGGCCATGGACGACTACGTAAAGGAGCTGGCCTTCAACGGCTTCCCTTCAGGCTGGATAAACCGCCGCTATCTCAAAAATCCTATGGAAGAAGTGGAAACGGAACACGGACCGGAATACACCATGCTGGGTGATGGTTTTGAAACGTGGTTCCTCGCCGAACAACAACGCCAGCCGGAAGCTGACCTGTCGCTTGCCGTTACCCACGAAGAAGACGTGAAGGCTGAAGCGACCATTCGGTTTGCCACACCGGCACCGGCCAATCGCTACAACCTGTTTTGCGTGGCGGTGGAAGACAGCGTAACAGATGCCTCTTACTATCAGGACAACGGTTTTGCCGGCACGACAAGCGACTTGGACGGTTTTGAATCACTTCCCCACCGCATCAACCCGTTTGTTTTCCAGGAAGTGGCCCGCGCCACGGATGGTGCTTATCGTGGTACTCCGATACTGAAGGACATCGCCGTGGAAGCCGGAGAGACCTATACGCTACAATCAGCCATTGACCTGCCCGATAATGTCAATCCCCGACACGTGGCAGTGGTAGCCCTGTTGATTGACAGACTGTCGGGAGAGGTGGTCAACGCCGCACGTTGCGCACTTTATCCCGAAACGACAGAAGCGGGATGGGCCGAAACGGCAGCTGAAGGTGCTGAATTGGCATTCCATAACGGTTGTTGCTCATTGTCGGGAACAGCTGCCACCACATTTGCGCTTTATGGAGCTGACGGAAGGCTATGGTCACAACAAACCACTCCGGTGGGCAGCGAAGCCCGGTTCCGTCTGCCGGCATTGCCCGGCGGGATTTATGTGGTGGAAGCACGACGCGACACGAAGGTTTGGCGCCAACGGATTGCTTTACGCTAAGCAAACAAGCCCCGAACAAAGACGTAATTGCTCAAACCGGCTTATTTCCCATCAGAAACTCCTTTCTCTCATTTTCTCTTCTATCAATATTTTTCGATTTCAACAAGAATTTAATACCATTGCCTATGAAATCAAACTACTCCCGCATCCTGATGCTGGCAGCCGTTGCGTTGCTGACAGGATTGTCCATCAACGCCCAGAGCGTATGGAAGCAGAGCACCCCCGCTGCCAAGGCTGAAGCACCCGCAGCAAGGGCCAATACCGCCGAGGGTACCATCTACCTCGGACACTGCAACTACAGCGATTATATCTACCCGTGGGACGGCCTTTCCCTCGACTATGATGCCCGGGTGGGCGTGGCCATCAAGCTGCCCCGCGATATGTTCAAGACCTATATCGGTGGCAAGGTAACGGCCTTGCGGCTGGGATGGGACGACAGCGAACTGACCGGAACGTTCGATATGTTTATCCGTACCTCCTTCGACGGCGAGGACCTGGCCACGGGACACGGAACGGGAAAATTCGGATGGAACGAGCTGGAATTGGATGCCCCCTTTGAAATCCCCGATACGAATGAACTGATTGTGGGCTACTATACTGATATCCCGGGCAAACACTGCTGCATCCCGAAATTTTATCCCCTCAATGTTCCCAACAGCTGCTATCTCTTCAACGGACAGACTGATGCCGACGGAAAAGAGTTGTGGGAGGACTTTCACGACTTAGGCACCATGGCCATCATGTTGGTCATCAAGGACGACGAAGGAAAATTCCATGATTTGCTCGAAATACAGAGTATGCGCTACGAGCACATCGGTCTGAAAGATGCGGACAAAGCTTGTGTGTTCACCATAGAGAACATAGGCTCCAACAGCGTGAGCAGTATCGAAATTACCACTGCACAAGGCGAACAGAGCAAAAGCACGGAGGTGAAATTCAACTCTGCCATTGCAAACGCGGACCTCAAGAGTGTGAACCTCCCCATCAACTTCCTGGGAAGCGGCACAGCCACGGTGAGCATCACGAAGGTGAACGGTAACCCGTGCGCCGAACCTTTCAGCAAGGAGGTGAACATCATCGCCGTGCCCGAGGAGGTGGCAGAAGCCTATACCTTCCGGCCCACCATCGAGTTCTTCGGCTCTGAAAACGCTTACCAGATACCTATCTACTTCGATGAGTATTTCATGTACGACTACTACCCGCTCCGCGACCGTATCACGTTGGTGTGCCAACACGTGGACGACCAGTTCATGACGGGCAACAATGAGGCACTGGACATGATGCTGGAGCTTTGTGCCGGCGACTCCATGAAAGTGTTTCTCCCCACTATGTCCGTTGACCGCACCGACTATCTCAACAACGTGGCGGCCATCGGCGGAACGCCTCTCCTCTACGGCATCCCCTACCCCGGCGAAGGAAAACGGATGTACGAAAGCGCATTGGAACGCCCCACCTTCGCCTCGGTAGTGGCCACACCGACAATGGACGAGGAGGGCAAAAAAATCTCAATTGACGTGCAGGGTAATGTGGCACAAGGCGTGATGCCCAAGGACGAACCTTTGTTCCTCACCGTGTACCTCATGGAAAAGGAAGTGGAAAGCGACAGCCAGAAATTCTGGGACGACAAGGAAGGCGAAAAGCCCGCGCAACACTATACTCACTACAATGTGATCAGAGAAATCCTCACGCCTTTCTGGGGCAGCGAGCTAGAACTGGATGCCGAAGGAAATTTCACGAAATCTTTCCAAGCCCTGGTGTACTCCGACTATAATCCGGCTAATCTCTCCGTGATAGCTCTGATTAACCGTGGACAACAAAATAACAATCTCAACCGCGAAATCATCAACAGCACAGAGGCCGCTGTACCCCTGCCTGCCGGCATTGAGAACGTGAAGAATGACAACGAGCTGGAGCTGCGCAACGGTGTGTTCTACCACAACGGTCAACCGGCAGAGATGTACACGCTTTCAGGCGTTCGCATAACTTCCGTGAAAGGTCGGCCCGGCGTTTACCTTGTCAAGTCTGCCACGCTGAACGAAACGAAAGCCACCAAGGTGGTTGTGCGTTGAAAGAGATAAGGTTATGAGATTTTGCGCTTCGCGCAGGTGATAAGGTTATCATATTACTATTTGAAAGGACGGAAGCCGCTCTTTCTGTAATATGATAACCTCTTAACCTTAAAACTCATAACCCGAAATTAAAATACTGTCAGCCATGAAAAGAATTCTCAGTTTACTCCTATTATGTTATATCGGCCTGTGCGGCACCAAAGCACAGGACTTCCCGCGCTACGGCTATGCGCCAGAAATATGCGACAGCACCGACATGGTTTTCCAAGGCATTGGCGAAAACGGATTTGTGTCGGCATACATTTGCCTCGACCCTGCTCTCGACCCCGCAGTGGCCCGCCTCAAGGGACACCAAATCCTCGGCGTGCGCTGCTTCATGAGCAATGAGTACAAACAAACCCGACAGAAGCGTTCGCTCATCCAATACGCCACGGGGAACGTGGAGGCTACGCCCATACAGAAAATCTGTGACTTTGAAAAAGGATGGAATAACCTCTACTTCGATGAACCTTTCACCATCGGCGATGAGCCTATTTACTTAGGCTTGCAGGTGTTTGAAACCCTGGGAGCCGGCTATCCCATAGGCGCATACGATGCCGTAAACGTAAGCGGCGGATGCTGGTTTAACCTACAAAGTCAAGGATGGAAAGAGTATACCGACCGGGGCGTGCTCATGATTTCCGCCATTCTCGACGATGAAGCGGCACCCTTGTTGGAACGCAGTGTGTTCGCTCAAACTTCCCATGCCCCCTTGGTTATCGCTCCCGCCACGCATTTTGCCGGGAAGGTGTCCTTCCTCAACTGCTCGGACAAACCTGTCAGCAGTGTGGTGCTCCACGTGCAGGGACAGGGCGATGCCGAACCCGAAGCGAACGAAATCACCTTCGACATACCCTTGCAGCCGCACGAAGCCCGCGTCCTGCCCATGAGCATCCGAAGCGGAGTCGAAACGGGTATCAACCAATGGCTTCGGCTCACCGTACCCTTTGTTGGTGGCGAAGAAGCCCAGCCCGTGATGCCCGGCACGACTTGGCATTACGTTACCTCCGAAGCCTTTATCCGCGTGCCCTTGGTTGAAGAATTCACCAGCCAGACCTGCACCGCCTGCCCGTTCATGGCTTATTTCCTCGACATCGCGATGGAAGAACACACGCTTTCTGACTTGGTTTACGTCACCCACCACAGCGGTTATCAAAAGGACTCGTTCACGCAACCCGTTGACGAAGACCTCCTTTTCCTCTTCGGCCCCGGACAAGGTACCTTTAACCCCGCCGTGATGTACGACCGTGTGGTGCCTATAGGCGAGATAGCTCCTGTTGTTTCTGCCAAGGTGGCTGAAACCGAACCTTATGCTTCAGCACTGGATCAAGCTGCCGTGCGCCCCGCCATGGCCAGTGTAAACCTCAGCCTTCAGGAAACGGAAGAGGGCATTGGATGCCACATCTACGGTCGCCTCAACAGTGACATGGCTAACTCCGGACTGCCCATCTTCATTTCTGCTTACCTTGTTGAAGACAGCATTTCTCTCGACAAATATCCCCAAAAGGGACTCGACGGCGACGGAGCTCCGGCCGACTTACTGGACCGCTTCAAACACAACGGGGTCATCCGACACAACTACTGCACAACAACCACCGGCGACCAACTCGTGCTGGATGCAGAGAACAACTACACCGTTGACTTCGCGCCCATCGCTCTCGAAGCTGATTGGAACAGGAAAAACTGCCGCTTGGTGGCCTTTGTCCATCTGCTCGACCGCCAAGAAATGCGCTACAACGAAGTGCTCAACGCTGCTCACGTCCGGCTCAATGCAGGAACTTCAGCCATTGAGCACGTTGAAGCACCCGAAACGCTCCGCGTATTTGTTGGGAATGACGGCCGGCTCCATACCTCCACACCCGTCCGTAGCTTGCAAACCTACGATGCCGCCGGCAATCTTCTGCCTGCCGGCTCGCGTTTGCAGCCCGGAGTCTATATCGTGCGCCTCACGCCACGCCACGCCGGTGCCGCTGTTACGCAAAAGGTGGTGGTGAGATAAAACGCATAGATTTTCTATAGGTTGCTATAGTTATCTATAGTATTATATAGTTATCTATAGCTATCTATAGTTTGATATAGTAATCTATAGTTTGATATAGCTTTCAAGCAAACAAAAGCTGCCGGTTCTTTAGCTCAGACTAAAGAACCGGCAGCAATCTTTTTAGTTACGCCGTAGGCTTAGAACATCTTTTCGGGATAAACGCCGTCGTCGGCCAGCTTCTGGAACTTCTCCACTACGCCCGGACGATCCTCGGGATAAGTCACGCCAAACCACTTGGAAGTAGTGTCAAGCACTTCGCAGGTAGCTACACCGTCCTTGATGAGTTTGTCCACCATCAAGGGGATGAAGAACTCGCTCTTGAGGTTGCTCATGTTGGCGGGGTCGGAAAGGAATGTCTTGAAGAACTCCTCGCTGTGGGCGAAATAGTCGGGAGTGAAACCCCAGAAGTTCATCGAAACGGGGGTTGTGTCGGGAATAGCCACCCATTCGTCGTTCTCGTCCAGATACTTCACCACGCCGTCGAAGCGTTGGATTTTCGTGCGCTCTACAACGGAAGTCAGGTGGTGCTGGTCGTCGTTTTCGCAAACGCCACGGCTCACAGTACCGCTGTCGCTCAACGTGTTGCCCACGCGGAAGCCCACCATGGCATACTTGCCCGTAGATCCTTCGGGAAGGTCGCTCAACCATTTGCCCATTACGCGGAAAGCATCGCGATCGTAGAAGTCGTCGCAGTTGAGCACGGCAAACGGCTCCTTGATAACGTCCTTACCCATCATCACAGCGTGGTTCGTACCCCAGGGCTTCGTACGTTCAGCCGGGCAGGTAAAGCCCTCCGGCAGCGCGTCCAAGCTCTGGAACACCAGTTCGCACGGAATATGGCCTTCATACTTGGAAAGCACGATACGGCGGAAGTCTTCTTCAAAATCCTTGCGGATAACGAAAACCAACTTGCCGAAGCCCGCATTGATGGCATCGTAGATGGAATAATCCATGATTGTTTCGCCGTGAGGGCCCAGCTCGTCAAGCTGCTTCAAACCGCCGTAGCGGCTACCCATTCCTGCTGCCAGGAGAAAGAGAGTAGGTTTCATGTCTGAAATAACTTTTAAATAATATTAGAAAGGTTCTTATAAGTGCCATTTCTCGCCTCGCCATGGCAAAGCTCAATCAAGTTTGGCTTTGCTCATTTGGCTTAACGAAATCGTTCATTGCTGTGATTGCAAAACTACATAAAAAACCAATAAACCAACCCTCAGTACCATTTTATTTTTTTATTTATTGAGGCAACTCAAGATAGAACGGCAGCCTACCTTATGAAAAGGTAGTGTAAGGCGAATGAAAAGCCAAATAATCAAACGAATATTTTGATGAAAAACGAAATTTAGGCTGTGCCTTAGTGAAATGTGGGGCGCAACCGAGCAATATGCCGGATGCGCCCCACAAGGGTTGAGCTTTAAGGAGCTATAGAGATATAGATTACTATAGATAGCTATAGAGAACTATAGAGAACTATAGAGAACTATAGATAACTATAGATTACCATAGATGCCATACGCCGTTAGGCGGGCGGCGGTTATTTCACTACCACCTTCTTGCCTCCTACGATGTACGTGCCGGCGGGCAGGCGGCGGCTCGGGTTAACTCGGAGACCGGAGATGGTGTAAACGGCTTCGTTGCCCGAAGTGCTGAGCTGGACATGGGTAATGCCGTCCTGAACAGACACGGTATAGGTGAGCGAGAAGCCGGGCAGGGGATTGCCGTAAGTGCCGAGGAAGTAGCCTTCGGGGAAGGTGATGGTGTAAACGCCGGCTTCGGTCAGGGCAGGAGTAAAGTTAAGGATAGCCTTGTTGTAAACGTCCCAATCGAGTTCGGCATCATTCAACTTCGTGGGTTCGCCACCGTCCTTGCTGAGAGTGGGTAAACCAGAACCAATACTGATTTCATCCTCATCGGGGAATACGAGTTCTACTTTGCTGAGTTCCTTCACGGTACTTCCGTTGGCCGGAGTGGCCTCCACGTTAGCGTCACTGCCGCTGCCACCGGCTTTAATGGTATAGTTGGCAGCGAAGGCAGCGTTGTGGCTCTGGTTAAACTGCGTGCCGAGGTTGAACACACCGGCGGGCACGTCAAGCACGTACGCACCGGCATCGGTGATTTCCGTGTCGAGGGTGAGGAGAAGCGATTGCACCACATAGTCCAAGTTGTCCATCTGGTCCTCGGGGATAATCTGCTCGATGTTGCTGACCTTGGCCACGGCGGTAAACTCGCCACGGTTGTAGAGCACGATGTCCTGTCCGGAGTAAGCGTCGCCGATACCTTCCGTGCAGCTGACGGTGAACTGATGGAGTTTCTCCACCTCAGTGCCCGAAGCCGGAGTGATGGTCACTTCAAAGTTGGCGAAGTTGAGAGGATAGGTGAAACGGAAATAAGTGTTCTCGTCTTCACCTTCGTTGCCCTGCACGCGGCGGCCTTCGTAGTCGGTGGCCACCAAGCTGAGGGTGAGGGTATTGCCCACAGAGCTGAGCGTACCAGCATCCACGGTGAGCTTCCAGATGTTGGAAAGTCCATCAGCGGGTTCAACGGCTTCGATGCTCTTGAAGGGAAGGGTCTCGCCCATGCCGTAGACCACGAACGTGGTGGAAGCATCGAGCGATACCATACCGTCGAACTCAAGGGTGAATTCGGTGTCACTGGCCTCGGTGAGGGTGGTTTCGTTGGCAGGGTCGATGCTGACGAACTGCGTGGGCGAGTAAACGTAGGGCGGTGTAGCTCCAGAGAACTCGATGTAGTCGGTACCGAGGGGATCGTTGCCGTAGTTGTAGTCATCCTCCGAAGCATAGGCCGTCACCTCCATGCGGTACGTGTGGCCCAGCATGAGCTTGTAGCCGGCACCGTAGATTTCGGCGGAGAAGCTGCCGTCCTCACCCTTGTAGAGGGTAGCCATAGACTTCACGATAGCCTCATCGGGCGTGGTGGGGTTAAGGTCACGGATTTGATACCAAGCATAGCCCACCTTGTCGTTCATGTTGGTGTTGACGAGGATTTTGGCTTCAGGCAGCAGTTTCTCCAAGCGTGCGCCGGAAAGGTTGACGGGCACAGCATCAGCCGAAGCCTTGTACTGCACCTTCTTCAGCATAAAGGAATCGTACTTGGCGGTGAAGAGGAGGCTGTGGTCGCGTCCGTCCTCGCAAACGAGGTTGTTGAGCGTCACGGTCACACCCTTGAGGTCCTTCATCTCGGCGGGGATATTGATGTCGAGGATATAAGCACCTTCAAATTCGGGGTCGGGAGTTGCGGTGAAGTCTGTGCTGACCACGGAAGTTTCGCCGGCAGTAAAGAGGATGCCGTCAAAGTGGAGCTTCTCGTAGTCGGTAATCCAGAGTTCGATTTTCTCCTTGCCAGCCAGCGATTCGCCGGAGGCGGGTGTGAACTCAGCGGTGAAGCTGCTCTTCACCTCCTCATAGGCCATGTCGTAGCTGAAGCTACCCAAGGTGCCGAGACCGGAGGAGTACACATAGTTGCCCTTGGCATCGCGCACGTTGACAAGCTTGAGGAGCATCAGTCCGTAGTTCGTACCGGAGGTCACCATATTCTCGGGCGTGCGGAGCTTGCCCGTGAGGTCCACGGTGAGCACATTGCCGTTGACGGTGTAGGGGATGGTCTCGGAGTAGTACTCGCCTACTTCGCCTTCGGAGTTACCGAAGCCGAGGGTGAGCACCTGCGACTGGCTACCCTCCTCGGGCACCTGCAGATCGCCGTCGAAGGTGGCGGTAAGGATGCCTCGGGGGTCGCCCTTCACCCAATAGGAAAGGAACTTGTTGCCCTCTTCGAGCAGGCCGCTGACGCTGACGAGCTTCACGGGGTTGCCGGCGCAGACGTAGCTTACTTCACACGTGCCGTCCTCGCCGTAGAGCACACTTTCGTTGGCGGCCATACGTACGTTCTTGAGGCGGAAGGTGATGATGTCATTCTCCTGGAGCTTGCCGGCGTTGAGGAGTGCCATGAGGTCGTCGCCGCAGTTGAAGAAGACGGTGGAGCCGCTCAGGTTCGCGCTGATGCTCTGGCTGTAGTCGCCCACCACGATTTCCGCTCCCGAAATCTTCACATTCTGTGAGAAGTAGAAGAGCACCTGCGGGCTGCCTGCCGGACTGAGCATGGCACCGGCCTCGGGGGTGGTAGAGACGAGATTGAGCTTTACATCTTCCTCGCTACTCATGGTGAGGATCCAGGAACCGGAGTTCATGACGAAGCTCTTGTAGAAATAGATTTCCTGACCCTCGGTCACGCTGAGTTCGTAGTAGATGTGACCCTGGGAATCGTAATTGGTTTGGAAGTTCAGCTCCTGCGTGTGTTCCGCATCAGAATAGGGATAGAGGAAGTCGCCGCAGGTGGAAGTGCAGGTGAGCACCCCGCTTTGCGGAGCGGTGAACTTACCGCCGTTGGCGGTGAAGGTGGTGTAGTTGTAGGCTTTGCCGAGTTCCATATCGCCCCAGTCAACGGGAGCAGCGGCATGGGCCGCCACAGAACTGATGCAAACCATCAACCAGCACACCACAGCTTTCAGGGCACGGTTGATGCCGCTGAGGGAAGTAGTTGAGTTGTGCATAGAAAAATAATTTAGGGATTAGTCGTTGCGAGAAGAAAGGCTCCGCCCGGAGAATAGAGGGCTAAGGAAATCTATAGGAGGCTATAGAGAGCAACAAAGCCTATAGCTCCGGGCGGAGCCGCTGAAGTTTCAATCAAAGAGAAGTTTCAATCAAAGCTGTACTCTCTGCACCTCAACGCCTTGTGCTGTCGTCACCTTCACCACGGCCACGCCCTTGTAGCCCGGGCAGCGGAGGGTGAGGGTACCGCCGGCTGTGGTGGCGGTGCGGAGCAGGCGGCCATCGGCGGCATAGAGCTGCACGGTGGCGGATTCGGCTGTATTAACTTGCACGCCGCCGCGAAGAGGCACGATGCGGATGCCAGCGGAGGCTTCGACGCCGTCAATGCCTTCGGGAGTATCCAAGCTGGCCTTGCAGGCGTTGATGAGGCGGTCGGTATTGCCGTCGAAAAGCATCACGACGAGCTCGGTGTTTTCGGGATGCGAAACCGTGGCGGGCACGTCAAACTGCAATTCGCTCAGGTAGTTTTCGCCAGCGATAACCTCCGTAGGCAGGAGTTCGGCAGTACCTGTGAAGGTAGCGCCCTCCCAGCCGCGCACCACATGGTCGAAGGCATAGGGGCTGACGGTGGGCGAGCCGTAGCGTCCGCCCTTGCCCCATTCGCCCAGGTCGGGATCGGCAATGCTGCTGAAGGCATTCTTCTGGTAGCTCACCAGTCCATTTTCGAGGACGGCCACGAAGAGTTTCAGGTTCAGGTTCTCGGCGTTCAGTGCGTAGCGGATGCTGACGGGCAAGGTGTACATATCGCCCTGCGGGGAAAGTTTGGCGGTGGCCGACACTTCAGCTTCGGCCTCCTTATTCATTTCGGCAGCCACGGCATCTACCCACGTGGTGCTCTCGCCCGTGATGTCTTGCAGCATGTAGTCGCCATCCACACTCACCATGGGGAAAACAATCTGCGCATTGCGCTGTACGCGTGCGGAAGGAGCAGCCACCAGTCCGAGGTAAGAGGCATATTCCGTCACGCCCGTGGCGTAGGGGTCGCCGTCATAGCAGTGGAGCGCCAAGGGGATGAAGAGGTCACCGTAGAAACCGATGAGTTTGTCCATGGCCTCGTGTCCCAAGGGGCAGTTGGTGCAGTCCACGCCGGTGAACTCTTCCAGCACCACGCGCTTGGTGGGCGCGAATGCCAGCACCTTGATGCTCTTGGAGAGCGAGTTTTCCGTTTCGTCGAACTTCAGGTCGATGGTATAGCCATTCACCTCGCCCACCTTCAGCGGCAGCGTTTTGGCGAAGACGAAGTTGTATTTGTCGCCGGCCTTGAGGCTCAGCCCCGTTTCGTTGATTTCGTCCACCACTTCGCCCTCGGCGTTGCGGAGGATGAGTTGTGCGGTGGAGTACGTCTTCTCCTTGTCGCGGATGTCGACGATACCGTTGATTTTTGCCTCTGTGGCACCCACATACGTGTCTTCGTTGGTCACGGCCACGTAGAAGGGCAACTCATGCACGACCTTCACGTCGTCGATGAACACCGCGCTCTGCGCCTCGTTGTCGTTGAGGAAAGCGATGTATACATATTTTCCGGCAAAGTCCTTCAGGCTCACGGAGTTCTCGCGCCAGTCGCCTGCCAGCACATTCTCCTTCGCGCCCGGGCTTTGCACCTCATCGTAGACCAAGGTACCCTCGGTGCGGATTTTGTTGACGATGGAAGCGTTCAGCGCGTTGTACACGTTGTTGCTCTCCCACACATACACCTTCAGGCGGTCGGTGGCGGAGTTGAGCCAGCTCTGGCTCTTGAAGGTGAGGCTGCACAGCTTGTCGACGATGTTCAGCTGCGGAATGACGAGCCAGTCGTCGCTCTTGCCAGCCGGGTCGTACATGGATGTGGAACCTGCGCCGAGGTCGCTCGTGTTGTTCTCGTCCCACGCAGGAATCCAGCCGTAAGCCTTGTTGTCAAAGCCCAGTGCCTTCGACTCGCTGCTCGGTGTATTCAGGTCATTGTCCAGCACGAGAAAGTTGCTCAGGCCGTTGTTGAAGTCGTCGGAAAAGAGCAGACTTTCGTCGTAGGAGATGGAGCGTTCATAGGCACCGTGGTAGTGAAGCGTGATCAGCTCGTTGCCCGTGGCGGCATTGCCCGTGATGTCGGTGACGGTGCCGGCGGGAATTTCCACGCGATAGTCCACATCCTTATATAAATATTGTGTGGTGCTGGGGTAAGCCATCACCTTGTTGTCGCCGTAGGCCAGCAGGAGGTCGGCATAGGGCGTATCGCTGTCGCCCTGGTACAGTTTGCCGCGTGCGTTGGCATCGCCGATCAGCACACCCGCGTCGAACGTCAGGGTGATGGGGCTGGTGGAGAGGTCCAGCTTGCCGATGGTGGCACCGTCCTTCGGACTGGCGGAGGTGAGCTGCAGGGGCTGTTCAGCACGGCCCACGTAGGTCACGCGTATTTCGTCGTTGTAGCGCGTGGGGTCGTTGGCCAGGCAGATGGTCTTGGCCGGAATGATCACGCGGTAAGGCTCACCGCTTTCGAGCGTACCCTTGCGGAACTTGATGGTCACGGTCTGTCCGTCGGCCTCAAAGCCCACGGAGTTGGCCACCGGCTCGCTGCCGATGACCTTGACGAGCTGCACGGCGTCAGCATCGCCCACCACGGTCACCTTGCGGTCGAAGGTGATTTGCAGGGAGTTGAGTTTGGAAATGCTGGCACCGGCCTTGGGCGTGACAAGGTAATTGCTCAGCAGGTTGGTCTTTGCGGCCAGCTCGGGCAAGCTCTCGGGCAGGGTCACGATGAAAGCCTCGTGCGGGCCGATGGTGGAGAGGATGGTGTGGCAGTCGTCGCTGATGCTCACGGCGGTGCCGGAGTTTTCCTGTCCCATCTTTTCCACGATGTCCACGCCGTAGATCTGCTTCACGCTCTCAGTGAACCCGATCCAGTACTTCCCGCTGCGCACGCTGAAGTCGCGGTAAGGGTTGGCCGTGGGCGAGGCGGCGTAAATCTGTCCGTTGTTGTCCACACACCAGCTGCTCTTGTCGGTACTCTCTGTGTCGTCGTACACCTGTATGGTGCCGGCTTCCACGTCGTAGACGAAGGGAGTTTCGTATTCACTGGGGAACTCGCTTCCGCTCACCTCCTTCACCATATAGGCACTGCCCGAAACGTAACGTCCGTTGTTGCTCAGCGAGGCATGGGTGATGTACATCGTGCCGTCAACGTGTGCCTTCCAGCGTCCGGTTTCGGTCTCGTCGAAGCCGATGGCGTCGTACGTCTGCTTGTCGCGGTGGTACACGTAGCTGAAAATGCCGCCGAGGTCGTAGCTGGTAGGGAGGTAGCTGAAGGACATGGTGCCCACGATGGTATTGCCGTCGGGCGAGATGTCCGTGAAGCGGTTCATCTTCTGGTTCATGTGTGCCATGTCCTTGGTGGGAATGCCCGGCGTTTCGAGGAGCTGGTTGGTGGTGAGGTCCCAGAGAGCCACCTTCTCCTCGTAAAGACGTGCGGGGTCGGCGAAGTTGAGCCGTCCCACGGCATATTTTCCATCGGGCGTTACGGCACTGACCACACCTCGATTGGCATCGCCGTCGAGGCGGAGGAAGGTCCACTTACCCGTCGACACGGTGTAATAGGCGGGTTTGTCATTGAGCAGGCCCACCACGATGTTGCCGTCGTCGGTCACGTCGAAGGCCGCGCTGCTGAATACGGTGTCGGTCTTCAGCCCTTCCAACAAAGAAGTGGGAACACCCGTCTGGGTGTCGATGAGCTTCGCGCCCATCATGTAGTTGGCATCCTCACTGCTCGCGCCACAGGCCACGGCCCATCGGCCATTGTCTGACAAACGCTGGAGCAGGGCACCGTCGTCGAAGGAGTAGTAGCGGTACTCGGGCTTCGCGGCATCCTGCGCAGCGACATTGCCGGCAAGCGTCATGCCGGCAAGCCATAGCGTCATAAGTTTCTTCATGCTGTAAATGGAATGGTTATTTTGGTTTAGTTGAAAATCAGCCGAAAAGGCTAGGCAAAAGTACACAATAAATAAAATACCCACACGAACGACATGATTTTTTTAGACGAGCGGTGTCATTTTTGACACCAAAATTGATTTTATTCAACCTGTATACAGTTTTTATTCATTCCCGTGCCAGAAAATCGCGCGGCAAACCTCAAGCGGCGCAACGGCACGACGGCAACGGAAAAGGCATGAGCGACGTGACGAACGGACAAGCCCAAACGCGAAAAGCGGCCCTTGGGCGAAGAAATCCGGCACTAAACGGAACAGAACACGCGGTGATTTAAAGAAGTTTTGTACATTTGCGCACAAAGCTCTCACCATTTCATACTTATTATGATTATTCCCTCCCGACATAGCACTTTACGAGACGCCGCACGCGCGCAGGTGATTGAAGTGGCCACCCGGCTGTTCCACACGCAGGGCATCAAGAACGTAACCATGGACGACATCGCCCACGCGCTCACCATGTCGAAACGGACGCTCTACCAGATTTTCGCGGACAAGGAGGACTTGCTCCTGGCCTGCGTGGTGAAGCACGACGAAGCGGAACACGAAAGGATGTCGCGGCTGGTGGCGGAAACGGACAACGTGCTGGACTGTATGCTGACAAACTTCGCCATGAAAATGCAGGAGAACGGCGACATCAAGCCGAGCTTCTTCGCCGAAATCGTGAAGTACCCGAAAGTGATGAGCCATATCGAACAATGCCAGCGGGAGCAGGAGGAGGAAGCCGTGGAATTCCTGAACCGGGGCAAGGAGCAGGGGCTGTTCCGCTCGGACGTGAATTTCCACATCATCTACAAGCAGCTCATCGCGGGCATCAACAGCGTGCTGAACGACGATAAGATGAGCTCATATCCGCAACGCGATATTTTCGCCAACACGTTGCTCGTCTACATCCGAGGCTGCGCCACACTGCGCGGCATTGAGCTGATAGACAACTTCCTGCAGCAATTCCACACGAAACTGGGTTTTGACTGACTCATCCCCGACCCCGTGCCAAGGCGGCACATTGTGAAGCGATACGGGATGATGTGATTTCAAAAGCATGAGGCCGGCCTTGCTACCCGGCAACCGGTTCCGGAGGCTCCGGCCTCCCCCTCTCCCACCCTTTACTTCTGCCTAAATGGCCGCTCCCCAAGCATCTGGCTCTGCCTGAAGACCGTAAACTTCCGCATCAGGAAGTTTCTACTTGCTACTTATAAACTCTCAACCTCTGTATAACCTTAAACAATCCATACAACATGATGTTACGAAACGCATTATCCCGTTGCCGGCTGCTGCTCTGGCTCTGCACCCTGTGCGCCACGGCAGCCGCACAGCCTGCCTTCCAGCCGGGACAGCTTTACCATCTCACCGTTCCCTCACTGGGCCTGACAGTAACCCTCGACGCGCAGGGAAGGCTCAGCCTGCAAAAAACCGCTGCCGCCGACCCCGGCCAGCACTTCACCGTGAGCGAACTGTCGGGCTCCTGGCGGTTCATCAACCCCTTCGACGGCCGCGCCATACGCACCGAAGGACAGGCGTTGGAGGCCGGCGAGAACAACGGCTCGGACGAGGCACAGCTGTGGAAAACGGAGGCGGTGGGACAGGCTTGCCTGCTCATCCCCACCAACCGCCCCGACATGGCAGCTGCCGCACAGGGCAACAACCTGGTGCTGGTGGCGAAAACGCAGGCCCTGAAACAGAAAAACGCGCACTTCCGGATTGAACGCGCCGCCCGCGCAGGGTTCGACGTGGCGTTGACGTACCGCATCCGCTCCGTGGCAGAGCCGGAAATGGTGCTGGGCAACGGCGACTCGGGCGAGAACAACGCACGCATCGTGGGCGAGAAAGTGGACGAGTTGAACCGGGGACAGTACTGGAGCGTGAAGATGCTTGACCTGGACCGCCGCGTGGTGGAAAATGCCTTTTATCCGCAAAACTTCGACGACGGCGGCGGCAACGCGGCCATCGACTACCTGCTGCAATGGCCGGCCCAGGAGGGCGTGTGGAACAATGCGCAGTTCCGCTTCGAGCCGGTAAAGGGACAAAGCGGAACGTACCTCATCCGCAGTGCGGGTGCCTCGAAACAGGGCAAGATGTATGCCCTGCGCGAAGGCCGGTTGCTCAGCGTGGACTACGATGCGAAGGACCGCACGGCATGGTTCACCTTTGAACAGGTGGAGAAACCGAAAATCAAGGCTCCCTATTGGGAGGACGAAACGATATTCGCCGAAAACAAGCTGGATGCCGTGGCCACTTACCTGCCCTATGCCACGGAGGCGGAGATGTTGGCTGACAAGGCTTACTATGCCACGCCCTGGACCGTGCCGCAGACGGAGCGTTACCTGAGCCTGAACGGCACGTGGCGTTTCCACTTCGTGCCGCAGCCGGACCAGCGACCCACGGATTTCTACCAAGAGAACTTTGACGTTTCGGCATGGGACACCATCCCCGTGCCGTCGAACTGGGAGATGCAGGGCTACGACCGCCCCATCTATGCAAATGTGGAATATCCCCACTCGAACACGCCGCCCTTCATCAAGGCGCGCCCGGGCTTCAACGACGGGGGCAAGAACTACGGCATCAACCCCGTAGGCTCGTACGTGCGCACCTTCACCCTGCCCGAGGGATGGGAGAACCGCCGCACGATCATCCACTTCGGCGGCATTTACTCGGCAGCCTTCGTGTGGCTGAACGGCCACTATGTGGGCTACACGCAGGGAGCGAACAATGTGGCGGAATTTGACTTCACGCCGTACCTGCGCCGGGGAGAGAACCGTCTGGCGGTGCAGGTGTTCCGCTGGAGCGACGGCTCGTACCTGGAATGTCAGGATATGTTCCGTATGTCGGGTATTTTCCGCGATGTGTACCTATATAATATACCGCGCGTGAGCGTGCGCGACCATTACCTGACCTGCGAACTGACGGACAACCGCCGCAACGCGAAGCTGAACGCGACATTCCGCTTGGAAGGCGACGGCAAGCAGCCGGCAGACAAGGTGCTCAAGGTGAAGGTGTTCGACCCAGAAGGAAAACCGGCAGGCGAATGCGAATGCACCGCGAAGCTGCGCCCCGAGGGCGGCGAGAAGGTGGTGTGTACGGCGAAGGTTTCGCTGAACATCGGACAGGTGAAGCTATGGAGCGCGGAACTGCCGAACCTGTACACGGTTCACGTGGTGCAGCTGGACCAGGCGGGCCACGAGGAGATGGCTTTCTCCACGAAATACGGTTTCCGCGACATTGAAATCAAAAACTCGCAGCTCTACGTCAACGGCCAGCGCGTTCTGCTCAAGGGTACGAACCGCCACGACACGTCGCCCCTTCACGGACGCGCCGTGACGACGGAGGAGATGCTGCGCGACGTGCTGCTGATGAAGCAGAACAACATCAACACCATCCGCACGTCGCACTATCCGAACGATGCGAAAATGTATGCCATGTACGATTATTACGGTCTCTACACGTGCGACGAAGCGGACTTGGAGGACCACGCGAACCAGGGCATCTCGGACCGCAAGTCGTGGGTGCCGGCCTTCGTGGACCGCATTGACCGCATGGTGCTGCGCGACCGCAACCACCCGTCGGTGGTGATGTGGAGCCTGGGCAACGAGGCGGGCAACGGAGAGAACTTCGGGGCGTGCTACGACGCGGCGAAACGGCTCGACAGCCGACCCGTCCACTACGAGGGTACGCGCTCGAACGGCAGCTTTGGCGGCGGACGCTTCTCGGACTTCTACTCGAAAATGTACCCGGGCATGGCATGGATGCGGCAGAACACGTCGGATATGGACAAACCGATGTTCCTCTGCGAATATGCCCACGCAATGGGTAACGCCATAGGCAACCTGACGGAGTACTGGGACATCATCGAACAGTCGAACGCCACCATCGGCGGATGTATCTGGGACTGGGTGGACCAGGCTATCTACGAACCGTTAGAGCTGAAGAAAGGAATAAAACGCCTGCACACGGGCTATGACTTCCCCGGACCGCACCAAGGAAACTTCTGCTCGAACGGCATCGTGCCGGCCACACGCGAGGAAAGCGCGAAACTGGCGGAGGTGAAGGCGGCTTACCAATACGTGAAGCTGGAACTGCTCAGCACGGACGCAGCGAAGAACACAGCGAAGGTGCTGGTGAAGAACGGCTATGCTTTCCAGAACCTCTGCGACATGGACCTGCGCTATGAGGTGCTGCTCGACGGTCACGTGGCGGGAACGAAAACACTGGCGTTGCCGGATGTGACTCCCACAGACAGCGTGGAGCTGTTGCTGAAGTTGCCGAAGGTGAAACTGAAGAAGGCACTGGCTGCAGGACAGGAGGTGATGCTGAACGTGTACGTTTGTTTCCGCGAGGCACAGCTGTATGCGAAGGCAGGACACCGCGTGGCGCAGAAGCAGTTCTGCCTGAACGAACGGGGCGCGCTGAAGGCGTTGCAGCCGGACAGCAAGGCACCGGAGATGATGCAGAGCGGGGCGTTGCACGAAACGAAGGTGGGCAACGACCGCGTGCAACTGACGTTTGACAACGAAACGGCACAGCTCACCGCACTGGCTTTCGACGGCCGCAACGTGCTGGCGGAAGGCCAAGGCTTCGTGTACGACAACCACCGCTGGATTGAGAATGACCGCTTCGGAAATACGGATAACGGACTGGAGCCGCGCGGCGAGGTGAAGGTGGAAACGGTGAACGGACTGACGGTAGTGCGCACACGCCGGGCGGGTTCGCTTTGCTCCACGGAGATTGACTACACGCTCTATCCGCAGGGCATCGTGGACGTGGAAGCGCGCTTCACGCCGCACACGGATAACCTGCGACGCGCCGGACTGGTGTGCCTGCTGGACAGCAACCTGACGGAGGTGGACTACTATGCCTACGGCCCGTGGGAGAACTCGAACGACCGCAAGGACGGGACGATGGTGGGACGTTACCACACGACGGTGGCACAGATGCCGGAGGCTTACGTGAAGCCGCAGTCGACGGGTGGCCGCGAGGGACTGCGCGAACTGGTGCTGAAGGCTGCCGACGGCTTCGGGCTGAAGGTGCTGACGGAAGGCACGGTGAGCTTCTCGGCCCTGCGCTATACGGATGCGGACCTGATGAACGCCGCCCACTTCTGGGAACTCGCACCGCGACCCTACACGGTGCTCCACTTGGATGCTGCCACTCGCGGCGTGGGCAACGCTTCGTGCGGACAGGACGTGGACACGCTGCCGCAATACCGCGTGCCGAACCGCCCGCTCGGCTATAAGCTGAGATTGTCGAAGCTGTAAGACAAATCATCCGCCAACCTAACCACGAAAACCGCTCCCCCCTTGTTCCGGGGATAGCGGTTTTCGTGGTGAATGACGGATGAACGTCCGGTAAAGATGGGTAAAAGCCGGAAAGTAATGGATGGACATCACCATCCTCAAAAGGTTATTTCAGCTCATTTCAAACGGAACATGATGGGAAGGCTGTACTTCGTACGGACTTTCTTCCCGTGCTGCTCACCCGGCTTCCACTTGGAAGACGTGAGCCGAACCACACGTAAGGCTTCATCCTCCAATGCTTTCCGGGCAGCCTGGAAATTGGAGTCTGTAGAGGAAATAGGCTTTGCATTTTGTGTTTTGGACGAGGCTTTACCCTTAGTTTTTCCTTGCGCATAGCCCAGATCTTTAGTATCAGCTTTCAAGTCAGTAATGCTTCCATCCTGCCCAACGATAAACTGTACCACCACTCTGCCCTGCACGTTGTACTCTTGGGCTATTGCGGGATAGCGCACATTGGCTTGCAACAATTTCATCAGCTCCAACTCGCCGCCCTCAAATTGAGGCTTTTTGTCAAATATCTTACCGACAGCTTGGCTAAACGAGGATTTGTTTGTAATCTTGTCCTCGGATAAAGGAGCGGAATCGACGCGCTTCGCAGGTTGTTCGACAGTTCCTACGAACGTTGGGGTAGCAAAGGCACTGAGAGCGATAGCTACCATCGGGACTGCGTACAGCACTTTGCTGCGCATCCACGGATTGGATTTCTTTTTGCACATCATAGTGATTCTTTTTTTGATTAAACTGTGATTAAAGTTGTTGGCAAAAGTGTAGGAGCTGGCGCCAACAGCTTTTTTTATGAGCAGATTTTGATAGTAGCGAAGGGGGATACCTTGACGCAACACGTAGGCATCAGCCTCGTATTCGTGAACATCTCGCAGACTTATTCCGAGCATATACACAAGCGGATTCCACCATTGCAACACTTCTACAAATGTGAGCAGCAGGATATCGAGCGAATGAAGGCTGCGAACGTGCCCCTTCTCGTGCAGAATGATTTCGTAGCCATACGCATCGTAATCTTCCTTACTGATAACCACATTGCCAAACCAGCTATAAGGCAACACGGCATCGGCATGGCAATAGATGTTCACCCCATCCTCGCGCTCATGCCACAGGCAGCCACCGCGCATGGTCATGCCCATCCGGGCTAACTGGATGAGGCGCAAACACAGCATGGCAACCATACCCAGCAGACTGACGAAGCTGACAGCCTGAAACCACGAAATACCTTCCCGACAGCCGGCTGCTGCATCCGTTTCGTCTACCGCCTGCATGATGGGTATGCCTATCTCTATCAGCTGCTGCCTGGCAACGTGTACTACCTGCTGGTTGTCGAGCGAAAGGAAGGAGACGTTGCCAAAGGGCAGCACTAACACCAACAACAATATGCCGAGAAGCGTGAGGCGGTTGAAACGGAAGAAATCCTCTTGGCGAAGCAGCAGCGTGTAGGGCACGTAGAGGATAGCCAGCACGAAGGCCGACTTCAGGGTGTAGAGAAACAGCTCACTCATGACGGTCATTGCTTGTTAAATTCAGCAGTTCCTCAATATCCTCGGGCGAGAGGTGCTCTTCTTGTACGAAATAGCTGAACATGGACTTGAGGCTACCGCCAAAAAAATCTTTCTTCACGTTCTCCATGGTCATGCGCGTGTACTGCTGACGGGTTATTTTGGGCACATACCATTGCGTCTTGCCCTCGCCTTCTTTCTTGAAGAAGTCCACAAAGCCCTTCTCGTAGAGTATCTTCAGATAGGTGGCAATGGTCGTATAGGTTGGCTTGGGCTCGTCCCATCGCTGAAGGATGTCCCTTCCGCAGGCAGGATGGTTGATATCCCAAAGAATAGACATCATTTGAAATTCAACCCTTGTCAGTGTGTTGTCCTTTCGTTTCATCGACTGATGATTTATGGATGTTACAGCAGCAAAGTAAAGCAAAGGAGCCCAATATCGTAAAACTCCGAAATTAAAAAAAAACAAGCACTTCGTGTTTTTAACGCTTATTCTTAGAAATAGCTGTGTGGCTGTAAGCGAAAATGTATGCAACAACCACATTCCAATCATCCCACTCAGTTGCATTGGGTAGGAAATATGGGCCAGCTCACTCGCTGTTTCTCAAATTAACCTCAACTTTGCACCCGATTGTAAATACAGCGACAAATAAACCGTCTAAAAAAATGACACAAAGCAAGAAATGAAAATACAAAAAACCGAAAATATCACTGTGCGCGGTAAGGAACAGCACCTTACCAGCAAGGAACTGGCAGATTTGTTTCTGTCTGTGGACTGGTCATCAGGTCATTATCCTGAAAAGTTGGAGATGGCCATGGAACACTACGCGACTGTATTCACGGCATGGGATGGCGACAAACTGGTGGGCCTCGTGAGTGCCATGGACGATAGCACCATGACGGCCTATATCCACTACCTGCTCGTACGTCCCGAATACCAGGGGCAGGGCATCGGAAAGTTGCTCATCGACAAAGTGAAAGAGAAATACAAGGACTACCTGCGCATTGCGCTCATGGCTTACAAAAAGGAATGTGGCTTCTATGAACGACAGGGATTTGAAAAGCGTGATGATGAAGTCCCGATGTTCATCACCACGCTTTGGACATAGACGAGGGAACTGCCTCGCCGCACGTGCTACAATATTATTTCAACTTTCGGAAGTACCGAAAGTTGAAGGTTATAAGGTTATGGTCGCTTCGCTCCCAGGTTATGAGTTCATGAGGTCATAGAGCCGGTGCTTACATGGCACAAACATGGCATACTGCCTCGTAGCCTGCATTGACGGCTCCGTGGCCTCAACGCGTGAGTTTGCCGATGGTGGAGGTGAGGCGGCTGCCAATGCCGATGGTGTAGCCCTGCGTGCAGCTGACCACGCGGTTGAAAGTGTCGGCAATGAGGAGCACGGGATAGTCGCCGGACTTCATGAGGCCGCTCTGCTCCATGTCGCGACGGACACTGCCGTCGGCATCCACCCCGAAAGAAACGGTGGAGGGGAGGTTGGTGAACTCGGCGCGGTTTTTCTGGAAACGGGCATAGGCTTCCTCGGAAGAGAAGAGCAACACGATGGGACGGCCCCAGGCTTCGAGCGCGGCACGCTGCTTCTCCAAATCGTGCAACACGTGGTTGCTTGGTTCGTGGTTGGGACGCAGAAGCCCCACCACGAAGTAGCCGCGCCCGGTGGCGGAAAGGAGCGAACGAAGGCCGCCAACGGATGGGTCGAAGAAACGGTTTTCACTATTGAACGTACCGATGACCTGCACGGCGGTTTCGTCCGTGCGCATCACCAAAGGTTCGGTGCGGTCGGTGCCTGCGGCCAGTGGGAACACGGAGAGGCGTGCCAACACGGAGCCGTCGGCCAAACGCGTACCGGTGGTGAGAAGATAGTTGCCGGGATGAACCGTAGCCTTGCGGCGGAAGGTGCTCTTCCACGTGTCAGTCTCGGGATAGTTTTGCAGCACGGGACTGCCGTTTTGCAGGCGGCTGAGGGTGAAATGATGGTAGTAGGCAGGATTTTCCATGTACTGCCGGGGCGTGTAGTCTAAGGTGAGGCGGGCGGCGGCAGGTTCTTTGGCCGACTTCCCGGCGACGGAGGGTTCCAGGCTGGCGGTCTGCCACTTGGCGGTGTGCTCCGATGGCACACCTTTCTTTTCGTCTAATACCACATACTGCGCCTGACCCGTAACTTCATCGATACGGGCGGGGATGCCATGCGAACGGCAGAGTGCCACGAAGAGCAATTTGCGATTGGGCAGGTCGGCTCGCCTTCCCTCCAAGGCCCGGGCCGGCGAGAGGGGATAGCCCAAGGGATTGCGCTCGGTGTTGTCGACAATGTGGGAGGTTATCCACGCGGCCAGGGCCTCGGGGCCTTCCTGCACAGCATGCTCCACCTCGGCAGGGAGTTTTTCCAAGTCGGCCAGCCACGTGCTGAGCTGCTCGCCGGCAATGCGCGGCGAATAGAGGTAACGGTAAAGGAACTGCTGCTCGTCCTCGGGCAAGGGCTGACTGAGTTCGGTGTGGAGGTGGCGAAGGTGGCTGCGCAGCACGGGAAGGGAGAAGTCGCGCAAGTCTTTGTCGGTAAGGGTGCGGAGGAGTTGGAGCGTGGAACGGTCAGGCTGTTCGGAAAGCAGGGCGTAGAGGTTGCGCCAGTTGCCGCACGACTTGACGACCAACGGACGGATTTCCTCAAAAGGCAACTTCTGACGCTCACACCAACGGAGGGTGGAAACGGAGTCGGGGAAGGAGTGCACATAGGCGGTGCGCAGGGCATCCTCCTCGGCCAACCTTCGGGCATTGCGGGCGGCAGCAGCCTCGGAAACCTGAGGCAGGCTGGCCGAGCCTTTGGGCGGCGTGATATTCAGCTCCTCGGTGAACGCCTCGCCGCTGCGACGGGTGAGTTTCACCACGATGCCTTCCGACCCGGCGCGGAATTTTTCAAAGCCATAGGCATCTGCCTGCGAAGCCCACGCCACAAGGTCGCCCAAGCCGGTGAGGATGGATGCCTGCCCCTGGGCATTGGCGCGCGTACGCTGCACGGTGTACAGCTCGGCATAGTTGTACACCTTGAACTCTACCACTGCACCGGGACAGGGCTTACCCTGCGCATCGACCACGGTGATGGTGGTGCGCGCGGTACGGGCGTAGTGCGGCGTGACGTTGATTTCCGTGAAGCAGGGGTTGGCGGCCATGATGTCCTCCTCCCCCCGGTAACGGCCAAAGACCTTGGTGTGCATCAGCATTCCGCGTGAGGCGGGCTGGTTGAACCATCCCAAGTCGAGCACGGCCTCCGGCTCACACGCACCGAGGAAGTGCCAGGCTCCGTCGGCCCAGGCTTCTACCCAGGCGTGGTTATCGTCGGTATGTGCCCAACGCGGGGTGTACACCTGGCGCGCCGGAATGCCCACGGTGCGGAGGGCGGCAACGGTGAGGGTGCTCTCCTCGCCGCAACGCCCCGTGGCGGTCTGGAGGGTGGCCATGGGAGAGGAGGTGCGGGCATCGGAGGGCTGGTAGGTGACGTGTTCGTGGCACCAATGGTTGATTTCCAGCACGGCATCGCTCATGCTCAACCCTTTGACGCGCTCCTTGAGCTCGTTGTAGTAGGTGGTGCGAAATTTGTCGAGACTCTCGTTGTTGACCCTGACGGGTAGCACGAAATGCAGCCACTCCTGTTCCGGCACTTGCTTGCCCCAGGGCAGTTCGCGCCGGGCCTGCAACGCGATACGGGTTTGCTCCACATAATAATTGACGCTGCGGTCAGCCACATCGGGCCAGGGCATGTAGGCATAGAGGAACTGGAGGGCGGTGCGACATTCATCGTCGACGGGAAGTGCCTGAAGGCTGTCGGACTTGGACAATGCGGAAAGCTCAACCCTGCGCATTTCAAAGTCATTGCGTATCTGCTGGACGGTTTGGGAGGATCCGTAGAGCGAGCCCAGGGAAAGCCACAACAGGAATAAGAATTTCTTCATGTAAATATCAAGTTGGTTTCTGACAGAAAACGATGCAAATATAGGGATTTATCGCTTTTTGAAAAAAGATGAGGAACGGTGATTGCCTTTGGAAACATATATCTTTATATTGGTGTCCGGTAATAGTTTGCAAACGGCGAGGTGGCCTATCTGCTGAACGGAAGCAAATTAGGGGTGGCAGAGAAAGAGCACATTCGACTCATTCACAATCCGGGGCTGCAAGCCGGCATCTTTTTGCCAGCTTGCAACCCCCTCTTTAGCCTGAATGGCAATTTTTCCGCACAGCAACAAAAACATCATCTTCTCTCAAAGACAAAAATATTGGAATACAAAGAAGAAAAAGCAGGACTTGAGTTGGGTAATGCAAAAAAAGATGTACTTTTGCAGCCGTTTAGAGTCCGACGGGGCTAAAGAAGAGGTTGCGGATGCAGCCCGCCTCCCGGAAAAACCGTTTTACTTTTATTATAAATGTACGCAATCGTAGAGATTAACGGTCAGCAGTTCAAAGCAGAAGAAGGCAAGAAGCTCTTCGTAAACCACATCTGCGGTGCCGAAAACGGCCAGACTGTTGAATTTGAGAAAGTGTTGTTGATTGACAACAATGGCGAAGTAAAGGTAGGCGCTCCTACCGTTGAAGGTGCCAAGGTTGTATGCGAAGTGCTCTCGCCGCTGGTTAAAGGCGACAAGGTGCTGGTGTTCCACAAGAAGCGTCGCAAAGGCCACCGCAAGCTGAACGGCTATCGCCATCAGTTCACCGAATTGACAATCAAGAACGTAATTGCTTAATCCTTAAAAGTTTCAGAAAGACATGGCACACAAAAAAGGTGTAGGTAGTTCTAAGAACGGCCGTGAGTCGGCTTCACAAAGATTAGGCGTTAAGATTTGGGGCGGACAGACCTGCGTTGCCGGCAACATCATCGTTCGCCAGCGCGGTACGGTTCACTATCCCGGAAAGAACGTGGGTATGGGTAAGGACCACACGCTTTACGCACTCGTTGACGGCGTTGTTTCCTTCCATCGCGGCAATCGCGACCGCAGCGTAGTTTCCGTTTCTCCCGAAGCTGAAGCTTAAGTTTTTTGACATCAAGTAGAACCCTACTGAAAAAGCATTGAGAGTTGTTTCCCGACGGAAGCAACTCTTTTTTGCGCTCATCAAAGAACAGAATAGGGACAAAAAGTTCTAAGGTTATTATTGGTGTCCGGTAAAAGTTCAAGGCCGTCAGGCTGCGCCCCGAAGGGGCATAAAGCTCACAGCCCAGGGCAAAGCCGAGCGTAGCGAGGCGGCACCCTGGGTTACCCAGCCATCCGGCCTTGTCGCCCCAACGGGGCAAAAGCAGTGCGGACTCTCGTAATACTTTTTCATAAAGCAGGCGGCGGATCGGCATAGAAAAAGAATATCCTGCGGCTTTGCTTTTTGCTCTGCACTCTCCTTGCACTGCTTTTGCCCCGTTGGGGCGACAAGGTCAAACATCGGGATAACCCGGGGTGTCGCTCCCTTCGGTCGCTTGCCCCGGGCTGTGAGCTGTTGCCCCTTTGGGGCGCAGCCTGACGGCTATGGGGGCTTAACTTGCTGAGGTTTCAATGTTTATCTGCATGCTTGAACTTTTACCGGACACCAATAGAACAGAATAGGGACAAAAAGTTCTAAGGTTATAAGGTTATAAGATTACTGTCAGAGCGGATGATGAAAACCGCCGCTCAACGAGCAAGCTTATAGCCTCATAACCTTAGAACTTTTTATTCCCATCGCTTGGCCGGGAACTACCGAACCTTATAGCTGACGGAAGAGCCGTCGGAAAGGGTTACTTTGATAATCCAAGCCTGGCCGGCCTGACCTATCAGCGGCAGGGTGGTCTGGGCGGCACCGTTCAGGCTGAGGTGCAGGAGTTGGCGACCTGCCGTGTCGTAAGCGACGACGCTGCGGATGCCTTGCGGTGCTGTCACCTGCAAGCGGCCATTGCGGAAGCTCACTTCGGCTGTCTGGCCGGCAGCAGCCGTCTCCAGCTGTTCGATGCGGGTAACTACGGGCTGTCGGTCCGCATCGGCATTCTCCACCAGTTCGTAGATAGCAGGAGCTTGGGAACCCGTCCAGCTGAAGCGCATAGCCTTGAGACCGGCCTCGGCTTCATCGAAGCTCAGGCGTACCACGCCACTTGCGGCATCGTAAGTCTTGGTGTACCATTCCTGCCCATCAAGGCTCAACTCTATCTCCGTAGTCTCCAAGGTGGCGGGGTCGCAGTAGAAGGTAACGCCTTGGAGCAAGCTGTAGTTCTGGAAATAGTACGTAAGGTGGCTTGTAGTGCCCGTTGCAGGAGCCTGCGCCGTGGAGGTGGAAGCCTTGTCGTCATAGACTTCGGAATATGTCATGTAAGCGTCATCTGCCATTTTTTCTTGGGTAAAGGTGCCCTTGCCATTCACTTCAATTTCATACAAGCGCAACCATTTCGAGGTATTAGCCTGACTGAGGTACAAGCGCACGTACTGGGCAGTCCGTCCCTCACCGTCGAACATGCAAGCGGTCGTTTCGTCGGAAAGCTTCACGTTCTGCGGCAACGACAGCGTGTAACCTGTTTTATTCGTGCCGAGCACCTTAAGGGTCGTCCATTTCTGTCCGTCTTCCGAAATCTGCACCCGTCCTTCTTTCATATAGTCACCGTTGACCGTACCCATGACTATTCTGACGCGGCCAATGGTTTGACTTTTAGTGAGTTTGAGCTCGTAGCTGTCGCCCGTTTGTTGGTTGCGGTTGAGGCAGACAAAGGTATTCGGGTCGCCGTCGTACATCAGTTCCTTGGTATGGTTATCCCAGATGTTCCCTTCGGGGATGGTGGCTTCCTCCACTTGTGTGGCCACAGGTATCTGCAGGCGGAACAACGTTTTCGTTATCCTCAAAGAAACAGGAGATTCGTTGTCATTGACAATGGCAAAATAGCGCACATACCCCTCGGGCACGCTGGCAGCCTCCGTTACGCGAGTCCACTCCTTGCCATCAGCACTGACCACCACGGTGTGGTTGGCCAGCAAGGTATCTGCCACGGTCAAATTGAGCAACCGGGTGGGCTGCACGAGCTGTACGCCCATCCACTGACCTTTCTGCAAGGTATATGCCTTGGTTTGCACGGCATAAATCTGCCCGTTGCCGTAGGCCACGGTAGCCTTGGCCCCTTCCACGTTGCTGATAAATCCCGGTTTAGAGGGTTGTTCGGCCTGATTGAAATAACCTGTAAGGGCATTGTCTTTCAGATAGGAAACAAAGGGAAGAAGAACGGTTTCAGAGGTTTGTGCGATGCGCACTGAGGTACTGATACCACTGCCCATGCCTTCGAGGGCATAAGCCTTGAACTCTTCTGCGGTGGAAAGCTCGTTGATATGTTTAAGCTCGGCCAGATAGGAAGTCCATCGGCTGTCATCCTGCCCTTCTGTGGCGGCCACATTCAATAGACTGCGGGTTACGGAGGCCATGGCGCGGAGTTTGAGCAGCCAGGGTGAAAGGTCTTTGTAGAGCAAAGCCTCACCTTCCACTGGAGAGTCCTTCAGCGAGACGAGCACGTTACACTGCGTCTCGATTTCCTCCATCCTGGCAATGAGTGCGGCGGCGTCCTTCGTCTTCTTGTAACTGCTGACGAGCGAGCTCACGTCATCGAGGTTATTATAGCGCAAATAGGGAGCAAGAAATCTGTAGGCGGCCTGTGCCTGTTCGTTGCCGGGCAATACGGCCTTGAAAGAAGCCTCCCAAGAACTCATATTGTCAAACCCGTCGTTGTTCCAGGCATAGTTGGCCACGCTGAAGAGGGGCGTTTTCGACACCTCGCCCTGCTGCATGGGGTTGCTCACCACGCCCAGTCCGTTGTTGAGCGAAGAAGGCAAGGTGGCCTGTGCCCAGACGGCAGGCATATCGTAGAAGTTGGAGTAAGTGTCCATGGGGAACACCTGTGAGTCGGCATTGTCATTGCAAGGATAGTTCCACCACCAGGCCACGCTGCGTCCCAGCGGCTCACGGGGAGCTGCCAAGTCGTTGCTGTTGGGCACAGACCACACGCCGCCGCCCGTGGTGTAGATGGTGATGTTGGAAGGCGTGGAGGAAAGTGCCTGGAAGAAGCTGTTGTACTGCTCGGTGCTCGATGCGAACGATGTGCAGTAGATTTGGGGCACGAAATGCAAGGGACGCACCGTGTCGGCCGGCGAGGCGGGATTGACATTCCACTTTTCCTCAATAGCGTGTTGCAGTGCCGTCAGGTGGTCGGCATTGGCCTTGAGGTCGGCTTCGGAACTGGGCACGCCGACATCATCCACGAACACGGCGAAGTGTCTGACACCGAGGGAGTACATCTTCTCATATTTTCCCATGATGTCGTTCACCACCGTGTTGCTGTACACGAAGTCTTTGCCCGGGTGGATAGCCCAGATGAAGTTCACCTTAGTCTGGTGCGACACCTCGCTCACTTCGCTGATCATGTCCTGCGACATCCAGCCGTTCTTTTCCTGTTCGGCGGTAAGGCTTTTCGGGTAAGCGTCCTTCCACTTCTCCGAGTGGTAGGGGTCGCTCTTGGCACCGTAAAGATAGGTGTTCATCTTGTGGCGCATCATGAAGCGCATCAGGTCCTTCTTCACCGAAACGGAATAGGGGTAGCCGTAATATCCCTCCACGATGCCACGGCTCTTCTGGTCGGCATAGTCGTTGATGGTTACGCAGGCCAAATTTTCCGTGCCGGTGTCGAGAATCTGTTCCAGCGAAGCGAGGCCGTAGAAGGCGGCATCGGTGTGCTCGCCCAGGATGACAACGCTGGCCCGTCCTTCTGCATCAGCTGTGAGGGAGAGGATGTGGCGGTCGTACTTGCCTTCCTTTGTCAGTACCGAGCGGTCCAGGCCGAGGGCGGTGGCTTGGGCATCGGTAGCGTCGGCACTGCCGTTGATACCCAGGAACAAATTGGCCGAACTTGCTGAAGGCGCATCGGCAAAGGCCGCTGTCAGTCCGTGTTCTTTCAAGATTTGTTCTGCGCGGTCGCGGGTGTAGCTGTCAATACCTTCACCGCACACCACGGTTACGCTCTCCGTAAACCGCGCCGTACCGCTACCGGCCTCTTGCTGCTGAGGCACGGGATAGATGGTATATTGCGCCATGCCACCCAAGGGGAAGAGCAGGGCACAAAGACCAAGGAGTAAATTTTTCTTCTTCATAGTAGTAAAAAGTTGTGTTTCCAATTTAAGGACACAGAGGCATGGGGTAAGAGATTAACCATTGACACTTTCAGCCACCGTGTGCGGGCAAATGTACACAAAATCCAGTGGCTTTGAAGAAGAACACGGAAAGAATATGCCTTTTTTGCGGACATTTGATAATTATTATAGAATAAAAAGTACTGCTAACGAACGAAACATTATATCTTCGCCTCCGATAAAACGTAGAACATAACCTTTTAAACACCGTTTCGTTATGAAAAAAATGATGCTTTTGGCTCTCACAGCCATCTTCGCCATTTCTGTTTCCGCCCAAACTCCCGTAAAGAAAGAATGTTGCAAAAAGGACAAGGTAGAATGCTGCCAGAAGAAGTGCGACAAGAAAGCCGAGAAGAAGTGTGACAAAAAATGTGAGAAGAAGTGCGACAAGAAATGCACCAAGAAGGGCGACAAGAAGTGCTGCAAGAAGCAGGCTTGCAAGCAGGAATGCACCAAGAAATAAGTTCTTAACACCGCAGAGGGAACCGGCTGACCGCAGCCATTTCCTCTGCTATTTTTTTAGGCTGCAGGTCTGCCATCCCGACAGAACGAGGAAGGCATACGTTAGTCCAAACATCTCATTCCTGTTGTAAAAGGCAGGGTTGACGATGTTTTATTATTTTTTAAGGAGGAAAACAACCCGGTTGCCGTAACTTTGCCTTGCCAAATACGGTTGCGGTGCAGCATAAGCACTTGCGCCGCGCCAATATCACTCTTTCAATACAGCATTGCATCATGACGGAAAAAATCACCAACAGCCATAACCCCAACGAGGAATGTCTGGAAATCAACGGCCACAAGCTGTCGGTTGAAGAATACCTCAATCAGGACGAAAAGAAGGACTTGCTGCGCCTGCTCACCGCCGGTTCGGTGGACGATGGCAAATCGACGCTCATAGGCCGCCTGCTCTTCGACTCCAAGAAACTCTACGAAGACCAGCTCTCCGCCCTGGAACGCGACTCGCAACGAGTGGGAAATGCCGGAGCAGGGCAGATTGACTATGCCCTGCTTTGCGACGGACTGAAAGCGGAACGCGAACAGGGCATCACCATCGACGTGGCCTACCGCTACTTCTCCACCAACAAACGCAAGTTCATCATTGCCGACACGCCGGGACACGAACAGTACACGCGCAACATGATTACGGGCGGCTCCACTGCTAACTTGGCCATCATCCTGGTGGATGCCCGCACAGGGGTCATCACGCAAACCCGCCGCCACACCTTCCTCTGCTCGCTGCTGGGCATCAAGCACGTGGTGCTGGCTGTCAACAAAATGGACTTGGTCGGTTTCAGCGAAGAGGTGTTCCGCCGCATCGTGGCGGACTTTGAGGCGTTCATCACGCCATTCAGTATCCCCGACGTACGTTGCATTCCGCTCTCGGCCTTGGAAGGGGACAACGTGGCCGACCGCAGCCGGCGCACACCATGGTACGACGGGCCGGCACTGCTGGAATTTCTCGAAAACGTACACATCGGCAATGACCACAACCTCCACGACTTCCGCTTCCCCGTGCAGTATGTGCTGCGTCCCAACTTAGATTTCCGTGGTTTCAGCGGCAAAATGGCCGGCGGCATCGTGCGCCGGGGCGATGAGGTGATGGCGTTACCCTCGGGCAAGCGTAGCCGCGTGAAACGTATCGTCACGTACGACGGCGACCTGGACTATGCCTTCCCCCCGCAGTGCGTCACGTTGCAGTTAGAGGATGAAATCGACATCTCGCGCGGCGAAATGATTGTCCACCCGGACAACTGCCCCAAGGTGGGCCGCCATTTCGAGGCCACGCTGGTGTGGATGGACGAACAGCCCATGGACACGGCCAAATCGTTCTATCTGAAACACACCACGAACACCACGCGCTGCCGCATCGACCACTTCCGCTACAAGATTGACGTGAACACGCTCCAGCAGCACGCCACGGACCACCTGGAGCTGAACGAAATCGGGCGTGCCGTGTTGGTAACGTCAAAAGAGCTCTTCTTCGACCCTTACGCCCTGAACAAGCCCACCGGGGCCTTCATCCTGATTGACCCCATCACGAACAACACGGCCTGTGTGGGCATGATTATCGATGCGGTCGCCACCGATGCGCTCCATGCCGACGACTCACTGCCCACGCTCCACCTGCCACAACTCGGCATCGGCCCGGAGCATCACGAAGCCATACGCAAGGCGGTGGCAGAGCTGCTTCGCCAGGGTATCGAGGTGAAGGTGGTGTATGAATAGCCCAAGGGCACGAACCGTCTCCCCCACCCGCTTCGCGAAATGATAAAATTTGAACTCGCTATTCGGGACTACATCCAATAAAAAGCAGTTTCGGGAGTTGAATGTCGTCTGCAACAAAGGACACGATGCAATTTGCCCATTTCGCCCCGACTATTCACGCTCTTCTATACGCTTTTTTATCCCTGAAAAAAGCATTCACCCCTTCACACGGTGTGTGTTTCCTTCTGATTTTCAGAGGCTTCAAGTGTGAAGGCTTGAAATTTCAAGTATTCACAGCATAGGGAGGCGTTGATGCCGATTTCCTCCTGATTGCGAGGCGGTTTCCCGGTGTGAAGGCTTGCTCTTTCAACCCTTCACAAGCGTTCACCGTCCGTGTGAATACTTTGCTGCCCGTGTGAATGCTTTGTTTTTCAAGCCTTCACACTCAAAACTACTGAAAATCAGAAGGAAACACACGCCATGTGAAGGGGTGAATACTTTTTTCGGGAAATAAAATACGTATATATACGCGCGCGAAGCGTGTATTCACAAAACGGATTTCGACTTATTCAGCGTGATTTGTCCGCTTCGCCTGCCCGGTCGGACACGGCGTGAAGTTTTCTTCACAAGTCGCCGACTATTTCGCCAGGCTCGGCGAGTTAACAAATCAACTCCTGGACTTCTGAGAACAACTCGCGGACTTTTTGGAAAGGCATTGCATCACCTCAAAATCTTCCTTTTCATCACCAATCTGCATCCGACACTTCAGTCAAGCAAACTTTATGATTGTGTTACCAAAGAGGCTGTGTCGTAATTCAAGATTACGGCGCCCATAGCTGGAAGCAAGGAAAGTTTAGCCTGGAGGGCTATACGCCCGCGAAGATGGCGGCAGGAGCCGACGCGCCCAAGGCGCATTTCCCGTATTCTCCCACTATTTTTTTTGTACTGCTTAAATGCTTCCTGCCCCTTCTTTTTGTTTGTATAAAGTTTTACCCTATTTTTGCAACTGTTTAGAATGCGTAACTGCATTTTGACGGAATCGGTGGCGGACACGCATTCGTTCGTTTCCGGTTGCCACCTGAGAGAATGCAATGTCTTACCATAAATACACTTCGCCATGCTGTCGCAGCCCTAAAGCAAGCAGCATCGCCTCCACGAAACAGACACTATACCACGCACGCACAGGCCTTCGCATCGTCTGCCCATCGCGCGGCGATAAGGCAAACGATTTTTAGACAGAGGCTTCAAGCCTCCCTATAGTCCAACATGGTGCTCGCCCATTCCCATTGACTTAGGACTTTAGACAAGCCAATGAATGGTTGCACGCCTATTTTTTATTCTCATGAACAAAATCTTTTTACTCCTTACCCTTTTATGTCTTTCCCTTTCTGCCCGAGCTCATGACGCAGAGGTAGATGGAATCTTCTACAATCTGGATGCAACCAACAAGACGGCTACGGTCACTTTTAAGGGAGCCTCATATAACTCGTATAAAGAATACTCCGGTGACGTAGTGATTCCTGAAACAGTGACTTATGGAGGCATCACATATTCCGTCACGAGTTTGGGAAATGGTTGCTTCGAGGATTGCAGCAGTTTGACCTCCGTCACCATTCCCAACTCCGTCACGAGTTTGGGAAGTTTCTGCTTCGCGGGTTGCAGCAGTTTGACCTCCATCACCATTCCCAACTCCGTCACGAGTTTGGGAGATGACTGCTTCTGGGAATGCAGCCGTTTGACCTCCGTCACCATTCCCAACTCCGTCACGAGTTTGGGAGAAAGTTGCTTCCATAATTGCAGCCGTTTGACCTCCATCACCATTCCCAACTCCGTCACGAGTTTGGGAAAGAGTTGCTTCAGTATATGAAGAAGATGGAATATATAACAAAGACTGACCGCAACCCCCTGAGCCTTAGAGATTTAGGGGGGGGTATCGGCTTTGCCGTAACGTCTTCATTCACATATAGATACAGAGCCTTCCGCAGGTGTCAGACAATG
>JALEYW010000087.1:0-19969 GCA_022773145.1 Bacteroidales bacterium
CAAAAGCCCACAGCCCGGGGCAAGCGACCGAAGGGAGCGGCACCCCGGGTTATCCCGGCATCCGGCCTTGTCGCCCCAAAGGGGCAAAAGCCTTTGTGAGACCGCACGTGACCGAACGACCTATTCTGTCATTAAACGAATGCACTCTCCTTGCACTGCATTTACATAACGCAGGCGGCAGCTCGGCATTGAAAAAGAAAATCCTGCGGCTTTTCTTTTTGCTCTGCGCTCTCCTTGCACTGCTTTTGCCCCTTTGGAGCGACAAGGCCGGGTGTCGGGATAACCCGGGGTGCCGTCTCGCTTCGCTCGGCTCTGCCCCGGGCTGGGTGCTTGCAACCCCTTCGGGGTTTTGCCTTGAACGCTTCTTGCCTACCGCTTCATTCATTCCGGGCGGAGATGGTTGGCCAAGCATCGGGGTGAGCCTTGAACGCTTCTTGCCTACCGATTATATTACCCTTTTTCAAGTTTCACAAGTGTAATAGGTTATGAGGAATAAGGTTATGAGGTTATAAAGTTACTGTTAGAAGTTTTGCATATCAGAAAAGACGATACTCTGAGGGTAACTTTATAACCTCATAATCCAGAGAGCGAAGCGACCCTAACCTAATAACCGATAAGTTTCGCAACTTGCGATACTTGAATTACCTTTATGAACCAAACATTGTAAACAATGAGAAACCTTTTCCTTCTTCTTTTCTGTACACTGTGGCCCCTGTGCGTCGAGGCCCAAAATCTGCAGTTCAGGGTGGGGGGCGGACTGGCCACCCATTACGGACATGCCGAGAACGTGGGGGCGTTCAAGGTGGGGCTGGGCTATGAGATTGAGTTCGACCAGCATTGGACACTTACGCCCGGCATCGCCGTATACGGCAAAGGTTGGAAGGACCCCAACCAGAGGGTTTACGTGTTTGACGACAACGGGAACCAACTTTTTGACGAGGAAACCGGTGAACCACTGCAGGGGCTTCGCCGCCGCAGCGCAGCGGCCAATTACCTGCAGATACCCTTGTTGCTGACTTACTATTGGCGCACGGGCGAAGCTCGCTACGTGGTACTGTCGGCCGGTCCTTACGTGGCCTATGGCATCAGCGGCAAGCAGAAGACCAAGGGCGATACGGAGCAGACGGGAGCTCAAAAACTCTACTACGAACGCAAAACCTTCAGTGAGCCCGGAGTGCATCGGTTCGATGGCGGCATAGAAGCATTTGCCGGTTACCAATTCTCTTCCGGTATCACGCTTGGTGTGGAGGCAGATTTCGGACTGGCCCGCTTCAATTCAGCCGGCCGACGCAACCTATCGGCTCTCATTACCTTGGGTTATCGGCTGTAATGCCTGCCCGGTGTGATAGTTTGGCGCATAAAAATCGTCTTCATAAATACCCCAAAGTAGGTATTGTCCGCCCTTTGAACCACCCGTACCTTTGCACCGAGTTAAGTAGAATAAGATTGTTATGTTCTTGCAGAAAACGAGGCTGTGCGTGTGGCAGCTTCGTTTTTTTCGGCGCTTTTTCCGAAAAAAGAGAAAAACAAAGCAGATTTTGTTGCGCGAAAAAAGAAAATAGTATATTTGCCGCGAAAACTGCCATGTATCTTACCTGTGGGCAATTTTCCGGACAGTCCTTCTGGAAAGGACGAACCTTAGTCTTTTGAAAACCATTTATTGTTTCACTTTTTACTAATCTTTTACGCAAATGAAAAGGTTCTACAATTTCCTTTCATTGCTCCTGCTTTCATTGGTAGGAGTTACCACGGCGGTGGCTCAGGATTACAAGAGAGGTGAGCTTTACACCGAAGTCTCAGATTTTGAGGGCAAGACGGTGGTGCTCTACGCTCCCGGTACATCTGGCGACCACCCTGCCGGGTACATGAATGGCAAGAACACGTTGTCCACCCAGATTACGGATTCTTGCTTCTATGTGTTTGAAGCCATTGACGGCAAGACGGTGGACGGCGAACAGCTGTACCGCCTGAAGCAGGTCAGCAGTGGCTTGTATGTGAAGGATGCCGACGGTCAGGAAGAAGATGCTTTCGAGCTGACAGCTTCTGAAGCCGAGGCTTTCGAAATGACGGTGATGCCTTTCGAGCCGATTGATGCCGGCGACATGCCCACCCGTAACAGTGCTTCTGACCAGAAGCAGGACCTCAATGAGATGGGCTTCGTTCTCTGCCGTGGCGAACAGGCAGCCGAGCCTTTCAAGGACGACAACGGCAATGTTTACAACGAAGGCTATATCTACATCGGCGGTGTGGATGTGCCCTTCATTTCTCCCTACACTGACACCAATGTTTGGTGCGTTTATGCTTATGAAGCCACCAAGGGTCTGGAGAAACTGGAAGCATACTTGGAAATGTACTGCGCCAGCGGTGTAGAACCTTATCCCGCAGGTACTCAGCCTGGTTACTACAAGCAGGATTTGGTGGATGCAGCTAAGGCTCTTTTCGATAAAGCCAATCTGGTGTATAACGAAGAGCTTTCAATGAGTGACGAGGAAATCGACGTGCTCTGCGCCCAGCTGAAGGAAGCCTTCGAGAAACTGGCCAATGAGGGTTATATCGATTTTGAAGAAGGTTATTTCTTCATTGCCGATACGCGTGCCAATCCGCTCTATGTTACCGTTTACACTTCCGGCGATACGAACTACTTCGGTTTTGTTCGCAATTATACCGTTCCTACTCCTCTGGATGCTACGGCAGCCCGCCATGTATGGCGTTTGGAAAAAGGTTCTGAAGAAGGCAAGTGGAAACTGAAGCACGTGGCTACGGGCTTGTATCTGACCAATCAGCAGGCCGGTGCAAGAAATTGGTTCTTGATGGGTTCCATCAATGAGGCTACTGACATCGTCATGAGCAAGAGTACTCATGTTCCTGGTGCCTGGATGTTCCAGTATCCCGGACAGGGTGGCAACTACTATGCTACTGACGTGAATGCCGGTGGCGATATGGCCGGATGTAACCAATGGAGCGATAAGAATGACAATGGTATCATCTTTACTTTCGCATCTGTCAGCGAAGCTGAATTTGAAGAAGCTTTGAAGGCTGCCCAGCAGGAAATCTTGAACGAAAAACTTTCTGCTTTGTATGACAAGGCCCTTACCAATATCATGGAAGGTACTGCCTACAAGTGGGATGGCGAGAAGGATGCTGACTTCTCTCGCGAAGGTGCTTTGGTATCACCCACAGGCGATGAAGCTACTTCACACGTGTTCTCAAGAGCTCAAGAAACGGATCCCAATGAAGGTAGTACTCACGAGGCGTTGCTTGATAACAACGTATCCACCTACTATCACTCTTCTTGGTCTTCCGGTGCGTTTACTCCTTCAATCAACAAATTCCACGATGTATGCTTCGAACTTGACGAACCTGCTTCGGGTATTGTTACGGCTAAAATTTGCAAGCGCTTGACGGGTAACGACTATCCTACCAAGTTCGCTATTTTCGGAACGAACGAAGCTGATAAGGCTAACCCCGATGCCGCAGACTGGAAGCTTGAAGGCATTGCCTCTATCAACTGGGATACTCCGCTGTTGGTTGATGGTGAAGAAAGCGAACGCGAAAAGTATGTGGGTTATGCTTCATTCAACCTCTCGCAGGAATATAAGTATATCCGCTGCGCTGCTATCGCTACGATTTTCAACGAATCTAATCCTATGACCAACCGTGGTTACTTCGCTATCAGCGAAATGAACCTCTGGAAGGGTGGTGTGCTCGATGAAGTGAACTCCACTATTTCCATGGTTTCCCAGGCTACGATGGACAGACTCAATGCCGCTCTCGAAACGGCTAAGGCTGAACTCGCCGCCGGTTCCGCTACCGAAGCTACTATGGCTGAGTTGCAGGCTGCTTACGACCAGTTCGTGAAGGAATTCCCCGTTCCCGCTCTGCTTACGGAGGCTGCTGCCGCTGCTCAGGCTGTGGCTGACAATGCACTCAACAACAACTTGGTTGGTGAAGAGGTCGCTCAGTATCCGCAAGCTGATTACGAAGCACTCGTTGCTGCTATCAACGCTGCCAATAACTATGACACTAAGGGTAAGAGCGCTGCCGCAATCAATGCTCAGGTTGACCTCGTCAATGCTGCCGTTGCCGCTTTCAAGGCTTCTGTTACATTGCCCGAAGCCGGCAAGTACTATGTATGGCGCGGTGTAGGTACGAAGTATAATAATGGAAAAGAAGAGAATGGCTGGAACTCTCTCGGAGCTTTGGTTTACTCTCCCAACAACGCTCTCAACACTTCGCTCTACTTCACTCGTCCTAAAGGTGCTGCCGAAAATCTTCCCTTTGAGGAACTTACCGATACGGTTGATGCACTCGTAAACATGAAGTATCTCTGGTACGTTGAGAAGGCTGAGGCCGGTAAGATGGTTATCCGCAACGTGGCTACCGGTATGTACGTAGGTAAGAAAGATGATGCTGTTGCCCAGAGCAAGACTCCGGTTGAAATCAACATGGTTGCTGTTCAGCCCAGTGTGTTCTTGCTGGAATGCGGTGATGGCGTACAGTTCAATGCTTATGGAGATGGCCAGGTTGGTGCTTGGCCTGATGCTACAGATCAAAACGCTAGGTGGAGATTTGAAAATGTTGATGAAAGCCTGCTTGGTAGCTCAACAAGCCTCTATTGGCCTGTTGCAGCCGGTAAGTATCAGATTCTGACTCTGCCTGTTTCTATTAACGGGTCGATTGAAGGTACTATCTACGATGTAATCGGTGTAACTGCCGACAACAAACTTGCTCTCGTTGAACAATTAGATGTTGTTCCTGCCGGTACTCCGTTTATCTACTTGCCCGAAGCAGAATTGACTGATCCTGCTTATGGCGCTTGGTTTGATATCTACTTCGAAGATGATGTGACACTCGACTATGGTGGCCACCTCACTTATGCTACTGAACCCGTGGCTACTGCATGCCTCACCGGTACGCTCTGTGAGCCTGACACCGTTCCTGCTGGCTACGGTTACTTCTACAGCGGCAAGCCTTCTGCAACTGACAACACTGTTATCGGTGTGAACAGCGGTTGGATTGGCGTAAGAGGTGCTGTGATGCCTGTTGCCGATGAAGCTGAAGCTGATGCTACTATTGAACTGGGCAAGGTTGTCATCGACGAAATCACCAGTGCTCAAGTTGTTACGTTGCCTGCAGTTGTCAGTGTTTACAACGTGAACGGTCAGATGGTTCGCAAGAACGTGAAGACTGCCAACGCTCTCAAGGGCCTGCCCGCAGGCATCTATGTGGTTGGTGGACAGAAGTTCATCGTGAAATAACCGCCTGAACGATATATCTTTAAAGCCGCTCCATTTTGGGGCGGCTTTTTTGTTTCCTTCCTCTTTTCACTCTATCTTTGCAGAAGATAGGCGGCGGCTCGGCAATCCAAGCAAGCTTATTGCGCTCGCCTTGCACTATCTTTGCAGAAGATAGGCGGCGGCTCGGCAATCCAAGCAAGCTTGTTGCGCTCGCCTTGCACTATCTTTGCATACAAATACTGCTAATAAATAAGATTATGGAGTTTGAAGATAAATTCATCCGTTTCGACTGGGCCGTGAAGCGTATGCTGCGCGACAAGGCAAATTTTGCCGTGCTGGAAGGCTTGATTACCGTTCTGCTGGAGGAAAAAATAACGATAACGGAAATATTGGAAAGCGAGGGCAATCAGGAAAGTGCGTCGGACAAGTTCAACCGTGTCGACATCAAGGCTTTGAACAGCAAGGGGGAAATCATTATCGTGGAGGTGCAGCTGACACGCCAACTGTACTATTTGCAACGTATGCTCTACGGCGTTTCCAAAGCTATCACGGAACATATCCATATAGGCGAACTCTATTCGCACGTGAAAAAGGTGTATTCCATCAATATCCTCTATTTCGACTTGGGACGGGGTAGTGACTATCTTTATCACGGCACGACTTCCTTTATCGGTGTGCACAGCCATGACCGCTTGGAGGTGAACACCAAGGAGGAAAACGAAATCAGGCTGTGCTGGCCGGAAAAGATTTTCCCGGAATATTATATCATCCGTGTCAACGAATTCAATCAGGTTGCCACTACCCCTCTTGAGGAATGGCTTGACTATTTGAAGAACAACCGCATCAAGGAATGTACCCAGACTCCCGGCCTTCGCGAAGCTCGCGAGAGATTGCTCTGCATGACAATGAATGACCGGGACCGGGCTGCTTATCATGCGCATCTGGATAACCTCCGGGTGCAAAACGATGTGTTGGATACGGCTAAGATGGAGGGACGCGAAGAGGGCCGTGCAGAGGGCCGTGCAGAGGGCCGAGCAGAAGGACTTGAAGAGGGCCGAGCAGAAGGCCGAGCAGAGGGCCGAGCAGAAGGACTTGAAGAAGGCCGTGCAGAGGGACTTGAAGAAGGACGGTTAACGGCTGTGGCATCCATGGTCAGAAATATGCGAGCAGCTCATTTGTCCGATGAGGAAATATGTCGGCTGTCGGGTATCACCTCGGAAATGTTGAATAGCTTGGAGTTATAAGAATAATGTAAAGCTATCTCTTTTTGGAAAGGCTTCCTTTTTAAGAAAGCTATTCATCTGCTGGTAGCTTCATTTATTCAAATCATTGTCATCAAATATCTAAAAAAATCCTACCTTTGCAAGGTTAAAATAGAACAGAAAGAAACAATTCATAATGGAAGAAACAGAGAAGGTCGGCACTGGCAATTATAGTGCCAGTAATATCCAAGTTCTCGAAGGTTTGGAGGCTGTGCGCAAACGCCCTGCTATGTACATTGGTGACATCAGCGAAAAGGGCTTGCATCACTTGGTTTATGAAACAGTGGACAACTCCATCGATGAGGCTCTGGCCGGTTATTGTACTCATATTGAAGTGACGATTTGCGAGGATAATTCAATCATCGTACAGGATAATGGCCGTGGTATTCCCGTTGATATGCACCCCAAGGAACATCGCTCAGCCCTTGAAGTGGTGATGACCGTATTGCACGCCGGTGGTAAGTTTGACAAAGGATCCTACAAAGTATCCGGAGGCTTGCACGGTGTGGGCGTGAGCTGTGTGAATGCCCTGTCGTCCAAAATGGTTTCAAAAGTCTATCGCGATGGAAAAATCTACCGCCAAGAATACGCCAAAGGACATCCGCAAACAGCAGTAGAAGTGGTTGGTACCACAGACTTGCGCGGAACACGCCAACATTTCTGGCCGGATCCAACCATCTTCACCGTTACGACTTACAAGTATGACATCTTGGCCAACCGTATGCGCGAGTTGGCTTATCTCAATGCCGGCATCACCATAACTTTAACTGACTTGCGGAAGGATGATGAGGGAAATACCCGGCAAGATGTGTTTCATTCCGACCTCGGTCTGCGTGAATTTGTGCGTTACATTGACTCTTCCCGCACCCATCTTTTCGATGATGTGATTTATATCAATACCGAAAAGAACAATATACCCATCGAGGTGGCGGTGATGTACAACACCTCTTACAGCGAGAACCTCCATTCCTATGTGAATAATATCAATACCATTGAGGGAGGTACCCATCTCATCGGCTTCCGCTCGGCCATCACCCGTGTGCTGAAGAAGTATGCCGAGGAAACGGCAGCCAAACAACTTGAGAAAGCCAAGGTGGAAATAGCCGGTGAGGATTTCCGTGAGGGACTTACCGCCGTGATTTCTGTAAAAGTGGCCGAGCCGCAGTTCGAGGGACAGACCAAGACCAAGTTGGGCAACAGTGAAGTGGCCGGTGCTGTCAATCAGGCTGTGGGAGAGGCCATGACTTACTATCTCGAAGAGCATCCCAAGGAAGCCAAATTCATTGTCGACAAGGTTATACTTGCCGCCACGGCACGTGTCGCAGCACGCAAAGCCCGTGAAAGCGTGCAGCGCAAGAGTCCTCTTTCGGGTGGCGGACTGCCGGGTAAACTGGCAGACTGCTCTTCAAAAGACCCTGCCGAATGTGAGTTGTTCCTGGTCGAGGGAGATTCCGCCGGTGGCTCTGCCAAGCAGGGACGAAGCAGGGCTACACAGGCCATTCTCCCGTTGAGAGGTAAAATCCTCAACGTGGAAAAAGCCATGTGGCACAAAGCGTTTGAAAGTGATGAGGTAAACAACATTATTCAGGCGCTTGGCATTCGTTTTGGTTTGGGAGAAGACTCCAAAGAGGCCAATTTGGACAAGTTGCGTTATCACAAAGTGATTATTATGGCCGATGCCGATGTCGACGGACAGCACATCGCAACGCTCATCATGACACTTTTCTATCGCTATATGCCTCAGGTTATTCAGGATGGATATCTTTACATAGCCATGCCTCCTCTTTATCGCTGTACTAAGGGAAAAGTGCAGGAATACTGCTACACCGATCGCGACAGGCAGCTCTTTATGGACAAATATGGCGATGGTTCGGAAGGCAGCATCAAGACCCAGCGATACAAAGGTTTGGGCGAGATGAATCCAGACCAGCTTTGGGAAACTACCATGTGTCCCGAAACGCGCCTACTCAAGCAGGTGTCGCTCGAAAATGCCGCTGAGGCTGACTATATCTTCTCCATGCTCATGGGTGACGACGTTGGGCCTCGCCGAGAGTTTATTGAGAAAAACGCACTCAATGCCAATATTGATGCATAAGTAGCGTGTGCGCCCTGCCCGGAACAGATTATTTTTTAATACATTCTCTTACGTGTGGGGAAACAAAAGTAACAAAAGGTGTAAGCTGATGGTGTAGATTTATTTCTGCTAGCAGCTTGCACCTTTTTCTTTTGGAATATAGCAGATTAAGTAAAGCTTTTCTCACCCCTCCATTTTTATCGCCGGAACATGAAGAAGAACAGTTCATTATTTTTTTCTGTTTTGATGTGGCAACAAAAGTTGGGCATACTCCTCCCTTCCGCCATTCGCCTTCCTTTTTTCTGTTTCACACTCCTGCTTCTCGCAGTTGCGCAGTCCATTTCATGTAATTTGTTAGCGCAAGAACCGGTTGATTACGTCAATCCCTTCATTGGCACTACCCATTATGGTACCTGTCATCCCGGTGCGGTGTGTCCGCAAGGCATGATGAGTGTTGCACCCTTCAATGTGATGGGTTCAGAACTCAATCGCTACGATAAGGACCACCGATGGTGGAGTACACCTTACGACCACACCAATGCTTACTTCACCGGTTACTCCCATGTCAATTTAAGCGGAGTAGGATGTCCCGATTTGGGTTCCCTTCTCCTTATGCCCACTTCCGGTGATACCTTATGCGTTGACTTTCACCAATATGGCTCGCTTTACGAAGCCGAAACTGCCACACCGGGATATTACGCCAATCGTTTGATAAAGTACGGTATAGCTACAGAAGTAACCGCCACGCCGCGCACCTCCATGGCTCGTTTCACTTTTCCTAAGGGAAGAGCCCACATCTTGCTCAACCTTGGCGAGGGACTGACCAATGAGAGTGGTGCTACGCTGCGTTGGACGGGTCCGAACGAAGTAGAGGGTAGCAAACTGCTCGGTTGTTTTTGTTATGATGCCCGTCAGGCCGTTTTTCCCATATACTTCGTGATGCGGGTGGAGCATTTAGGAGGAGCTTCAGGATATTGGAAATTTCAACGTCCCAAAAAAGGAATAGAAGCAGAGTGGGATCCTGATGACAACCGCTACAAAATCTACACACACTACCGAAAAGAAATATCTGGCGACGATGTCGGTGCCTGGTATACCTTCGATGCCACACAGAACGAGCAGGTAGAAGTACGCATTGGCGTAAGTTTTGTCAGCATCGAAGGAGCGCGGCGCAACTTGGAGGCCGAGCAGGGAAGCTTCCATTTCGACGAAATCAGAGCCTTGGCACATCGTCGTTGGCAGGCTGATTTGAACCGCATACAGGTAGAAGGAGGTACACCGAGTCAACGCACCGTATTCTATACAGCTCTATATCACCTGCTGCTTCAGCCCAACCTGTTGCAGGATGTCGATGGCCGCTATCCCGCCATGGAGAGTAATGAAATCCGTACCACCTCTGGTAATCGTTATACCGTTTTTTCTCTTTGGGATACCTATCGCACCGTTCATCCCTTCCTCACGTTGGTTTATCCCGAGAGGCAACTCGACATGGTACGTTCCCTTCTTGCCATGTACAACGAGCAAGGACGTTTGCCCCGTTGGGAACTGTATGGCCGTGAAACGCTCACCATGGAAGGCGACCCCGCTGTGCCTATGATAGCCGACACCTGGTTGCGCGGACTCCGCCACTTCGATGCCGAGTTGGCATATGCAGCCATGCGTAAAGCAGTGATGGAGCGAGGCGACACCAGCCTTTTGCGGCCCGACAACGACGATTATTCCCGTTTGGGTTATGTGCCATTGCGCGAACAGTACGACAATTCCGTCAGTCATGCTTTGGAATATGCCACTGCCGACTATGCACTCTCCCGCATGGCGGCAGCTTTGGGAAAAGCCGAGGATGCCCGCTATTTTTCCGCCCGCTCTTTGGGGTATCGCCGATATTACAACCGTGAGAGCGGCACCCTTCGTCCCCTTTTGCCCGATGGCACCTTCCTTTCCCCCTTCAATCCCTGTCAGGGAGAAAATTTCGCCCCTTGTCCCGGCTTCCATGAAGGTTCAGCTTGGAACTACACATTCAGTCAGGCTTACGATGTAAAAGGGCTGGCGCGGTTGATGGGAGGGCCGAAAGCCTATGTGAAGAAACTGCAACATGTGTTCGATGCTTCCTTGTTCGACCCCACCAATGAGCCTGACATGGTCTATCCCTATTTGTTTTCCCTTTTCAAAGGAGAAGCCTGGCGCACCCAGCAGCTCACCCGCCGTTTGTTGCACAAGCACTTTACCGACCGGCCCGACGGTTTGCCCGGTAATGATGACACCGGCACCATGTCTGCCTGGGCACTGTTCAGCATGTTAGGCTTTTATCCTTATTGTCCCGGCAATCCGGAGTACATACTCACGGCTCCCGTGTTCGAGCGTGTCGTCATCCGGCTTCAATCCCCTTATTACCCCTCTCAAAAGCTCATTATCGAAGCTCCCGGAGCAGCAGACACCACAGCCCTTGTGCGTCGTGTCACCATAGGCGGCCGGCCGCTATCCAGCTATGTCATTTCTCACGACCAACTCACCTCCGGTGGCGTGTTACATTTTGAAATGTCCCGTTAGTCAGACACTTTTTTCTTGGGTTTGCTCCCCTTTCAGGGCTGTATACCGTTTGTTTTGTTCCTATTTAAGATGTATCATGCAAAAAAGGCGGAAAATAATTTGCATACATCAAAAAATAATCTACCTTTGCACCGCTTTTCACCCCATTAGGGGGGAGTAAGCAAAGGCCCAGATGGCGGAATCGGTAGACGCGCTGGTCTCAAACACCAGTGGGGCAACCCGTGCCGGTTCGACCCCGGCTCTGGGTACAAATAATCAGCTAAGTTATTGAGTATCAATGCTTAGCTGATTTTATTTTGTATATGTTGTTTACGTATTGGTTCACTTTGTAAGCTATTTGCCCCACTACACCCACCTTTTTGTGCCACTTTTGGAGAAAATGCGGTTTCTTTTGTGCCTTTTATGTAAGTTTGCATCTGCAAATATCCTTTATGATGACAAACATTTCGCAAACCTCCTCTTCCAACCGATATTTTTGGTTGTTGGCCTTGATTTGTTGCGTTACCCTCTTCCCTTTTTTGGGTGAAACGTTGTTTAACACGCGCGGCGAGCCACGTGAGGCCGTGGTGGCCTTGTCTATGTTGCAGGATGGCAACTGGATTTTGCCCATCAACAACGGTGTGGACATGGCCTACAAGCCCCCGTTCTTCCACTGGATTGTTGCCGGAATATCCACTGTGGTGGGCGGAGTTTCGGAGTACACTTCGCGCATGCCCAGTGCGTTGGCGTTGAGTTTTATGGTCTTGGCCGGTTATGCGTTCTACGCCCGGCGTCGTGGAGTGGAGGTCGCGTTGCTCATGGCCTTGATCACCTTGTCCAACTTTGAAGTCCATCGTGCCGGAGTAGCCTGTCGTGTTGACATGGTGCTCACACTCATGATGGTACTCTCCCTTTATCAACTCTACCGTTGGACCGAGCGCGGTCTGCACGGTCTTCCCCTGTGGGGAGTGCTTTGCCTGAGTGGTGCCTTCCTTTCTAAAGGGCCGGTAGGTCTTGTGCTGCCCTGTTTGGTGGTGGGAGTCTATAGCCTGTTGCGCGGTTTCCCCTTTTGGTCCACCTTCGGCCGTTTTGTGCTGGTAGCTTTGCTATCCTGCCTCCTTCCCGCCTTGTGGTATGTGGCCGCTTATGAACAAGGAGGCCAGCGTTTTCTCGATTTGGTTTACGAAGAAAACGTCTTGCGCCTGATGGGCAAGATGAGCTATGAGAGCCATGTCAATCCGTGGCCCTATAATGTGATGACCATCGTAGCCGGTTTCGTTCCCTACACCCTTTTGGTCTTGTTCAGCCTGTTCGCGTTGCGTTATCCCAAGCTCCAATGGCAACCGCGCCGGTGGTGGACAAAACTCACCGAGCATATCCGCACAGTCGACGGCGTGCGGTTGTTCACCTTCCTTTCTTTCGCCATCATCTTCGTGTTCTACTGCATCCCCAAGAGCAAGCGCAGTGTTTATCTCCTCCCCGTATATCCATTTTTGGCCTACTATTTGGCAGAATACCTGCTTTGGTTGAAAGCACACCACCGTCGTGTGCTGGCAGTCTTCGGTTGGACGTTGGTCGGAGCGGCGCTGCTGCTCACGTTGACTTTTGCCGTGGTGCGCATGGGCTGGGTGCCCGACAGCCTCTTTGGGGGCCGTCATGCCGAGCAGAACCTTGCCATGCTGCATGCCCTTTCCGACACCCCCCTGTCCGTATTGGAATGGATAGGTTGCCTCATTCCTTTGGCATCAGTCTGGGTTTTCTGTAAAGTCCGCCGTTCCGCGCGTGGCCTGCTCTATGGAGCTGTCGCCGTGGTGTTTTCCATCTTCGTCAGTCTTGATGCCGTTTACCAGCCCTTGGTGTTGAACACGAAGAGCGACAAGCCGCAGGCCGAATACATAGCCCGTGTGGTGCCTGCGGGCAAAGTCTATTCCTTCCGCAAGGATGTAGTTGTCGGAAACGCCCTGCACCCCTTCACCATCAACTTCTATCTTGGCGACAGAGTCGTGCCCTTCAGTGCCTTTATGCCTCGTGCGGGCTATCTGCTGATGGGCGAGGGCGATTTGGAAGCATTTTGCAGTCGTTACCCCGATTATCAGGTCTCGTTGGTGGCCGATTTCCACCACCGTAGCTGTGATGACCGCCGCATGTTGTACTTCTATCGTTTTATCAAGCCATGAAAGGAACAGCCGGCGTGAAGGGTGAGGCATTGCGCTTTGTTGTCGTGGGCGCATTAGCCACCGCATTGCACTATGGCCTCTACTATGCACTCAACACCCTGCTGCCAGTCAATTTGGCCTACACCTTGGGCTATCTGGTCAGTTTCCTTTTCAACTTTTACCTCACTGCCTGGTTCACCTTCGGCACCGGTCCCTCGTGGAGCAAGTTGTGGGGCATGGGTGGGGCCCATGTTGTGAACTATCTGCTCCACATCGTGTTGCTCAACTTCTTTTTGTGGATGGGTCTGCCGCCCGATTGGGCACCGTTCCCTGTGTTTGCCATCGCCGTGCCCGTAAACTTTTTGCTCGTGCGGTTTGTGTTTCGCAAACGCGCGTAATTTGAAAAACCTGTTTTCACCATGAAAATAATCATTGTCGTTCCCTGTTACAACGAAGAGGCCGTGCTGGAAGAAACCACCCGCCGTCTGACCGACCTTGCCGCCCGGCTGTGCAGCAGTGGCAAGGTAGACGAGGCCACAGTGCTTTACGTGGACGATGGCAGTCGAGACCGCACTTGGGAAATGATATCCCGCTTTGCCGCGCAGCAATCCGGTGTGGCGGGTCTGAAACTGGCCCACAACGTAGGCCATCAACAGGCACTTTGGGCCGGATTGGAATATGCGGCTGCCCATGCCGATGCCTCCGTTTCCATCGATGCCGATTTGCAGGACGACGTGGAGGCCATCGAAAAGATGGTTGACAGCTACCGTAGCGGGGCCGACGTTGTGTTCGGCGTGCGCCGCGAGCGGAAAACGGACACCTGGTTCAAACGCACCACCGCTTTGGCCTTCTATAGCCTGATGCGTAGCATGAACGGCAATATGGTCTACAATCATGCCGACTTCCGTCTGATGAGTCGGCGGGCTTTGCAGGCATTGATGTCCTTTCCCGAACGAAACCTCTTCCTGCGTGGCATGGTAGCCTCTTTGGGCTTTGTCACCGACACCGTCTATTACGACCGTAGCGAACGATTTGCCGGCGAGTCGAAATATCCTTTGGGCAAAATGCTCGCTTTTGCCATCGACGGCATCACCTCTTTCTCCGTGCGCCCTTTGCGTTACATCTCCCTGCTGGGCGTGTTATTTATGTGCATTTCCCTTTGTGCCATAGTCTATGGTGTTGTGGCCTATATCCAGGGCCGTGCCATTGCGGGCTGGACCTCTCTGCTTGTGAGCCTGTGGTTCATCGGTGGAGCCATCCTGCTGGCTTGCGGCATCATAGGTGAGTATGTAGGAAAAATCTATACCGAGGTAAAACGTCGCCCCCGTTACTTTGTGGAGCAGCGTGTGGGCATACAAGAGATAGTTTAAGGTTGAAGAGTGGAGAAGTTTTACGGTCGCTGTTCGCAGGCTTTTCCCAAGAATAAGATAAACTTTCAACTTCTCCATCCATATATTATAAAGATTCCTTCTTAATACCTATCTAATTATGAATAAACACTTTTTCCTCTCCATGCTTTGCATGGCATCCCTTGCTGCGCAGTCGCAGCACGTGGTGTGGTTCGACGAGCCCACCTCCCTCAGGGGGCGTGCCTGCTGGTGGCAGGGTGTGCCCGCCGACCAGCAAGGCAAACAGAAGCCCGTGGCCGCCGGAGGCTTCAACTGGAACCCCGACTCCGAGTGGGAAGCCCGCTCCCTGCCTTTAGGCAATGGCAGCATCGGCTGCAACGTGATGGGAAGCGTTTCTATCGAACGTTATACGCTCAACGAAAAAACACTGTGGCGCGGCGGTCCCAACACCGCCAAGGGTCCTGCCGACTATTGGGCACAGAACAAACAGTCGGCCCACCTCCTGCCCGAGATACGCCAGGCACTGCTCGATGGCGATTGGGACAAAGCCGGACAGCTCACCTCCTCCAATTTCAACAGCACCGTACCCTACGAAGCCACCGGCGAGCCCCAATTCCGTTTCGGTTCTTTCACCACCATGGGTGAGCTCTGTGTGGAAACGGGCTTGGACGAAGCCGCCGTGAAGCACTACCGCCGGGCACTTTCGCTCGATTCCGCCTATGCCAAGGTCAGCTTCGAGGGCCCTGACGGCGCATCCTACGAGCGCACCACCTTTGTGTCCTATCCCGCCAACGTGATGGCGGTGCGTTTCGCCGCTTCGCAACCCGGCAAGCAGCATTTGCAAATCAGCTATACCCCCAGTCCTGTGGGCGAGGGCAAATTTGTTTTCGACGGCCAGGGACTGCTCACCTACGACGGGCGGCTCGACAACAACCAGCTGCGCTACGTGGTGCGCCTCCGCGTCCTGCCCAAGGGAGGTACCTGCACTTATAAAGACGGCAAGCTCTGTGTCGACCGTGCCGACGAGGTTGTCCTCCTGCTCACCGCCGACACCGATTATGCCCCCAACTACAATCCTGATTTCACCGACCCGAAAGCCTATGTGGGCGTAAAGCCCGATGAAACCACGCAAAATTGGATAACCCGGGCCGCAAAGCAAGGTTACGACAAGCTCTTCAAGGCACACCTCAAGGACTATATGCCCCTTTTCCGCCGTGTGCAGTTTGAACTGGCCGGAGTTTCGTCCGACAAGCCCACCAACCAACGCCTGGCCGACTATCGCAAAGGAAAAGAAGACCGCGCGTTGGAAACACTCTACTATCAGTTTGGCCGTTACCTGCTCATCGCTTCTTCCCGCCCCGGAAATATGCCCGCCAACCTGCAAGGTATGTGGCACAACAACGTGGACGGTCCTTGGCGCGTTGACTATCACAACAACATCAACCTGCAGATGAACTACTGGCCGGCCTTGCCCACCAACCTTGCCGAATGTGCCGAGCCTTTAACCGATTTCATCCGCCTGCTCGAAAAGCCCGGCGAACGTACCGCCAAGGCTTATTGGGGAGCCCGCGGATGGGCCGCCGGCATTTCGGCCAATATCTTCGGTTTCACCGCACCTTTGGAAGGAGCCGACATGTCGTGGAACTATAATCCCATGGCCGCTTCCTGGCTCGCCACCCACCTTTGGGACTATTACGACTTCACCCGCGACGAGCAGTTTCTGCGCCAGACGGCCTACCCCCTGATGCGCGGTTGTGCCCTGTTCTGTGAAGACTTCCTGTGGCGCAAACCCGACGGCACGCTCACCGCGGCTCCGTCCACCTCGCCCGAACACGGCCCTGTGGATGAAGGCACTACGTTTACTCATGCCGTGGTGCGCGAAATACTGCTCGACTGCATTGAGGCTGCCAAAGTGCTGAAAACCGATGCCGACGAAGTGAAGAAATGGCAGAAAATCCTCGATGAATTAGCACCTTATCGCATCGGACGTTACGGTCAGCTCATGGAGTGGAGCCGCGACATCGACGACCCCAAGGACGAACACCGCCACGTGAACCATCTCTTTGGCCTGCACCCGGGTCGTACCATCTCACCCCTCACCACGCCGGATTTGGCGCAGGCTTCGCGCGTGGTGTTGGAGCATCGCGGCGACGGAGCCACGGGTTGGAGCATGGGATGGAAGCTCAACCAGTGGGCGCGTCTCCACGATGGTAACCACTCCTATGTGCTGTATGGCAACCTGCTCAAAAACGGCACGGCCGACAACCTGTGGGATGTGCATCCGCCCTTCCAGATTGACGGCAACTTCGGCGGCACTGCCGGTGTCACCGAGATGTTGCTCCAGAGCCACGCCGGCTGCATCGACCTGCTGCCTTCCCTTCCCGATGCCTGGGCTGAGGGTCAGATATCCGGTCTCCGTGCCCGTGGCAACTTCGGTGTGGACATCCGTTGGACGAATGGCAGCTTGGCTGAGGCACGTATCACCTCCGGCTCCGGCGGTCCGTGTGCCGTGCGCTATGGTCGGCAGACCTTGAAGTTCGACACCAAAAAAGGAAAGACCTATGTAGTCCGGCTTCAGAACGGCCGGCTGGTACAAAACTAATCTTCTCTGGTACAAAGCAGCCACTGACCCTCCGGTAGCAGACCCCGTGTGAGCAGTGGCTGCTTTTTTTTCGTTTCTTCCTGTCATTCCTCCTGATAAACATAGTTTCTGCAATCCGTCGGCTCAAAAGCTCGCGGATTATGTCTACATTTGCACCCCGAAATTAAGAATTACACAAAATAGTCTATGAGTTTACAATGCGGCATTGTGGGTTTGCCCAATGTGGGCAAGTCCACCCTGTTCAACTGCCTGAGTAATGCCAAGGCACAGTCGGCCAATTTCCCATTCTGCACCATTGAGCCCAACGTGGGCGTCATCACCGTGCCCGATGAACGCCTTACCAAGCTGGCCGAGCTGGTTCATCCCGGACGCATCGTGCCCACCACGGTCGAGATTGTCGACATTGCCGGTCTGGTCAAGGGGGCATCGAAGGGCGAGGGCCTTGGCAACCAGTTTCTGGGCAATATCCGCGAAACGGATGCCATCATCCACGTGCTCCGCTGCTTCGACGACGGCAATGTGGTCCATGTCGACGGTTCGGTCAACCCCGTGCGCGACAAGGAAATCATTGATACGGAGCTGCAGCTCAAGGACCTCGAAACGGTGGAGAACCGCATGAAGCGCGTGGAGAAAATAGCCCAGGTGGGTGGCGACAAGAACGCCAAGACGGAATATGCCGTCCTTACTGCCTACCGTGAGGCGTTGCTTCAAGGCAAGAGTGCGCGCAGCGTGCAGTTTGAGAGCAAGGACGAGCAGAAGGCCGCCAAAGGGCTCTTCCTCCTGACCTCCAAGCCCGTGCTCTATGTGTGCAATGTCGATGAGGCCAGTGCCGCCACGGGCAACCATTATGTCGACGAGGTGCGTGAGGCTGTTAAGGACGAAGGAGCAGAAGTGCTCGTGTTGGCCGCGCAGACCGAGGCCGACATTGCCGAACTCGAAACCTACGAAGAACGCCAGATGTTCCTTCAGGATGTGGGGCTGGAGGAGAGCGGTTGCAACCGTCTGATTAAAACGGCTTACAAGATGCTGGAACTTGAAACCTTCATCACGGCCGGTGAGATGGAAGTGAAAGCCTGGACCTACCGTCGCGGCTGGAAAGCCCCGCAGTGTGCCGGCGTCATCCACACCGACTTCGAGAAAGGCTTTATCCGCGCCGAAGTCATCAAATACGACGACTATGTGCGTCTCGGCTCCGAAGCAGCGGTGCGCGAGGCCGGCCTGCTCCACGTGGAAGGTAAGGAATACGAAGTACAGGATGGCGACATCATGCACTTCCGCTTCAATGTTTAAACCCCAACAGTCCCTTCAATGTTACCGGAAGCAGTCATTTGGAATCCTTCGGAGGTAGTCTTTGCGCTGGGCACGTTCAGCGTGAGGTGGTACGGAATCTGCTGGTGCATCGGGCTGGCACTGGCCTACGTGGTGGTGCTGAAACTCTATCAGCGTCAGCAAATACCGCCCCAGAAGTTTGAGTCGTTGTTTATTTATTGCTTTGTGGGCATCCTGGTCGGCGCCCGTTTGGGTCATTGCCTGTTTTATGAGCCGGCCTACTTCCTGTCCCATCCTGTCGAGATGGTACTCCCCATCCGCCACCTGCCCGATGGCAGCTGGAAGTTCACGGGCTATGCCGGGCTCGCCTCCCACGGCGGTACCATCGGCCTGATCATCGCCCTGTGGCTCTATGTGCGCAAGTACCAGGTGAACCTCATGCGCGTGCTCGACGACATTGCCGTGGCCACCCCCATTGCCGCCTGCATGATACGCATGGGCAATCTGATGAACTCCGAAATCGTGGGCAAGTTCACCGATTCTGATTACGGCTTTGTGTTTGTGCAAAACGGCGACACCCTGCCGCGTCATCCCGGCCAGCTCTACGAGGCCGTGGCCTACTTCCTCTTTTTCGTTGTCGGCCTGTGGCTCTACCGCAAATACGAGCATCGGGTGGGGCAGGGCTTCTTCTTCGGTTACTGCCTGAGCACCATCTTCACCTTCCGCCTGTTGGTGGAATTTTTCAAGGAGGTGCAGGAACCGTGGGAGTTGACCATGCAGCAAACCATCGGTCTGAACCAAGGCCAGCTGCTCAGTTTGCCCTTTATCATCATCGGTTTCTACTGTATGCTGGGAGGTAAATGGTGCAAACGGTTGGCGGAAAAATAAGTTCGCCAAGTGCCGGCAATTCCGAGGTAGTGTCTACATAGTGTCTTCGCAGTCAAGGCGCAGCGGTTCGTGTTCGTCAGTCGGACGGCGCACCGCTGCGCCTTGGGTGTTTCAGGCTGCAAACCACCCCTTCTATATACGTAATTTTTCCTTTGAAAAAATCGTTCAATCCTTCAAACTGAGATAGTTTCTTGCTGATTTTCATAGGAATTAAGGATGAAGGTTTGTACATTCAAATTATTCATTACTGTCAGCCCTTTCCATTCCGGTGAAAAAGAGCCATGCAGGGGGCGACAAAAGGGGGACAAGGATGTGAAAATAGGTTATTCCCGTGCAAATGGCTCAGGTGAAGAAGTGAAGCCGTGTGAAGGGTTAGAGGGGACCAAGTGTTCACACCGAAAACAGCTGATTATCAACGAGAAACAGCTGTTGTGTGAATGGGTGAAGGCTTTTTTGAGTGAAAAAATTACGTATATATTGCGCGCGAGGAATGGTGCGTGATGGCAGTGGGTTAGATGGAAGGGAAAGGTGTTAAAGATTTTTGTAGAATATTTCGACTTTTGAAAGTATAAGTAGGTGTTTAAAATTAGTTTATATTTATATGAT
>JALEYW010000045.1:0-4692 GCA_022773145.1 Bacteroidales bacterium
CCTACAATTGAGAAGTAGTTCAATATCTCTGACGGCAATACAACGCTTGCCAGCATCTGCATGTAATTCGTTTCCATGCTGCAAAACAACAAATAGTTCGGCCTCTTACCAAATTATTCCCCACTAAATTTCTACTGTGCCGAAAAACGGAGAATAAGCAAGAAAATACCAATCAAAAGTCGCGTATTGGCTATGCCCATATACAAGAAAGTGTTTAAGAGTGGTTGATATCACGAGTGCTCTATCGAGAGACATACATGATATCAACTACTTTTAAACACCTACTTATATGATCTTCATTAAAACAGAGCTCAACACATTGCAAGGCTACCGAAGAACAGCTTCACCCGTGAATAACGCAAAGGTGCACTTTAATCCTCCATTCCATCGTCGCCCGTAGTGTCCTGGTTACTGTCGCGCACGATACTGGGTGCTCCCCCTCCAAGCGGTATTTCCACGACGAAGGCAGGTCCTTCCTCCACACCTACCTGCCCTATCTGCGCACCCAGACGGATGGCACGGGAATCGCTGCGGTCGGCATCAAAGGCCATGCCCAAGAGAACTGTGCCCTGCTTGTCGGAAGCAGACAGGAAGTCGGAGAAGGCATCCTTGGTGTAACTGCGCTGCAAGAAAGACTGACCATCGCGCAAAATGCTCACTTCCACACGGTTGTCGTAAAAACGGTTTCCCAATTCATCGGTCACCACCGGGAGCGAAGTGTCGGCACGACGCTCCACGGTAATCTGGTAAGTTCTTCCCCCCAGTTTCGCCGTAGAAGAGTTCTTAAGTTCCGGTTCGGCATAGGGAGTGCCGGCCACAGCCTGCTGCTGTTCCGTCTGCAGGGCTTCCACATTCACATTGCTCTTCTTTTCGCCACAGGATGACAGCATGAAGATGGCGCACGCCCCGAGGACGGAAATTTTCTTTATTCTCATTTTGTTTAGAACGGTGTGTTTTTTGTCTTACGGAAAGGCAAAATAACGAAATCTTTGCCAGTTATCAAAATAAGCACTCCAAAGACTGAAAGTTTTTCTCTAATTTTGCCCTATTAAAACCGTTTGACGTATGCGCAGTCTTTTACTTTCCATCGTAACAACCGTGCTGTTATTGGCCGGCATTGTACCTTACACCGCTTCGTGCAGCAGGTGCGGAAACGGGACGGACAGCGTGCGTAGCGAACAGGCTATAAGAACCGACACCGTGGCACGCATTGTGATGGAGGTTAACAAACAAGCACGGCTCTACACCACTGAAGCCGTCATCCACAAACTGGTCACCTACAGCGATGCCCCTTCGCTGGAAGGCCAAATAGTGGGCATCCCCGTAAAGGTGCCTACCCGGGTTGGCGACCGGAAAATCGCCATCCCGATTGACGTGACACTGAAAGCTTATATTGACTTTGCACAGTTTGACAGCCGGAACGTAGAATGCCGTGACGGGAAAATTGTCATCACCCTGCCAGACCCCTGTTTGGTGGCCACGGCCTCAAAGATTGACCACCAAGGCACCCGGCAATATGTCGGCCCGTTGCGCTCACGCTTCTCCGATGCAGAAAAAGCTGCACTGGCCAAACAAGGCATGGACAGCATCCTGAACCACACAGCCCAGTACGGGCTGACGGAACAAGCACGACAAGATGCCACAACACTGCTGGTGCCGCTACTGGAGCGGATGGGGTTTGACGAGCAGCACATCGTCATTCGCTTCCGCAAGGATTTTTCAGACAAGGACTTACTTCCCCTCATCCAAAAGCTTTGACGCATGACGCAGAACAGACCTCACTCTTTTTCCAGGCTGGGTGGCATCCTGCTAAGCATGGTGCGTTATTGGTGGGTGGCGGCCATTGCTGCCACCGCTGTGGCTGTTGCGGTAATCGTGAAAAGTTTCCAGGAAAATCCGCCTGTAGCACTGAATCTGGTACACAACACACGCATTGACATCACCCCGGAGGAGATACGGAGCCTGCGCAAACTTGACCAATGGGAATTTTTGTCAGTGACGACGGAAGAACTGGTGGAGTGGCACAGGAAAGGCACGTTCGGCGATGACCACCTGGTACGCATCTACAGCGGCACGCTACGTCTGGGCATAGATATGACGACAGCACCCGAGGATTGGTTCACCTCGCTACCCGACTCGGTATGCCGGCTGCGCCTGCCGGCCATCACGCTGCTCGATTCGCTGTTCGTGGACGAGGCCCACAGCCGGTCTTTCTACGAAAAAGGCAGTATCCCGCCACAGGCGAACGAAGAACTTTACAAAAAAGCACGGCAGGCTATGCTGGACAGATGCCTGACACCGCACAACCTGCAATTGGCTGAAGAACATGCACGCACGCATTTCACACAGGTATTCTCGGCCCTGGGATTCAAAAAAATCGAGATTTCCTTTATCCAAAACAATGCAGACCAATGAAGAACTTCTTAAAAGTGCGATTTCTCGCCATGGCAGAGTATTCAAGCGAGCTTGAACTCTGCTCATTTGGCTTAACGAAATCGTTCTTAAAAGTGCGATTTCTCGCCATGGCAGAGTATTCAAGCGAGCTTGAACTCTGCTCATTTGGCTTAACGAAATCGTTCCCATATTTGTTCTTACTTTTCCTGTCCACCCTACTCATTGCCTGCTCTGACAAAAAGCCGGAGGCGGAACAGCCCGACAGCGGCATGGCGCGCCGGACGGTATTGGTGTATATGTGCGCAGAGAACTCACTGGGGGCTTGGCGCTGCCATACGGAGGATTCTACCGAAATCATGAACGGACACGCCTTCATCCCCTCGGCAGACCGCTTGCTTATGTTCGTCGATGACGACAAGGCACCCAGACTCTACTGTGTCACGTCCGGAAGCGAAGAGCCGCTTCTGCTGAAGCAATGGGACTACGACATTTGCTCCGCCTCCCCGGAACGCTTCGCTGAAGTGCTCGGAGTGATGAAAGAAAAATGTCCGGCCCAAGAATACGGGCTGGTGATGTGGTCGCACGCCGACGGGTGGATCCCAGCAACCGAAACGGACTACGACGCATTTGAAAATCCGGCAGCCTCACCACAGCTTCCCCACACACTGTCGTTTGGCATTGACAGTGGACCGGACGGGAAACTGGGCGACAAAGGCGCAAACATGAACGTGGAAGACATGGCGCAGGCCATTGACGCTGCCGGCATACACTGCCGGTTCATCTTCTTTGATGCCTGCTTGATGCAAAATCTGGAAGTGGCCTACGCGCTGCGCAACCAGACGGACTACATCGTGGCATCCCCCATGGCCATACCATCAGCCGGCGCATATTATACCCATCAAATGGAAAAGGGCTTGTTCAGCGCGGATCCGGCAGATATTGCCCGAACTTACCTGCAAGATGTTACGGATACGGACCTCAGATATATCTACGGCGACTACGGCCTGGCGATAGCCTGCCTGCAGACAGACAAACTGGCGCACCTGGCAGCAACGCTGAAGAACGCCTTGCCCGCTTCCTCTCTGGCCGATGGACAAACTGCCGACATGAACGGCGTGTTGAACTATCAGACCTATTGCTCAAAGTACTACTACCGGCCGCACAATTATGATGCCCGGCAAAGCATCACCCGGATATTGGCTCCGGCTGATACGGCCCAGGTGCTCCGTGCCCTGGACGACGTGATCGTTTACCATGGCGCGACCGAAAGATATTGGATAGGACCCTACAACTGGGATTATCAGCATGTGCCCATTGACACTGACAACTACCGGGCTGTCAGTATGTTCGTGCCGCAGGAAGTCTATACCCGAAACGCCAAATCCACCATACACGGCGACCTGAACACAGCATTCCGCCAGACGGAATGGTACAGCGATGCCGGGTTTGAAGTCACTGGATGGTAAAATCTTCCGCCATTCCATCCGGCAATCGTTACATCATTTTTCCTGACAACAAAAATCTCAGCAACTATGGCAAAAAGATATCTGGACCCTAAAGCAGACCTGACTTTCAAGAAAGTGTTCGGCGAACACCCCGACCTGGTCGTAAGCCTTCTGAATGCCCTGCTCCCTTTCAAAAACGAAAATGAAACCATCACTTCGGTGGAATATCTTCCCGCCGAACTGGTGCCTGAAAACCCTTTACGCAAAAACAGCATCGTCGACGTGAGATGCAAAGACCTGAACGGCCGCCAATTTATCGTAGAAATGCAAATGGTGTGGTCGCAAGAGTTCATGCAACGTGTCATGTTCAACTCCGCCAAGGCTTATGTCCGTCAGTTGGACCGCAACGAGAGCTATCACCTCCTGGAACCCGTCTATTCCCTGAACCTGGTAAACGATGTATTTGAAAAGGATATTCCCGAATACTACCATTACTATCGTATGGTTCATGAACAGTACACCGACAGAGTGATTGACGGACTGCACCTCATTTTTGTGGAACTGCCCAAATTCCACCCGCATACTCTCTCTGAGAAAAAAATGCAAGTACTCTGGCTCCGGTATCTGACGGAAATCAGAGAAAACACCCAAAACATCCCTCAGGAGATGCTTGACACCCCGGAAATCAACAAAGCTTTGGCTGTTCTGGAAGAGTCCACTTACACCGATGAACAACTTTACGGCTACGATAAATTCTGGGACATCATCCGCACCGAGAAAACCTTTTACCACAGTGCCCTTCAACAGGGATTATCGGAAGGAAGAGCAGAAGGAAGAGCAGAAGGAAGAGCGG
>JALEYW010000048.1:0-24700 GCA_022773145.1 Bacteroidales bacterium
CCCCCAAGCGTAATATAGAAAACTGCTGTTCATCGTTATATATTTTTTAGTGGTTATTCAAATATACAACAAGTTCAGCGGTTTTCTTTTTTGACTATATATTTTTGCGTTCATCACTCGAAATGTCGGATGAACCAGAAAATAGTCCCGGACTTTTTGCACAGAGCTAAAGGGAGAAGAGCTGTACAAGGCGAGCGCAGTGCCCAGCTTGCCCCAAGCTATGCCGAGATTCAGCCTGACTAAAGCGACCTCATCACCTTCCAGTTTCGGAACCTCCGAAACTGGAATCCCTTTATATATACGCTTTTTTACCCCCGAAAAAAAAGCTTCAAACATTCATTGGCCGTATTTTTTTCTTCTGAAAATCAATGATTTCACAGATGAATGTTTGGTTTTGTATTTCCTTCATCCATTTTCAGTCTAAAATCCGCTTCATAACGATATGCAGCCATCTTTCACACCCCCTCTTTTTTCACCATCCTTCCCACCGGATGCGATATGCAGCCTGATGAATGATTTGAATATTTCATCACCACAAAGGTTCATATGCAAAGTCATTGAAAATCAACGGGAAACGTTCTACTATGAAGGTTTGAATCTTTTTTTAAAGAATGAAAACACGTATATATAACCCCACTTAGAAGGATTTTTCATCCAAACAATCAATCCATTCTCTTCCTTTTTTAATGCCCAGATTTCCTGTTTCTAACTTGGCCCGTAGCGGACAGGGGCGACAAACTTCCATTCGGAGGCTGAACCGGCAGAAAACACGCCTTATTTACTTGGTCGTTACCCTTGCAAACATTATTTTTGCCCTCTGAAAGAGCTTAGGGGTGTACGTTCGCTTGAACGTGCTGAGAATATACCCTCCGAACCTGCACCGGACAATGCCGGCGAAGGGAAGCTCGCCGAATGAAATACCTCCCCGCCCTACTCTGGTTGTAGGCGGAGGTTTGTTACATGACTGACTCAACACGGATTTACATGGTACCTGTTCAATTCATCACTCACACGTTTGAAGACATCACTTACGAAGACTCGGCCCTTCTGGCCCTGAAAGGGGGATGCAAGTGGATACAACTGCGCATGAAGGGGGCCGATGATGCAGAAGTTGAACCTGTGGCTCGCCGACTGCTCAAGGCTTGTCGGGAAGCAGGAGCCGTTTTCGTGCTCGACGACCGGGTGGAACTCTGCAAAAAGATAGAAGCCGACGGCGTTCATTTAGGACAGGAGGATATGCCGGTGGACGAGGCACGCGCTTTTCTCGGCGAGGGATTTCTCATCGGCGGAACAGCCAACACGGCGGAACAGATTATCCGCCTGAAAAGACAGGGAGCCGACTATGCCGGCTGTGGTCCTTTCCGCTTTACCACTACGAAAGAAAAACTGGCACCCACGTTGGGCTTAGAGGGTTACCGGCAAATCATGAAGCAACTCTCCGAAGCGGACGTTCGCCTGCCGGTTTGCGCTATCGGAGGGATAGGTCCAGACGATGTGATGCCCCTGCTCGAAACGGGAGTTCAAGGCATTGCCGTGAGCGGGACCGTACTGCGCGCCAACGACCCGGCAGCCATGATCGGGCGGCTGCTCCATGCCGACGAATAATGGACTGATAAACTTGCTACCAAATTACCCCGAAACGGGTACGTTAATACTGTATATTCTTTTTTGTTATGGACAATCAAATGAAAATATCTTACCCCGGCAGTGAGAAGATTTACCTGCACGGGAACATATTCCCGGAATTGCGGGTGGGTATGCGACGGGTCAAACTGACGCCCACCGTTACCAAGGATGCTGAAGGGAACAAACACTTTGAAGAGAATGCACCGGTGATGGTTTACGACACGAGCGGCCCCTATTCGGACCCTCAGGCGGAAATTGACCTCAAAAAAGGATTGCCGCGCTTGCGCGAAGCGTGGATTCTGAAAAGAGAGGTGGAACAGTTATCCGAGTTTTCCTCGGCTTACTGCCGCAAACGATTGGCGGACAAGAGCCTGGACCACCTTCGGTTTGCACACCACCACCTGCCGCTGCGAGCCAAAGCGGGCGCACACATTACGCAGTTGGCCATGGCCCGTCAGGGAGTGATTACCCCGGAAATGGAATATGTGGCCATCCGCGAGAACATGGATTGTGAGGCTCTGGGCATTGCCACACACATCACACCGGAATTTGTACGCCAAGAAGTGGCTGCGGGCCGCGCAGTGATACCGGCCAACATCAACCATCCGGAAGCGGAGCCGATGATTATCGGACGGAATTTCTTAGTGAAAATCAACACGAACATTGGCAACTCGGCCACGACCTCAACCATAGAAGAGGAGGTAGAGAAGGCTGTGTGGAGTTGCAAATGGGGCGGCGACACGCTGATGGACCTGTCAACGGGCAAGCACATCCACGAAACGCGCGAATGGATTGTGCGCAACTGTCCCGTACCCGTCGGCACAGTGCCGATGTACCAGGCCATGGAGAAGGTGAACGGCGTGGCGGCAGACCTCACTTGGGAACTTTTCCGCGACACGCTGGTGGAGCAATGCGAACAGGGCGTGGATTATTTCACCATCCACTGCGGCATCCGCCGGAAGAACATTCATCTTTCGCAAGGCCGCACCACGGGCATGGTGAGCCGTGGCGGCAGCATCATTGCTGAGTGGTGCCAGAAAAACGACCGCGAGAGTTTCCTTTATGAGCACTTCGACGACATCTGCGACCTCTGCGCCCAATACGACGTGGCCATATCTTTGGGCGACGGACTGCGGCCCGGCTCCATCAACGACGCAAACGACAAGGCACAGTTTGCTGAACTGGACACCATGGGCGAACTGGTTACCCGTGCGTGGGAAAAAGGAGTGCAGGCGTTCATCGAAGGACCGGGACACGTGCCCATGCACAAAATTCCGGAGAATATGCAGCGACAAATCGAGAAATGCCACGAAGCGCCCTTCTACACGCTCGGACCGCTCGTTACAGACATCGCACCGGGCTACGACCACATCACCTCGGCCATCGGAGCCTCGATTATTGGCGCACTCGGAACGGCCATGCTCTGCTATGTTACGCCCAAAGAACACCTCGCACTGCCCAACCGCGACGATGTGCGCACCGGTGTCGTTACTTACAAAATTGCGGCACACGCTGCCGACCTGGCCAAGGGGCATCCGGGCGCACAGGTCAGGGACAACGCGCTCTCGAAAGCACGCTACGAGTTCAGGTGGAAGGATCAGTTCAACCTAAGCCTCGACCCGGAACTGGCCACGCAATATTATAAAGAAGCGCACTACGAGAACGGGGAATTTTGCACCATGTGCGGCCCACATTTCTGTGCCATGCGCATTTCGCACCGCCTGAGCGAATGCACGGAGCAGTAAATGAATCATTTTTTAATGAATAATGTATAATGTTTAATTAGGTCTACGACCCTCATACTGGACGAAGCAGTACCGCCACACCATGGCCGCGGGCTAATTAGAAATTATCAAATTCAAATGAATGTATATTTTCTCTTCCACAAAGACCAGCTGCTGCTGACAACCGGGGCTGAGGTTCCCCGATCGGAAACATTGCCCCGGGTGCCCGTGGCTGATGGTTCCTTGCTCAAGCTGCCACAGTGGGAAGGTATGCCTTGCTATGCGGGACGGTTGGTTGCGCCTCCTCAGTCGCCGGACTGGATGCTCATGGGGCTCAGAGAAACCTTCGGCGTGCTGCCCGACGCGCTCTTCCGCTTGGCGGGTAAAGCACACGAGTTGCTGCATTGGGACGATACGACCCGCTTTTGCGGACGTTGCGGGGCGCCCATGCACCTGCACACGGACATCTCCAAACGCTGCACCCGGTGCGGCGACGAGGTGTGGCCTTCCCTCGCCACCGCCGTCATTGTGGCCATCACACGCAACAATGATGAAGAAATCCTGCTGGTGCAGAGCCACAAGTTCAAACGGGACTACATGGGCCTGGTGGCGGGATTTGTGGAAACCGGGGAAACGCTTGAAGAGTGCGTGAAACGCGAAGTGTGGGAGGAAACGCGGTTGCACATCCGTAACCTACGCTACTTTGCCTCGCAGCCTTGGCCCTTCCCCAACGTGCTGATGGTGGGCTTCACCGCTGAGTATGCCGACGGTGAGCTGACGCTGCAAACTTCGGAACTGAAGAAGGGGGGATGGTTCCGGCGCGACAACATGCCGGACATTCCCGGAAAAGTGAGCCTGGCTCGGCGGCTCATAGACCATTGGCTCAATAAATGAAGAGCCGTTTCCCTTACCTAAATACTCTAACGCAAGATTTATCATGTACACAGGAACTAATACAACGGCCAACCGGCGACACGAGGCGGCCATGGCATCGCTCCTGGCTTTGTACCACGACAAAAACGTAAGGCCGGCCCCCGACGAGGCACGCAAACTGGCCGACTTCCTGCACAGTGCGGCACAAACCGCGCCAGAATGTATGTACGACGAATTCGGACAGGACCGCGTGGAGCTGGCACTCGACACCATCAGGCTGGCAGCGCAGGAAATTGGACTGCGCGGACACGCCCTGCAGGCCTGCCTGCTACGCACGGTCATCAGAGAGACGAAACAATTGGAACTGGCAGAACGTTTCTTCAACAAGGACATCATCGAAACGCTGCGGGGCTTCATCAGGGTGGACCAGACGATGGTGAAGACGGAAGCCTTGCGCACCGACAATTTCCGCAACCTGCTTATTTCGCAGGCAGGCGATATGCGGGTGGTGCTGCTACTCATCGCAGAAAGTGTTTGCCTCATGCGCCGCATTAAGGAGACGGAAAACACAGAAGCACAAAAGCGCGTTTCAACCGAGGCGGCTTACCTCTTTGCACCGCTGGCCCACAAGTTGGGACTCTACAAACTGAAAAGCGAGCTGGAGGACCTGAGCCTGAAATATCTGGAACACGATGCCTACTACCTCATCAAAGAGAGCCTGAACGCCACCAAACGCTCCCGCGATGCCTACATCGAACGCTTCACCGAACCTATCCGCCAAATGCTCGACGCCGAGGGACTGCGCTACCACATGAAGGGGCGCACCAAGAGCATCCACTCCATCTGGCAGAAGATGCAGAAACAGCAGTGCGGCTTCAGCGGCGTGTACGATCTCTTTGCCATCCGCATCATTCTCGATGCACCGTTGCAGAAAGAAAAGGAACAGTGCTGGAAGGTGTTCTCGCTGATTACCAACAAATACGAAAGCAACCTGAAACGTTTGCGCGACTGGCTGACCGTGCCCAAAAGCAACGGCTACGAAAGTCTGCACATCACGGTGAAAGGGCCGGAGGATAAATGGGTGGAAGTGCAAATCAGGACGGAACGCATGGACGAGATTGCCGAACACGGCCTGGCCGCCCACTGGCGTTACAAAGGCATCAAGAGTAGCGGCGGGGGCGTGGATGCTTGGTTGGCCGACATCCGGGCGGCGCTCGAAACGGGCAACGACTCGATGCTGGCGCAAAATCTTTCTTCCGGAATGAAGGCCAATGATGTCTATGTGTTCTCTCCCAAAGGCGACCTTTACCGCCTGCCCACCGGTGCCACGGTGCTCGACTTTGCTTACACCATTCACTCTGCTGTGGGTAACCGCTGCGTGGGTGGACGCATAGACGGAAAGAACTACTCCATACGTCAACAGCTGGAAAGTGGACAGACCGTGGAAATCCTCACAGCCAACAACCAAACGCCTAAGGCGGAATGGCTCAACATTGCGCAATCCGGACACGCCAAAGCCAAAATCCGGGCGGCGGTAAGGGAACTCTCGGCTCGCGAAAGCGCATTAGGGAAGGAAACGCTGGAGCGCAAAATGCGTAACCGCAAAATTGAATGGGAGGAGAGCTTGGTAAACCAGCTGGTGAAGAAGATGGGCTTCAAGGAGAGCTTAGACTTCTTCAAGGCCATCGGAGAAAACAAGGTGGACATGAACCGCGTGCTCGACACCTACGCCGAACTGGGACGACGGGAGCAGGGCACAGCGGAAAGAGCCGCCGCTCGCTCGGCAGAGGACTTCTCCATGGAAAGCGAAATCGGCGCTAAAGCCAAAGGCGACCAGGACGAACTGGTCATTGGCAGCAACCTGAAGGGGCTGGACTTCCAGCTGGCCCGCTGCTGCAACCCTGTTTATGGCGACGAGGTATTCGGTTTCGTCACGGTGAGCGGCGGCATCAAAATTCACCGCACCGGTTGCCCCAATGCACCGGCCCTGCGCGAACGCTTCGGCTACCGCATTGTCAAAGCGCGCTGGGCGGGGAAGGGACAAGGCTCCTACCCCATCACGCTGCACGTGATTGGCAACGATGACTTGGGCATTGTGAACAACATCACTTCCATCATCTCCAAAGAGGAACACATCATGCTCCGAAGCATTAACATCGACTCCAACGACGGCCTCTTCTCAGGCATCCTCACGGTTTTGGTGGACGACACGCAACGCCTCAACGCGCTCATTAAGAAACTGCGCACTGTGAAGGGAGTCAAAGCGGTGAGCCGCAGCTGACGCCGCAGCACACTGCCCTCCGCTTATATATAATGGGGATTTCAATTTCCCGGAAAGCCTACTGCCGGTGAATATCGCATTGAACCATCAGCCTATGGGCGCGGGTCGCTTGCCGTACCCGCCGAAAGCCCAAGAAACATTTCTGACAAGATGCAGCCTCGCAACTTGCCCGGAATGGGTTCTTGGGCTGTGCTTTTTACTCTGGCTTTCCATGACGGCACTACCTGCTTGGGGACAGACAAAAGGCGACCGCGCGGAGCGCGACACCTGCGACCGAGTGCTGGAAAAGCTGTTCGGGATGGCGGAGAAAGGACCGCTCAGCGGCATTTCCTACACCTGCAACGCCTACATGCGCCACCGGATGCACACCAAGCGCAACGGACAGCTGGTGCGCTACATGCCGGGCATGATGCGATTAGAAAAAGGCACGAACGACTACCTCACGGAAGCGGAGTTCAGCATGCAACACTGGCCAAAAGGCGAGGTGGACTGCAAGGTGAAGGCGTTCACGTCGACTGCCCGTTACCTCAGCCCCAACCGTTTCCTTTCACAAAGCCGCTTCAGCGGTCAGCTCTACGGCACGCAGCTTTTCGACGGCGGCGTGCTCAACCCTTTCCACCCACGCAACCGCGGCTTCTACCGTTACAGGCTACTGCACCACACACGCTCCAAGGGGGTTCCCCAGCCCACCGTGCGCCTCAGCATCACGCCGCGCTGGCGCAACGACCGGCTGGCCGGCGGCTACGCCGACATTGACCCGCAAACGGGACGCATCACAGGATGCAGCCTGAACTTCCGTTACCAGCTGCGCAACTTCACCGTCACATTGCGTACCGACACTACGGGCTATGGCCGTTACTTACCTGCTACTATGCGCGTGGTTTCGGCATTCCAACTGCTGGGCAACGTCGTAAGCGAAACTGCGGAAATCACGACCAGCTATACCTACGCAGCCGATACGACAAGTGCTGTTCCCTCGACATCAGCTTACGACCTGACAAGCCAATGCTTGGTGCGCATCGACACCTCGCAAACCGTGCGGGGCAGCGTGGCATATTTTGACTCCATCCGTCCCACTGCCCTGCGCCCAGCCGAAGCACAACTTTATGCCGAAGCTTTTCCGCAAACTGCCTTGACCGATGCGTTACCGACCGACATGCCACCCAACGTCGCAGTACCATCGCCGGGCACGATTGCTTCGCCGGCAGCGGTATACCATCCCGCCCGCCAGTCGGTGTGGGAGGATAAGTTTCTCTCCTCGCACACCATCACTTGGGGACGCGGCCGACGCGCCACCTTGAAGTTGCCGCCCGTCATCAGTCCGTCGATGGTAGAATGGGGCGGTTCAAAAGGTCTGACGCTCAAGACAAAGCTGACCCTCAGCCTGAAACGCGAGGCAACGGACCGTATGCCGATGCTCAACTTCACGCCGCGGCTGGGTTACAGTTTCAAGCAGAAGCAGGTCTATTGGCAAATGCCCTGCCAGTTAGCCTGCCTACCCCGATGGGACGGTTTTTTCTCTCTGAAAGCCGGCGGCGGCTCTCACATCTACAACAACCGGCAGGCCGAAGCCCTCATCGATAAGTTAGAGGGGATAGAGAAATACGACTCGTTAGTGAACATCATCCAGTCGTATGGCTTCCACGACTACCGCGACACCTACATGGCTGCCGACTTCAGCCTATCGCCACGTCCCGGCTTCCGCATTTCCCCCGGCGTGCGCTACCACCGACGCTCGCTCATCCGCTGGAACGAAGAGGCCGAGAAGGCGCAGATGCTGCCCCGTTTCACCAGCATCGCCCCCTGCCTCCAGCTCACCATCACACCGGGGCAATACTATTACCGCGACGAGAAGGGACGCCCCTACCCGCTTTACTCCCACTGGCCCACGCTGCTGCTGAGCTACGAACGGGGCTATGCCTTGGGCACAGGACAAACGCACTACGAACGCATAGAGGCTGATGCACGTTACCGCATCAATCTCTACGCCATGCGCAACCTCTTCTTCCGCCTCGGTGCCGGTATGTTCAGCCACCGGGGACGCGACTGCTTCTTAGACTACGATTACTTCAAGTTTGACTATCTGTCGGAAGGCTGGACGGACGAGCTCTCCGGCGAGTTCCAGTTGCTGGGTAACCGTTGGTACAACGAGTCGCGTTACTACGCCCGCTTCACCAGCACCTACGAAAGTCCCATGTTGCTACTCAGCCGCTTCGCCCCCCTCACGCGCTGGGTACAGACGGAGCGGCTCTACCTCAACCTGCTCACCGTGCGCCGCCTGCCGCTCTACACGGAGTTGGGCTACGGCGTGAGCTCGCACCTGCTCAACCTGGGCGCGTTTCTCTCCATCGCCCCCGACCACAGCGTGGGCTGGGGCTTCAGGTTCGTACTGCGGTTCTTTGATGAATAGTGGTTAAATTTGAAGAGTTTTATGGTTGAAGAGTTTATAGTTTATCAGATGCTCGGGCACGCCGCAACGACATTAGGACTCTAAACTCTTCAAGTCTTTGGCTTTCAACTCTGTTTAGCCATAAACTCCTAAACTAAAAACTTTTAAACCCTCAAACTCCCATTTCCCCAAGCCCTTCCAAGGCCGGAATATAGATACATCCCCGACTGTACTCCAACTTCTGCCGCTCTGCCAGGCGCGACAGCATGTGCGACACATTCAGGCGCGTCGTGTCTAACTGTTCGGCCAAGTCCGTCATCTTCACGCGTAGCTCCTTTCGTCCCACCGGACGTTGGCAACGGTGCAGCAGGAACTGATAAAACGCTTGTTCCAAATTATGCGACGGAGCCTGCCAATGCGCCAGCTGCGCCTGTTGCGCCTGCGTACATACCAGGTTATAAAAGTTGATTTGGAACGCTTCGTAATTCACCAACAGTTTTCTCACGCTCTGCTTGTCAATCATCACCGCCTGCACCTCCGTGTGGGCACGGTAAGTATGAGCGTAGCGGTTGTGCAGGCCGAACAAGACAGTGGGCTCTACAATCCACGGCGCACGCAGATACTCCGCCAAGCGGTAAGCATGGTCGGGACTTTCAGCCTCACACATCAACTCGCCACCCAACACCATGCAAAGAGCGTAGCACACGTCGTCCTGATGAAACAGCAACTCGCGGGGCTTCAGCGTTTTGAAATCAAAAGGCGTTTGCTCTACAATGTCTAAAAAGTCCAGCCGGCTGAAGCCCTGGAACAAAGAGATGGGCAATAAACGATTGGAAAATGAATGCTCCACTGCGACTAACTTTTTTGATAAAGTTTATGGTTGAAGACGGTGCGAGGCCGTCAGCAGCCGGCCCTGCTCGTCGGCATAGATAAAATACGCCTTCAGCCCCTTAGTCTGCCTCACCACTTGCATCGCGCTGTCCAGTCCCAGCACCATGAACGCCGTGGCATAAGCATCCGCCGTGGCACAGTCGTTGGCCATCACCGTGGCCGAAAGTAAGCTGTGCTGCACCGGGCGGCCTGTGCGCGGGTCGATGGTATGCGCATATTTCTTGCCGTCGCGAATGTAGAAATTGTGGTAATTACCGCTCGTGGCCAGTGCCGCGTTTTCTAAGCTCAGCACCGTCTGCACCTCGCCGCCCCCTTGTTGGGTCTCGTCGGGTCGGCTCACGCCGATTTGCCACGGATTGCCCGTCTGCGGGTTACGCCCTTTCGTCACCACCTCGCCCCCTATCTCCACCATAAAGTTGCGCACGCCGTGGTCACGGAGCAAACGCGCTACGCGGTCCACGCCATACCCCTTGGCTATCGCGCCGCAGTCAATGCTGACGCGCGCATCTTCCTTGCACAGCACGCTGTCAGCCGTCAGCGTCAACCGTTGGTAGCCCACGAAAGCGCGCAACGAGTCCACTTCCCTATCGGGCACGGGCAACTTGCCGTGTTTGAAACCGAACCCCCAAGCGTTGACTAAGGGCATCACCGTGATGTCAAACGCGCCGCCCGTAGCCTCGCTCACCTGCCGCGCTTTCTGCAACACCTCGTAGAGCATGGCATCTACGCGCTGACGCCTGCCATCATTGATTTGCGAGATGACGCTTTGCGGGTTGAACACCGAAAGCGACGCATCCACCCTTTGCAACTCTGCGAGAATCTCCGCATCGAGCGGCTGCGGACTTTCGTACTTCACGTGGTACGTAGTGCCGAAGATGCCGCCCTGCGCGGTACGGAGTTGCGAGGTGCCCCGGAAACGGACAATCCATACAGTGCCCGCAATGAGGAGCAGGAGGAAAATGAATGCTGCTGTTTTCTTCATGATGTTTTGCTATGATTTTTGGGTTATAAGGTTAGGGTCGCTTTGCTCCCAAGTTATGAGGTTATAAAGTTACTCTGGCGTGTTCCTGCCCTTCAGACAGTTACTTTATAACCTCATAACCTAATATCTTATAACCTTCACTTTCGATGCTTATCGAAAGTTGAAATATCCACTATCACCTGGAACGTGCCGCCCAGTGCGTGCGTATCGTTCTTGCCGTAGCCCGGTACATACCAAGGGTTGCCCAGTGCCGACTCCTTATTATATATACGCAACTTGTAGCGGACTGACCACCCCAGCCTGACAACGCCCCACACCTTGGCCTCCAGTCCGAAGAGCACCTCGGCCCAATGGTTCGTGCCGCGCAACCCCTCGTAGCGGAAAGGCTGCGTGGTGCCATAGTACGGGTCGGTCAGATCAGGCCCGTCCACATCGTAGTTGAAAGTGGAGAAGGCATAACGTGCTCCCACGAAAATCCTGCCGGCATCATTCACGTGCTTCGCCACATTATAGTCCAAACCTGCACGGAAATACGGAGCACGCACATGATAATGCAAGTCGGTGGTTTCATTGCGGTGGTCGCTCACGCCGATGCCCGTTTCAAAAACGGGGAAATAGCGGCCGCGCAGATTCAGCCGCGCTGCCGCCTCGTATTGGCCATAGGGCGTACAGGCAGCCATCACCGCGCCACACAGGTCCGCCGAAACGCTCACCCCGGCCCACAACGGCACGCGCTTTTCGGCGGCCAACGCTGCGGCAGCCTCCTCGGGCGAAGCATACTGCACGCCGCGCACCCGATCACGGCGCACCGTATCGGACTGCTGCACCGCCACCTGCGCCTGCATCGTGTTAACGCAGCTCAGTAGTAGAACGGAGGAAAATGCGAATGTTTTCAATGTCATCATAATTTACAATCGAGCGCACCAGTGCGACACTATCCACCGTGAGCGGAAGCTCCGAGAGTGGATGCGAAGTGGCGCGTACGGACGTGAGGGTATGGAACACAGAGGCCGGACAGTCCACCGACTCGAAATGGGGCTGGGGCTTGTGGCTGACAAAGAGCGTATCGACCGCGTCGCGACCGTCGTCTGCGGTCCAGAGCAGCAGTAGCGTGTCGGTTTCCGCCCCCTCTTTGAGAGGAGCTAAGAAAGAAGCAGCCTCCTGAGCCTCGCTAAGGAACACATCTTCGGTGCCAACAGCCCCCACCGTGAGCCTGATAGCCTGCGAGCCCGACTCGGTGCCCGTCCACGCACCTTGCGTCTCGACAGTGTAGAGGTTACACTGCATCAGCACCACATTGTCCAGCGGGCAGTCAATGTTGGAACAGGCCGTAAGGGTCAGCATCCCCAAAGGGAAAAAGAGACGTTTAATCAATGTATAATGTATAATGTTAAATATATAATGAGGGCTACGCCGATGTTAATGTATAATGTAAAATGTATAATGCATCCAGCGGCCACGAAGTCGGCGGTTCTGCACCGTCCTGTTCCTGTATGTCGGTCGTAGACCTCATTATACATTGTACATTTTACATTATACATTATATCGTCTTCTCAATCTGGTAATCGTTGCGCCCTGCCGCATTACGGCTGATGAGTTCGCCCAGGAAGCCGGCCACAAACAGTTGCGTGCCGAGGATCATCATCGTCAGAGCGATGAAGAAATAAGGCGATGACGTTACCAACGGTGCCGGCACTCCATTGTAAAGATGTACCAGTTTCACCGCGCCCACCACCACGCAGGCCACAAAACCCAGGAAGAACATCACCGAACCCAGGAAGCCGAACACGTGCATCGGCTTCAGCCCAAAGCTGTTGAGGAACCACAGCGATAGCAGGTCCAAGTAGCCGTTGACAAAGCGGTTGAGGCCGCCGAACTTCGTTTTGCCAAACTTGCGCGCCTGGTGGTGTACCACCTTTTCGCCGATGCGTGCAAAACCCGCATTCTTGGCCAGATAGGGGATGTAGCGGTGCATTTCGCCGTACACCTCGATGTTCTTCACCACCTCGCTGCGGTAAGCCTTCAGCCCGCAGTTGAAGTCGTGCAGGTTGTGGATGCCGCTCACCTTGCGCGCCGTGGCATTGAAGAGCTTTGTAGGAATGGTTTTCGACAGCGGGTCGTAACGTTTTTGCTTGTAGCCCGAAACGAGGTCGTAGCCGTCCTCCGTAATCATGCGGTAGAGCTCCGGTATTTCGTCGGGCGAGTCCTGCAAGTCCGCGTCCATCGTGATGACCACGCGCCCCTTGGCCTGCCTGAAGCCGCAGAAGAGGGCCGGCGACTTGCCGTAATTGCGGCGGAACTTAATGCCGTGTACCTCGGGGTGCTTGGCCGCAAAGCCCTCAATCACCTCCCAGGAAGCATCGGTGCTGCCGTCGTTCACAAAAATGATTTCGTAACTGAAGCCGTGCTCGTTCATCACGCGCTCAATCCACGCCCGAAGTTCGGGCAAGCTTTCCGCCTCGTTGTAAAGAGGGACAACAACGGAAATGTCATATTCGTAATCGTGCATGTGCAAATTTAATGTATATTGTATAATGTAAAATGCATAATGAAGCCTGCGGCCCCGTTAATGTATAATGTAAAATGTCTAATAAAAGCTACGCCGATGGTGGCGGCGGTTCTGCTTCGTCCTGTATGTCGGTCGTCAGACCGACATTATACATTGTACATTATCCATTAAGAAACCCTTCTGCGCCACGCCGCCAAACCTGCCACGACGGACACCACAGGTCCCACGATAGGCGCGGCGTAAAGAGCCAGCGCGGCATAGGTTGAAGACCCGATTTGACGCATCTGCTCCGCCAATCCTTCCACGCCCTTGCCGTCCGTCATCAGGTCGATTTGCGCCCCCATGCCCGACTCGCTCAACTGCTGCCTCATGTCGGGAGCCTGAAGCCGCTGCGCATAGGCATCGAACAGCGTGCCGTGGTCAAAATAGTGGAGATAAACAAAAACGAACAGCGCTACCCAAACCGAGGCGTAGAAACCAGTGAACAGCGCATGCAGGAAACCACGTCCGAACCCGAAGGGTTCACCGCCGGGCGAAACGCTACGACGGAAGAGCAAGGTCAACACCACGGACATCACAGGGCTACCCAGCAGCATCACGGCAAATAGTGTGCTGAAAAAATCGTGGTACATAGACCACTTGAAAACCGTCAGCGTCAGCATTCCCCAAAGCCCCAGCACCACGCCGTGGTGCATGGCGAAAGCATTGAGCTGGCGCATCATATCATTGTTTGGATTGGTTTGCATATATTCTCTGGATCCACCCGTTGCGCGCCCAGTTCCGGCATTAAGACATTAGGGGCCAAGACAAGCCGATCCGCACGCGGCGAGCGCAAAAACATCATTAGTAATTATTACATGGGGCAAAGTTACGGTTTTTTTTCACGTACATTGGAAAAGCACATCCTTTTCGCCTCCAACGGGCGGTATGCGGCCACATAAAAGCATATTCCAACTGTAGGAGGACATGGAGGCGCAATGGCGCGAGCTGCTGCGACGCTGGCCCAAGTTGCACACGGTGATTCAGAGGTGTGGCGTGGAGGGAAGTTATATTTTCACGGAGAGGGAAACGAGTTTCCTGCCGACACCGCGTGAGGAGGTGATTGTCACATTGGGGGCCGGCGATGCTTTTGCGGCGTGCTACGTGACGCAATATCTGGACGGGCTAACCCGTAAGTAAAGCCCATCGCCGTGCCGTGGCAGCCTCGGCCTACGTGTGAACGCAGCCGAGAGCCATGCCGGTTATGTCGAAGTCGGTATGTTCGCATTGATGGCAGAACAGGAAGTAACGGAAAATAACTTGAAAGCAGAATAAGTTGTTCCCCATTGTTTTGCCGTATCATGATGAAATGACAGAAGTTTTGAGAGTTGAATAACACCTACCAAAAGATACATAACAATTTTCCATTTACTACCCCAACGATTCACGTCCTTCTATACGTTTTTTATCTGCAAAAAAAGCATTCACCTTTTCACATTCAGAGATTTTCTTTCTGATTTTCAGGGAGATTGAGTGTGAAGGCTTTGTTTTTCAACCCTTCACACCACAGGGAGCGTTTGTACCGCTTTCTACCTGATTACCAACGATTGTCCGGTGTGAAGGCTTTGTTTTTCAACCCTTCACAAGCATTCACCGCCAGTGTGAAGGCTTGGATTTCAAAGCGTTCACACCACAGGAGGCGTTTATACTGCTTTCTTCCCAATTACTAGCAAATTTCCAGTGTGAAGGCTTTGTTTTTCAACCCTTCACAAGCAGTTCACCGCCAGTGTGAACACTTGAAAATCCAAGCCTTCACACTCAAAACGATTGAAAATCAGCAAAGAACGAACTCTGTGTGAAGGAGTGAATGCTTTTTTCGGGAAATAAAATACGTATATGCGCACGCGATAAGAGCCATCTACCAAACAGGTTACGACTTTCTCTGCGGGATTTATCTGCTTCGTCTGCTACGTCGGACACTGCGTGAAGTTCTCTTCACAAGTCGCCGACAATTTCGCCGGACTCGGCGAGTTGAAAAAAGAACTCCCGGACTTTTTGGTAAGGCATACCATACTCCCATTTTTTTCATTTCTCTCACTTTATACGGCTTTGCATAAATTAGGCGCCTCGGCATAGAAAAAGCAAATCCTTCGGCTTTACTTTTTGCTCTGCTCTCGCCTTGCACTATCTTTGCACCACATAAATAAGGAAATAGTTTTTTATTCTAATCATCATGGACAAACAACAACTTATCCACCAAATCCGTACGAAAAGGACGTTCCTCTGCGTGGGGTTAGACACAGACTTACGGAAAATTCCTCAACACTTGTTAGCGGACGAAGACCCGATTTTTGCCTTCAATAAAGCTATCGTTGACGCAACTGCACCGTACTGCGTGGCCTACAAGCCGAACCTGGCTTTCTACGAAAGCGCGGGACTGAAGGGATGGGAGGCTTTCGAGAAGACGGTGCGCTACATCAAACAGCAGTACCCGGAGCATTTCATCATTGCCGACGCGAAACGCGGCGACATCGGCAACACGTCGGCGATGTATGCCCGCACGTTCTTCGAGGAACTGGACATCGATTCGCTCACGGTGGCTCCGTATATGGGCGAGGACAGCGTGAAGCCGTTCCTGCAATATCCGGGCAAATGGGTCATCGTACTGGCTCTGACAAGCAACCCGGGATCGCACGACTTCCAGCTCGTGGCAGACGCAGAGGGGATGCCGCTCTTTGAACGGGTGCTGCGTCGCTCGGGCGAATGGGCTGACGACAGACAGATGATGTATGTGGTGGGAGCAACACAGGGAAAGATGTTTGAACGCATCCGCGAAATTGTGCCGAACCATTTCTTGCTGGTGCCGGGCGTCGGGGCACAGGGCGGCTCTTTGGAGGAGGTGTGCCGCTACGGCATGACGGACTGTTGCGGACTGCTGGTGAACTCGTCGAGAGGGATAATCTATGCTGACTCAACGGTGAACTTTGCAGACGTGGCTGCCGAAAAAGCACGAGAGCTGCAAGGACAGATGGCGGCTGAATTGGAGAAGAGGGGGATTTAATGTTTAATGATTTAATGTATAATGTGGGGCTACACCCATGAAGCTTAAAGCTTAAAGTTCATAGTTCAAAGCCTATCAATAATGAGTTTTTAAGTTTATAGTATAAAGCTTATAAGGATAGTCACTGAGCAAGAGAATATGCGCTGCATACTGACCGTATGAACTCTTCAACAAAAAAACTTTCAACTCATTTCTTATAAACTTTAAACTATCAACTTAATTCTCATTATACATTATAAGTAGGTGTTGAAAATTAGTTTTTATGATTTGTCAAGGCTAAGTTTATACCATTTGTACTCTACCAGGGCGCATTCAGTTCCTTTTTTTCGATCACATAGCCCGCTATGCACCCTCAAAAAAAGAAACAGACTGCATCCCTGGGTAGAGCACACATGATATAAACTAATTATCAACACCTACTTACATTAAATAATTGTTCTTTATCTCGGAACCTAAGTACAGCTCAGCCCGGAATGCGACTTTTATATCGCGCTCCGGGCTGAGCTTGAATTTTAAGTTTTAAGCTGAAAAGTTAGGGGTTTTGAGTTTAGGGGTTTAGGGGTTGAACCTCGGACTTTTCGGGCTTAATTATATTTACTACTGTACTTACACGCTTAATAAGTTTGTGCGGTTGCGGAGCCGGTCGTTTTACCGGCTTTTGTCAAACGGTTTAATTCTGTTTGGAGGGTTTGGCACATCGTGCCGTTGCCCATGGCTCTGTATCGGTCGATGCGATAACGGAGCATAACGATGTTTTTGTTCTGTTCCATGTTTAGTTTTCGTCTTGTTGCCCTCCGCCTTTCGGGGGGCAGGGTTTATAATCCGTGTTTGGTGCTTGTTTTCAATGGCAAATTTAGTGTATGAAATGGTTTGCGGCCTTGATTGGGGATGACAAAAAGATGAAATTGGGGCATTTTTTGCTTTCGACGAGGGGTTATGCAAGGCGTGGTTGACAGACGGGGGAGAAAAAATGAAGGCTATTAGGTATATATGGTTTAAGGTTATAAAGTAACTGTGAGAACGGGGAAACTTAATATCCGCCATTCTGTGAGTTGCTTTATAACCTTATAACCTAAGCTCTTAAATCCTTAGAATTTACTTTTCTTCGGCGAGTTCTTGTTCGTGTTGTTGTACTAGTTTAGCCTGGAGGTCGGTGGGCACGAGTTCGTAGGAGGCGAACTTCATGATGAATGAAGCGCGGCCACCGGTGAGTGAGCTAAGAGTGGTGGCGTAAGAAGACATCTCGTTGAGGGGCACTTTGGCCTGGAGCTTTTCGTAGCCGTTCTCGCTGCTCATGCCGATAATCATGCCTCGACGTCCCTGGAGGTCGCTCATGACATCACCGAGTTTGTCGGCGGGTACGAAGACTTCGACATCATAAATGGGTTCGAGGATTTTCGGACCAGCTTCTTTGAATGCTTGGCTAAAGGCATTGCGGCCTGCAAGCATGAAGGAGAGTTCGTTGGAGTCAACGGGGTGCATCTTACCATCGTAAACTACGACGCGGACGTCGCGAGCGTAGCTTCCGGTGAGGGGACCTTGTTCCATGCGGCTCATAACGCCTTTGAGGATGGCGGGCATGAAGCGTGCATCGATGGCACCACCTACTACGGAGTTGATAAATACGAGCTTGCCACCCCATTCCAAGGGGATTTCTTCCTTGCCCTTGATGGCTACGCGGATTTCCTGACTGCCGACCTTGTAAACGGTGGGATCAGGCATGCCTTCGCTGTAGGGCTCAACGATAAGGTGAACTTCACCGAACTGGCCTGCACCGCCGCTCTGCTTTTTGTGGCGATAGTCGGCACGTGCCATACGGGTGATGGTTTCGCGATAAGGAATGCGCTGGGGATAGAACTCAACAGGAATCTTGTCAAGGTTCTCCAAACGCCACTTGAGGGTGCGAAGGTGGAACTCGCCTTGTCCGTGAACGAGGATTTGGCGCAACTCTTTGCTCTGCTCCACTTGCCACGTGGGGTCTTCCTGACGCATGCGGCTCAGGGCAGCCATCATCTTTTCGGTGTCGGCCTCGTTGAGGGCACGGATGGCACGGGTGAATTTGGGGTTGGGGTATTTGATGAAGTTGAAGCGATTTTCGCAGTCCTTCGCGTTGAGGGTGTTGCCGGTGCGCACATCTTTAAGCTTGACGGTACAACCTATGTCGCCGGCTGAGAGTTGTTCCACTTTCTCACGATTGGCACCGGAACATACAAAGAGCTGTGCCATACGCTCCTTGGAACCGCGGTCGGAATTGGTGAGGTCGTCGCCTTCATGAACGGTACCGCTCATCACCTTGAAGTATTGCACTTCGCCGATGTGGGGTTCCACGCCGGTTTTGAAGAAGTAGATGGAAGTGGGGCCTTCGGGGTCGAGCTTGACTTCCTGACCGCGCGTGTTATGAACGGGAGGCATTTCGTCAACAAAGGGTACTACGTTGCCAAGGAATTCCATCAAACGTCCTACGCCCATGTTCTTGGAAGCACAAACGCAGAACACGGGGAAGATGCTGCGCGTTACCATACCTTTGCGGATGCCTTCGCGCATTTCGTCTTCGGTGAGTTGTTCGGTTTCAAAGAATTTCTCCATCAGCCCTTCGTCGTTTTCAGCGGCTGCCTCAACGAGAGCGCGATGCATGGCTTCAGCGCGTTCTTTTTCTGCTTCGGGAATATCTTCTAAGGTTGGCTCACCTCCTTCGGGCTTCCAGGTGAGTTTCTTCATGAGGATGACGTCGATGAGCTCGTGGAAGTCGGGTCCGGTCTGTACGGGGTACTGTACGGGCACCACTTTGTTTCCATAAATGACTTGCAGGTTTTCTACGACCTGGTCATAGTCGGTGTTCTCACTGTCGAGTTGGTTAACGAGGAAGATGACGGGTTTGCTGAGTTTCTCGGTGTAGCGGAAGTGGTTCTGGGTGCCTACTTCGGGACCGAAGTTGCCGTTGATGAGCAGGAGGGCAGTATCGGTTACGTTAAGGGCGGTGAGGGCTGCGCCAACGAAGACGTCTGAACCCGGGCAGTCGATGATGTTGAGTTTCTTGCCTGCCCACTCCGTATGGAATACGGTGGAGAAGACGGAGGAGCCCTAGTCCTGCTCCACGGGGAAGGAGTCGGAGTCGGTGTTCTTGGCGGTGATGAGTCCGCGCCGTTTGATTTGACCACACTCAAAAAGCAAGGCTTCGGTCAGTGTGGTCTTACCCGAGCCGTCGTTACCGAGAAGTGCAATGTTTTTGATTTCGTGAGAATTGTAGACTTTCATGGAAACTAAAGCGATTTAAAGTTTATGATTATGCGTCCCGTGATTGCGCTTTGCGAAGTGGTTCGTTCGTGTCGGAACATGAGCAAAACGCAATAACCGGGGCGAAATTTAGGTTTTTATATTGTATATACCAAAATTATGATTAGAAAAAATCAATTTGAAAGGTTGTTCCTTGCCCGGGAGTACTTTCTTTTACGTATATATGTCCGTGATGGTATTCGTGGATGATGCGCTTGGCTAAGGAGAGTCCGAGGCCCCATCCGCGTTTTTTGGTAGTAAATCCGGGTTTGAAAACGGTTTTGAAACGGCTTCGAGGTATGCCTCGTCCGGTGTCTTTTATGAGTATGCTCGCTCCTCTGAGCTGTGCGCGGGCTGTGAGGGTGATGCTGCCGGTGCCTTGCATGGCGTCGACGGCATTTTTACAAAGATTTTCCACCACCCACTCAAACAGCGGGGGGCAGACTCGTGCGGGCAGTGGATGGGGTGGCAGGTCGAGGGTAATACGGACTTTCTGCGAGGTTCGGGGGCGCATGTAGTCGGCCACAGCTTGGAGGAGGGGGCAAAGGTCTGCGGTTTCTAATTCGGGGGCTGAGCCTATTTTGGAAAATCGCTCGGCGATGAGCTGTAGACGCCTGACATCTTTGTCCATTTCAGGCAGGAGGGCGTCGTCGGGGTAGGTTTCGCGCAATACTTCGCTCCAAGCCATGAGGGCTGAAATGGGGGTGCCAAGCTGATGGGCCGTTTCGCGCGATAAACCTACCCAGACACGGTTTTGCTCGGCTTTCTTGGATGCTAACAAGGCTACGAGGGCTGCGAGGACTACTAAACCTACGAGGCCGAGCTGCACATAGGGGTATACGGTCAGACGACGCAGCATCACGGACTCGGTGTAATAGACCATGATGTAATCGGGCTGGGCTTCGGTGTGTGGCGATGTGGTTAAATCCATGCGCATGGCGTGACCCTGATGCTGCATTAAATGTAGAGCGTTTCGGAGCGTTTGGAGGGAATCGGTACCTGCGGGAGCAGGGGTGAGATTGCGCATGGCTAACACTTGGCCGTCGGCTCCGGTTACGATTACGGGTATAGTGTGGTTGCTGTTGATTACTTTGAGAACGAGGTTGAGGTCGGTGTGTTCGTCAGCGGCTTGTAACGAACGCATAGCTTCAGCCCATACTTCCATCTTGCCTACTTCTTCTTCGAGCAGACGGTCGGTGAGACGGTGGGAGTAGAGCAATGAGCCAATGGAGATGATTGCTGTGGCAATGGCCAAGGCCCACTTGATGACTTGCGTGTTGAGTGTGAAATTGCGCATGATGCCGCTCAAAATTACTACAGGGAAGGTGATTGGTCTGGCTGATTATCCCTATTGGCCTGCTTTTTCAATTCATCGTTTATAGTTTGTATGTAATTGAGTATGTCTTCTCGTCCCCGTTCGGTTTCGCTGCTGGTTACGAAATGGGGCGGCAGTGTTTCCCACTCCGCTTGCAGTGTTTTCAGGAAGAGGCTGACATTGGTTGACAGCTTTGAGGGCTTGTTTTTGTCGGCTTTGGTGAAAACGATACAGAAGGGCACGCCGTTTTCACCCAGAAAACGAATGAAGTCCAAATCGATGGGTTGGGGCGACAAACGTGAGTCGATAAGCACGAAGAGGCAGGTGAGCTGGGGGCGCTGGAGCACGTAACCTTGAATGAGGTGCTGGAGTTTGACCAGGTCGCGCTTGCTGCGTTTGGCATAGCCGTAGCCGGGAAGGTCAACCAGGTACCAGGATTGGTTGATGATGAAATGGTTGATGAGCATGGTTTTCCCGGGCGTGGATGAGGTGCAAGCAAGCCCCTTACGTGCAGTAAGCATGTTGATAAGGCTGCTTTTGCCTACGTTGCTCCTACCAATAAAGGCGTATTCGGGCTTGTCGCCTGCTGGACAGTGGGTTACGGAGCTATTGCTGATAGAGAATTCTGCCGATTTTATTTGCATGTTGTTGGGATTTGATGTTTGGAAGCGACAAAGGGGCAATTTGGCTTTTTTCCTTACCGTCGACGGCAAAGTTAAGCCAAATGCACTAACTTTGCGCGTCAAATCTATAAAAAAGAACCAAAAGGATGGACAATCCATACGCCTCAACGCTGCTGGAACGGGCTGTGCAGGAACTCTCGCGCCTTCCGGGCGTGGGCAGAAAGACGGCGCTGCGTTTTGCCCTTTTTCTGCTGAAAACGGAACCGGAGGCTGTGAAGGGCTTTTGCGATAGCATATTTAATCTGCGTACTCAAGTGAAACATTGCCGGGTGTGCCACAATCTTTCTGACACGGAGGTGTGCCATATCTGCTCGAACCCTCGTCGCGACAAAAGTACAATCTGTGTGGTGGAGAATATTCACAGCGTGATGTGCATTGAGCAAACTGGAGTGTTCAATGGTCTATACCACGTGCTGGGAGGCGTTATTTCTCCCATGGACGGCATCGGACCGGCTGATTTGACGCTCGATGCGCTGTTTGAAAGGGTGGAACATGAGGATGTGAAGGAAATCATTTTGGCCCTGAACCCTACGATTGAGGGCGACACAACGAACTTTTTCATCTCACGCCGACTGGCCGGCACACCGACAAAGATTTCTGTGCTGGCACGAGGGGTTAGCGTGGGGGATGATTTGGAATATACTGACGAAGTAACTTTAGGACGTTCACTCATTGGACGCACTCCTCTGAAATAAACTTTTTAATGAAGAATAAACCTTTTTTCTACACCCGCTTGCTTTATGGCTTCGTTTGGCTGTTGGGCGGATTGTTCTGTTTGCTATCCGAATGGAATATTTTACCCACGGCTTATCTGCCCACGGATGCTACTTCTGTTTATGTGATGCAAATGCTTTGCGTTGTGCTGACCATTGGTGGCTTACCCACTGCGCTCCGCCTGCTGCAAATGCCGCGCGTGAAAGCGCACACGAAAAGCAGCAACTGTAAATTGGCTGCTTGGAACAGCATTCGGCTGGGTATTCTTTGCGTACCTTTGTTCACGGACATGATTGTTTATTACGGCCTGGCTGTAACAGACACGCCACTCTATTGTTTGCTGATTTGTGCGGCAGGATTGGTATTCTGCTATCCCCAACGGGAGGATTAAGCCTTAAATATTTCGACTTCTTCAGCCATGTTGCTTTCAATTCTCATCGTTAATTACAACGTAAAGTTCTTTGTGGAACAATGCTTGCTCTCCATTTACAAGAACCGAGGCTTGGATTTGGCCCAAGTGGAGGTTTTTGTAGTTGACAATTGCTCTACAGACCACTCTGTTGCTTACCTTAAAAAGCAATTTACCGCAGAGAACTATCCCCATCTACATTGGATTGCCAACCGGCGCAATGTAGGCTTTGGCCGTGCCAATAATCAGGCGCTGAAAGAAGCGAAAGGGAAATATATTTTATTTCTCAATCCTGACACTTTGCTCACGGAAAACACATTGGCGGATGTACTGGAGTTTGCCCAAATGCACCCCGACCTGGGTGCCCTGGGCGTGAAAATGTTGCACTCGAACGGAAAATTTGCTTTGGAGTCGCGACGAGGTATTCCTACTCCCTGGGCAGCATTTTGCCGGATGAGCGGACTAACCTCGCTCTTTCCACGCAGCAAACGGTTTGGAAGATATTATATGCAATACCAGCCGACAGAACAACCGTGCACAATCGATATTGTATCGGGAGCGTTCATGCTCACGTCCCGTCAATCACTCCAACAAACGGGAGGGTTTGACGAGTCGTTCTTCATGTATGGCGAAGACATTGACCTATCCTGCCGACTGCTGCAACAAGGGCTTCAAAACTACTACTGCCCTACCCCAATCGTTCACTACAAAGGGGAAAGTACCAAGAAGAATACTTATCGCTACGTTCACGTGTTTTATCAAGCCATGTTGCTCTTTTTCAATAAGCACTATAAACACTACGGCCGATTACTGTCAATACCCATCCAAATAGCTATTCTTCTACGAGGTATTTTTGAATTTACGTTGCGCCAAATCAGATTCTTTGGCAGTTTCCTTCATCCCCGCCACAGCCAAAACATTGAACGTATGCTCTATCTCGGCACACACTCTGAACAAGTGGAACAAATAGCCTCGGCCTATGGACTGGACATAGACTGTCAGTATGCTAACGAGCAGTCATGTCCTGATGGGCATTTGGAACAGGAGAAAACTCCGGAGAAATATGTTTACGTGGTGTACGATCTGGAAGATTACTCGCTTCACAACATATTACGATTGTTCGAAAAGCAACCTTCAAAGAAAATACATCTCGGCACATTCAACCCGCAACGCAATATCATCGTAACCGGAAACAGCACTTACACGCTTCTCAACCAACCATGACTCTACGCCCCATCGAACCCGAAGACCTGACTTTGCTGTATACCATAGAAAACGATCCGGATTTGTGGAACTCTTCAAGTGCTTCCGGACCTTACTCGCGTTATGAGCTGAAACAATATGTAGCTCAAGCTCAAACAGCCCCTCTGGGTAATGAAGCACGATTTGTCGTACAAGTAGACTCTACAGATGGGAGTGAAAGTGTTCGCGCCATCGGATTGGCTGATTTGACAAATTATAGCTCACTCCACGCACGGGCAGAAGTGGGACTGGCTTTGCTGAAGGAGGAACGAGGACTTGGATTTGGCAAACAGGCCATGCAACTATTGGAACAATATGCTGTTGACCGTTTGCGCATCCATCTGCTCTACGCTTTCGTACTCAGTCAAAACATTCCGGCCTGTAAACTGTTTGAGAGTGCGGGCTATAAAATTCAAACAAAACTACCGGATTGGCATTTTTGCCATGGACAGTATCATGAAGTTACGCTTTTCGTAAAATACTTTCACACATTAGGGATTAACTCCAAAAGGGTTCATAAGTAGGTGTTTGCAGTAATTTATATGACTTATCGACATAACTTTTGAACACCTACTTATCATAGTTTAAACCACACATTTCCACAAAATATGGGTCAGCGGATTATTCCGGTGGGTGGCGGTAATGTCAAGCGTATAGTGTTGCCAGTCTGAACATAAAGAATTTTATGTCTCCCACTCCACGGAACTGAGTTCTGAAAGCTTTTATCTTAGCATTAAAGGATTCGGCAG
>JALEYW010000094.1:0-3226 GCA_022773145.1 Bacteroidales bacterium
GAAAAGCAACCCCGCAGTATTTTCGTTTCTTTCCCGAGCCGCCGCCTATCTTGGCGAAGCTAAGTCGTGCATGGCGAGAGCAAAGAAAAGAAAAGCCGCAGGATTTTCGTTTCTTAGCCGAGCCGCCGCTTATCTTGGCGAAGCAAAGTCGTGCAAGGCGAGAGCAAAGAAAAGCAAAGCCGCAGGATTTTCATTTCTTAGCCGAGCCGCCGCCTATTCACCAATGTATAATTAGGACTGCGCCGTAGAAACAAAGTGACAACACAAGATGACTTTCATAAAGTTGTTCTATGTTCTGCAGGTTGTTGTCAAGAAACGGCGCAGCCCTAATTTTAAATTGTAAATTCTAATTTATTCATGCCCCTCCTTTGAGGATGCGTTTGATATCGTTGAGTTTGTTCAGTGCTTCCAATGGCGTGAGGTTGTTGACGTCGAGGTGGAGGAGTTCGTCGCGTATTTGCGTTAGCACAGGGTCGTCGAGCTGGAAGAAGCTGAGTTGCACGCCTTGGTCGGTGCGGGTGTTGCTTTCAGCACGTGGCTTGGCGGCTCCGGCCTGTGCACCGGCAGACTCCAGGTCCTGCAAAATCTGTTCGGCGCGTTTCACGATGGTGGGCGGCATGCCGGCAAGGCGTGCCACGTGGATGCCGAAGGAGTGCTCCGAACCGCCGCGTTGCAGCTTGCGCAGGAAGACCACCTTACCGTTCACCTCACGCACGGACACGTTCCAGTTCTTGATGCGCGGAAAGTGTTTCTCCATCTCGTTGAGTTCGTGGTAGTGCGTAGCGAAGAGCGTGCGGGCATGCGCCTGCGGATTTTCGTGGATGTGCTCCACGATGGACCAGGCGATGGATATGCCGTCGTAAGTAGACGTGCCGCGCCCCAGTTCGTCGAAGAGCACGAGCGAACGCTCCGTGAGGTTGTTCATGATGTTGGCGGCTTCGGTCATCTCCACCATAAACGTGCTCTCCCCCACCGAAATGTTGTCGCTGGCACCGACACGGGTGAAGATTTTGTCGACCACGCCGATTTGGGCCGCCTCTGCGGGTACGAAGGAGCCTATTTGGGCCAAGAGGGTGATGAGTGCCGTCTGGCGGAGCAGGGCACTTTTACCCGCCATGTTCGGTCCGGTGACAATGATGATTTGCTGTTTCTTGGTGTCCAGCTCCACGTCGTTGGGCGTGTAGTCCTCGCCGGGAGGCATGAGGGTTTCGATGACCGGGTGGCGGCCTCCGCGAATGTGGAGGGCAAGTCCTTCGTCGACCACGGGTCGCACGTAATGTCGCTCTCGGGCCACGGCAGCGAGGCTTTGCAGCGCATCAAGCCGGCTGAGGGCTGAGGCATCCGCCTGGAGGGGGGCAACGAAGCGGGCCACTTCTTGGACGAGTTCGAGGAAGAGGCGCGCTTCGAGGTCGAGGATGCGGTCCTCCGCACCGAGTATCTTGTCCTCGTACTCCTTGAGTTCCTGTGTGATGTAGCGTTCGGCCTGTGCGAGGGTCTGCTTGCGCACCCATTCCTGCGGCACTTTGTCCTTGTACGTGTTGCGCACTTCGATGTAGTAGCCGAAGACGTTGTTGAACCCAATTTTCAGGCTGGGAATGCCCGTGGCGTCGATTTCGCGTTGCTGGATGGTGAGCAGGTAATCCTTGCCCGAAGAAGAAATGTGTCGGAGTTCGTCAAGCTCGGGGTCCACCCCGTCGGCAATGACGCCGCCTTTGGCCACGAGCAGGGGCGGATCCGGTTGCAAGGTGCGTTTGATGCGGTCGCGCAGGGCGGTGAGTGCGTCGAGCTTCTCCCCTACCCCTTTGATGGCTTGGCTCTCGGCGTGGGTGCAGGCATATTTGAGCAGCGCGGTGCTTTCGAGTGCGGCGCGCAGCTGTTGCAGTTCGCGAGGGTTGACCCTGCCGACGGCCACACGGGAGACAATGCGTTCCATGTCGCCGATTTTGGGCAGCTCCATCTCACAGAGTTCGCGGAAGTCAGGGTGCTTGAAGAAACATTCCACGCCGTCGAGCCGCTCTTCGATTTGCGGCACGGAGCGCAGGGGGAAAATGACCCACCGGTGGAGCATACGTGCCCCCATGGGGGTGAGTGTGCGGTCGATGACCTGAAGGAGCGAGGTGCCCCCCTCGGCCATGGGCGCGGTGAGTTCGAGGTTGCGTGTGGTGAAGCGGTCGAGGCGCACGTAACGGTCTTCCTCGATGCGTCGCAGGGCGGTGATGTGCGCCGTCTGCGTGTGTTGCGTCATCTCTAAGTAGCACAGCACGGCTCCGGAGGCAATCAGTCCATCCTTGAGGTGGTCCACACCGAAGCCTTTCAGGTTGCGCACCTGAAAGTGGCGGGTGAGCCGTTCGTGTGCCGTTTGTGCGGTAAAAGCCCAGTCGTCCAGTTCAAAAATAAAGTATTTAGTGCCGTACAGTCCCTCGAAGCGTCCGCGCATTCCGTGCTGTATGAGCACCTCTTTGGGAGCAAATCCCGCGAGGAGCTTGTCGGCATATTCGGCAGTGCCCTCTGCCACGAGGAACTCGCCGGTCGAGATGTCGAGGAAGGAAATGCCCACGGCCTTGGCCCCGAAATAGATAGAGGCTAAGAAGTTGTTCTCCTTGGCCGCCAGCACATTGTCCGTCATGGCTACGCCCGGTGTGACCAGTTCGGTGATGCCTCGCTTCACGAGTTTCTTTGTCAATTTGGGGTCTTCGAGCTGGTCGCAGATGGCCACGCGGTGTCCGGCGCGGATGAGCCTTGGCAGGTAGGTGTCGAGCGCGTGGTAGGGAAATCCGGCCATTTCGGTGGAAGCCTGTCCTTTGTTGTTCCTGCGTGTCAGCGTGATGCCCAGGACCTGTGCGGCCACGACGGCATCATCGGCGTAGGTTTCGTAAAAGTCGCCACACCTGAAGAGCAGCAGTGCGTCCGGGTTCTTCGCCTTGAGGTCGTAGAACTGCTTCATCATGGGTGTAAGTTCGGGAGTAGACATAGTGAAGAGGAAAAGTAAGGGTTAAGTGTCAAGCGTGCGCCGTTTCCGGCTTTGGCTTCGTGGATACGATTGACACTTAACCCGATAAAGAAAGTACCCCCACTGAGAATCGAACTCAGATCACTGCTTTAGGAGAGCGGTGTTCTATCCATTGAACTATGAGGGCGTTTGTGCGTGCAAAGATAGTGCAAGGCGAGCGCAAAGCAAAATGCAAAGCTGAAAGTTTTGTTTTTCTTATTCCGAGCCGCCGCCTAT
>JALEYW010000016.1:0-18569 GCA_022773145.1 Bacteroidales bacterium
ATAGCTTTCTAATCTTCTGTCCTGCATCGCGTTGAGCAGGCTGAAGGGGTTGAAGATGTCTGGCGAAGGCCAGGTGAAGTGATAACCGTCATACTGTTGCGTCAGTTGGTGGACGGCTTCTTCGTGTGTCCACTCGTTGGCTATGGCGATTTCCTCAAGATAGTCCTGCATCTTCGTTAGAACCTCCTCTTTCGTGATGCCGCAAATGCCACTGAAGTTCGGGTCCATCGAAATATTCTTCAGGTTGTTCAGTTCGCTGAAGATGCTGAGTTGGGAGAACTTTGTGATGCCGGTAAGGAAGACGAACTTCAGGTATGGGTCTGATGCTTTCAATGGAGAATAGAAGTTGCGCATCACATTGCGAAGTACGGGCAAAGACTTTCCCTCATGAACCACGTCAAGTAGCGGGGCATCGTATTCGTCGATGAGCACAACTACTTTCTTGCCTGTCTGCCGGTATGCAGCTTGAATCAACGCCGTTAAACGGTCATTGTTGTCAAAGGCAGGATTCGTAATGCCATATTTCTCTTCATATTCTGCAAGACGATTGCCAAGATAGCGTTCCAGCTGCTCCTTCTCCATGTGTTTGCCCGAAGCCATGCTGATGCATAGTACAGGGTACTCCGTCCACTCCTTCTCCACACTCTCTATGAAGAGTCCCTTGAACAAATCCTTCCTTCCTTCAAAATATGCTTGGAGAGTAGATACGAGCAGCGACTTGCCGAACCGACGTGGTCGGCTCAGAAAGATGTACTTGCTGAGATGTATCATGTTCCAGATATACTCAGTCTTGTCTATATAGAGGCAATCCAAATCTATTACCTCCGAGAAAGTCTGTATGCCAACCGGCAGTCGCTTCAGTTGTTTCGGTCCCATAGGTTAGTGATGCTTGAATTAGAAGTACGGCATCGGTCGATGATGATACTTGTCGCAAAGGTCGTTACAATTTCGCTCGTACGCAAGTATTCGTTGTCGGAAACTGCATTTTTCTTCCTTATGGCTTATCTGTTTGGATGCGCCATGCAGAACGACATAAGCAGAAAAAATGAAAATCCTTAGGCTATTCATTTAAGTTTCGGAAGTTCCTAACTTGCCATTTCCCATTGGTATAATTCATAGATATGTGCAAGCTCGTCAGCTTCATTAACCAAGGCGTATAGCACTTCTTATCTCTGAAAGGAATCCTATAGCTTTGTGCATTGGCATTGGCATAATGAGGCTTTTGTTTTGCACATTAAAGGTACTCATTTTCTTGCAATGTAGGCAAGAAACCAATGCCTTTTTTACCTATAAGTTCACTCGTTTATTAACTTCCGAAACTTAAATAATGAATAATGTATATTGAAAGCTACGACCGATGTTACGCTGAAATCATACCCGTAGGTAATTATACATTGTACATTATTCATTATTCTCACGATAACTTAAAACTAATGGGTATCCTCATTTTGTTTTCAACAGGTTTCCCATTTTGGTAGGCGGCAGTAAATCGGGAAAGTGAGTCTGCCATAATTTGTTCATCCTATTCAAGGCGAGCGGCCGCAATATGACAGCTTGTCGCTTGCTGACTTTCAGAAATGTCGTACTTTTGCACCGATGGTTTCGGTCGGGCTTCCTTCACAAAGCTTCAGAAACCCGGACTTTTTTTATTGATGTCATGGCTGAAAAAACTCTCAAGGAAAAAACTGCCAATGGCTTGCTCTGGGGCGGTATCAGCAATGGAGCACAGCAACTGCTGAACCTCGTGTTCGGCATCTTTCTGGCTCGACTGCTCTCTCCGGCCGATTACGGCTTGGTGGGAATGCTCACCATCTTCACCCTCATCGCCTCGGCGTTGCAGGAGAGCGGGCTTATCAGTGGACTAAACCGGAAGAAAGAAGCCACGGTAGCCGATTATAATGCAGTGTTCTGGTTCAACGTACTGTGCAGTGTGACGGTCTATGCCGTGCTTTTTGCCTGTGCTCCACTCATTGCGGCCTGGTTTCGTCAGCCGGTGCTGGTGCCATTGGCCCGATTGTCATTTTTAAGCTTTGTTATTTCCTCCCTCAATACCGCTCCCCGTGCCTGGTTGTTCCGCAACATGCGGGTTCGGGAAACGGCTTTGCTCTCCATGACTGCCTTGATTGTTTCGGGCATTACGGGCGTAATGTTGGCGTGGAACGGCTTTGCCTACTGGGGCATCGTGGTGCAGAACCTCACGTTTTGCAGTATGCTGACCGTGGGCAGCTGGTGGTTTGCCGGATGGCATCCTTCGTGGCGCATAGACCTCCGTCCGTTGCGCGGTATGCTGGGCTTCAGTTCGCGGCTGTTGGCCACCAACATCTTCACCCATCTCAACAACAACCTTTTCAGTCTGGCCTTCGGACGGCTTTACGGCGAGGTGACCGTTGGCTATTACAACCAGGCCAACAAGTGGACGGGTATGGGACACACGATGCTTTCCGGCATGGTGTGGAGCGTGACGCAGCCGCTTTTTGCCCGCATGGACGACGAGGCGGGTGAGCGCAAGCGGCGGGTGTTTCGCAAGATGCTCCGTCTGACCGCTTTCCTGTCGTGTCCCGCACTCTTCGGGCTGGCTTTGGTGGCAGCAGAGTTCATCACCATCACCATCACTGACAAGTGGTTGCCCTGCGCGCGGCTGATGCAGCTGCTGTGTGTGGGCGGTGCTTTTCTGCCTATAGCCTCCCTTTACTCCAATTTTGTGGTTAGTCAGGGCAAGAGCCGGCTCTATATGTGGAACACCATCGTGCTGTGTCTGGCACAGTTGTTGCTTTTGGTCATATTGCATCCCTGGGGCGTGCAAGTCATGGTGGCGGCTTATGTAGGGGTCAACACCCTTTGGCTTTTCGTGTGGCATTGGTTTGTGGGCCGCATGATAGGGTTGCCTGTTCGCGATGCCCTGCGCGATGTGGTGCCTTTCGCCGTGATAGCCGCTGTGAGCATGCTGGCCGCCTGGCTGTGTGCGCTGCCTTTCAGGGAAATGCCACTCCTTTCGTTGGCGGTCAAGGTGGCCGTGGCGGCAGGCGTCTATTACGCGCTGCTTCGCCTTCTGGGCGCGCAAATTCTCGGGGAATGTATGGAATTTCTCAAAAGCAAAGTGAGAAGAAAATCCTATTAACTACATAAATAGCAAATCCATGTATCTGTTTTTATTTATCGGCATTGCCATTATTAGTTTTTTTGTGCAGGCCAACTTGCAGTCAAAGTTCAAGAAGTACTCCCGGGTGCCCTTGGCCTCCCGACTCACGGGACGCGAGGTGGCGGAAAAGATGTTGCGCGACAACGGGATATACAATGTCAGCGTAACCTGTGTGCCGGGACATTTGACCGACCACTTCAACCCCACCAACGGCACGGTGAATTTGTCGGAAGGAGTGTACAACAGCAACTCCGTTGCCGCCGCCGCTGTGGCAGCCCACGAGTGCGGTCATGCCGTGCAGCACGCTTATGGCTACGCACCGCTGCGTATGCGTTCCGCATTGGTGCCCGTGGTATCGTTTGCTTCCACATGGGTGCAGTGGGTGCTGCTGGCCGGCATCCTCTTGGTGGAGTCCTTTCCCGGCATCCTGCTGTTGGGCATTGCGTTGTTTGCCATGACCACGCTGTTCAGTTTCATCACCTTGCCGGTGGAGATTGACGCTTCGCGCCGTGCCACGGCTTGGCTCCAGCGGGCCGGCCTGACCTCGGCCTATGACCACCCCATGGCCGTAGCCGCGCTCCGTTCCGCCGCTTATACTTACGTGGTGGCCGCCCTCGGTTCTTTGGCCACGCTGGTTTACTATGTCATGATATTCTTAGGCCGTTCGGGCGACGATTGACCTTTTTTAAGGTTTATAGTCGCTTCGTTCAGAGCCAAGGTGAGTGCAAGGCGAGCGCTGATGGAAAGAAAAAAACGCCTTTTCCTTTCCGCCAACGCCTGCCTTGCATTATATTTGCACGGCATAATAGGGTGTGCCGCGTTTCAAACGCCCCCCATCGCAATGACCTTAATATACACTAAATACACTAATACAATGAATAACATGATGAAGTACAGGTTACTGAGTTTTTGGTTATGCTTAGTTATTGGATTAGGCATGGCTTCCGCTCAAACATTTGTCAACTTGACTCCCAAACCCAAACAGATGACAGTGGGGGAAGGTTCTTTGAACCTGCCCGAACGTTTTGTGGTCAGTTGCACAGGATTGGATGAGGCTGAGCGGAATGAGGTGGACAGATTTGTCGCTGATTATAACGTAGCAACTGGTTCCACCGTTACGGTGGCCGAGGACGACGACGCGGCGTTGATGCAGGTAAGTCTGTTGACCACCACTTCGACCCGTAAGGACGGAGCTTACAACGTGAAAGTAACGCAGGACCAAGTTTCTGTCAAAGGCAAGGGAGCGCTCGGCTTGTTCTACGCTTTCCAGACCATCAAGAAGATGCTGCCGCCCCATGTCATGGCTGGTGTGGCCGAGCCTTCGGCAACGGCTTACAGTCTGCCGGTGGTGAACATCGTGGACGACCCGCGCTTTGAATACCGTGGCTTCATGCTCGACGTTTCGCGCCACTTCTTCAGCGTGGAGGAGGTGAAACGCATGCTCGACGTGATGGCCTATTACAAGATGAACCGTTTCCACTGGCACCTCAGCGACGACCAGGGCTGGCGTGTGGAAATCAAGAAGTATCCCCGCCTGACTTCGGTGGGCAGCATCGCGCCCAATTCGCGGTTCACCGATTTGTACACCTGTACGCAATATTGGATTAACAAACCCTACGGTCCCTACTTCTACACCCAGGAAGAAATACGCGAAGTGGTGGACTATGCTAAAGCACTTCACATCGAGATTGTGCCTGAAATCGATATGCCCGGCCACTTCGTGGCAGCCATGGCCTCCTATCCCGAATACAGCTGCTATCCTAACGGCAACCACGTGATATGGTCGGATGGCGGCATTTCGAGCGACATCCTCAACGTGGCCAATCCGCAGGCCGTGCAGTTTGCCAAGGATATTTTGGAGGAACTGATAGAGCTTTTCCCCTATGAAACCATCCACATCGGCGGCGACGAGTGTCCCACCACGGCATGGGAGAACAATGCCGAATGCCAGGCGCGTTACCGGGAGTTGGGCCTTACCAATTACCGTCAGTTGCAAAGCCATTTCATCAAAGAGATGGCCGACTTCGTGCAGTCGAAAGGGCGCAAGTTGGCCGTGTGGAACGAGGCCATCACGGCAGGTAATGCCGACACCGAAACGGTGAAAGCAACCGACGCTCTGGTCTACTGTTGGACCGGACCCGAAGCCGCTGCCAAAAAGGCGGCCGAGCTGGGGCTGAAGAACATCTATACGCCTTGGGGCCCCTACTACATCAACCGCAAACAGGGCAACACCGCACAGGATCCTCCCGGTGCCGGCGACGGCTCCGACGATGTGCGCAAAACGTACAATCAGGCCATTCCTTCCGAAACGGACTATGGCGTGCAGGGTACTTTCTGGACCGAGCACGTGAGCGACCGCGACTACATGGAATGGCTCGCGCTGCCCCGTCTCATTGCCATTGCCGAAGCAGGCTGGACGCCGCAGGCCAACCGCAACTTCGAGGATTTCCGGCAACGTATGTCGGCAGACACCGTGCTGCTTAATTATGGCAACTATAAATATTGCAAATACCACATGCTCGGTGTGGAAGAAGGGAACAACGACAAAGTGATGCCCCATGTGAACACGGCCGAAAAGCAGTACTACTACCGCCTCATATCCGGCGGAACGGATGCTGCACGCAAGGACCGCTGCATCGAACTGCTGGCCGACGGGTCGCCGCTCCTCACCACCTATGCCGACAAGAACGCAGCCGTAGGACGGCTGTGGACCAATGCCCAGGCAGCTGAAGCCGACGGTAACTATGATTACCAGTGGTGGAGCCTGGAGCAGGACCCTGCCAATCCCGGCAAGTACGCCTTGGTGTGCAAGGCCGCTCCTGAAGGCTCGGTCAATCCCGTTCCTACCGCCAACAATACTTCCGGACGATGGGAATATGACCCAACGGCCAAGCATTACAACTTCGAGTTAGGAACCGGCGCTTACGGACAGGTGGGCGGCAACTATTATTACTCCATTGCCAGCGACCAAGTGGCAGGCCAGTACTTCAACTCTTCCATGACCGGCCAGGGGCTTGCCGTCAACGTCTACAGCGCGCCCAACGACGGCGGTGGCGGACAATGGCAGTTCGTTCCATTGGAGGACTACGATGCCGGTGGCGAAACGCCCATCAGCTTTGAACCACTGGTGGAAAATGCCACCTACGTGTTCAGTAACAGCGTGGACGGCTACGGCCAGACCGCTTTGACCGACAACAACAATGGCACCAGTCTCACACACAGCACCGATGCCTTCGCTGCCAATGCCTGGGTGGTGACATCTTCCACCGTTAACGAAGCCACAGGCACCCAGACCTTGCAGTTGCAAAATGTCGGCACGGGACGTTACATCAGCACCACGACAGCTTATGTAGAGCGCGAAGGTTTCCCCGTCACCGTGGGCAATGCTGCCGCCGATGTGCTGTTGAGCTATCAGCCCGAAACGGATGACTATCGCCTGCAGGTGAATGCGCACAGCCTCTTCCCCCTGCCCAGCGGCAAGGTGAATTCCGGCTCTACCATCAACGGTGCCACGTATGACGCTCCCCGTCTGCAAGGTGCCTGCTGGCAGCCCCGGCGCGTGCAGGTAGTGACGTTCCGTTGCGTAGACGATAGGGGCGCAGATTTAGGCACCTTCCAACGCAGCGTAGACTATGCCTTGGAAGCCCCGACCGCCGATTTGTGCCCCGTATTCAAGAATACAGAGGTGGAGAATATCGAAAAGACATCCGAAGGAGAGTACACTGTTACTTACAAACGCATAGCCTATGCCGTACGTTTGCGCGTGGTGGACCAGCGCGGTGCCATTGTCGACGAAACGGAGGAAACTGTTCCCGTAGGCCAAAATCTGACGGTTCATGCTCCCGATGTAAAGTATTACCAATATGAAAGTGCAGAGGTGGCCGACGGTACGGTGATTACGCCCACAGCCGACCGCGTCATTGAGTTCGTTTATACTTCCGACGCTTATGCCGGCGTACGTCAGGCGGCGGAGTTGGTAACGGCCAACCTGAAGGCCGGCAACAGCTACCTCTTCTATGACAACTCCGATGCCAATGGCGGCGCACGCAGGGGTTACCGTAAAATTGTGGACGACACGAAAGTCATCAACCGCGCCCTGGCGGCCGAAGGGCTTGACCCCTCCGCCACATGGACGCTCGAAGCCTCGGGTTCCAACTTCAAGGTGAAGAATGAATACTACGGTCTCTATGTACCCGCCCTGCAACGCTCCACGGCAGCCGTCGCTTCGGCCACAGCTGGCGTGTTCACCTTCTCACCCAACGCCGATGGCAATTCGTGGAACATCAAATGCTCCAACGGCCAGTATTGGGACGGAACGGAGAACGGTAACCTCGTGGGATGGGACGGCGGCACCGGACACCCCATCCAGATTTACCGCTACTATGTGCAGCCTTATTTCAAGGTGACCGTCCGTTGCGTCGACGAAGAGGGCAATGAGCTGGGCCGCGAAGAAGCCTTGTTCAAGGCCGGAGAAAGCCACAGCTTGGTGTTCCCCACCTTTGAAAGCTACAATTTGAAGGAAGTGACGGGAAACGAGAACTATCAAGGCGTTGTGGAAGGACACGTCAACGTCGTAGCCACTTATGCTCCTGAGGAAACGGGCATCGGCCAAATTGCCGGCAATGAGCAGAAAAAATCCGGCGTGCAGGGCATCTTTGACCTGCAAGGACGCAAGCTCCAGCGTGTGCCGCAGCCCGGCCTTTACATCATCAATGGCAACAAGGTGCTGGTGAAATAATGAACAATTTATAATTTATAATTTACAATTAAGTCTTGCGACCATCATGCAGGACGATGCAGCATCGCCGCCACCATGGCGTAGTCTTCATTGTAAATTATAAATTATAGATTATAAATAGCTCCATCGGCGTAGCTTTCATTATAAATTGCAAATTATAAAATGCTCCTATGAAGAAGACTCCTTTATCCAAGCAAGGAACGCGCGCCTCGCGTGCATGGGCCTGGCCTTTAGCCGCTTGTGCATTGGTCTATTCGCCGCTGCCCTTGCAGGCTGTACCTTTGGCCACAGGCATTGAGCTGCAGGCTCCGGTATCAGCCACCATCAGCAAGGCCGAGAAAATAAATCCCACCACCGTGGAACTGACCTATGCCGACGGCAAAATGCTCACCCTCGACTTTTATGGCGAAAACATTTTCCGCCTCTTCCGCGACGACAACGGTGGCATCATCCGCGACCCGCAAGCCACCCCACCGGCCAAAATCCTCGTGGACGACGCGCGCCGTTCGCCCATGAAGGTCGAAGTCAACACAACGGCCAAGGAAATAGTCGTGGCCACGCCCGCTGTGGAGGTCCATTTCGACAAGCAGAGCGGACTGATGTCCGTGAAAAACATCAAGACGGGAGAAACTGTGGTGGAGAGCATCGAACCTGTCAGCTTCGACAAGAACAGCTCCACACTGACCTTCAAAGCCCACACCGGAGAATACTTCTATGGCGGCGGCGTGCAGAACGGACGGTTCTCGCACAAAGGCAAAGCCATCGCCATAGAGAACACCAACAACTGGGTGGACGGTGGCGTGGCATCGCCCACACCCTTCTATTGGAGTACGAAGGGATACGGACTCCTGTGGAACACCTTCAAGCCCGGACGTTACGACTTCGGCGCAGCCGAGGAGGGCAAGGTCATCCTTTCCCATCAGGAAAATTATCTTGATGTGTTCCTCATGGTCAACCCCAAGCCCGTAGATTTGCTCAACGACTTCTACCAGCTCACCGGCAACCCCGTGTTGCTCCCCAAGTTCGGCTTTTATCAAGGTCACCTCAACGCCTACAACCGCGACTACTGGACACCCGCCGAAAACGGCTTCATGCTCTATGAGGACGGCAAGCGTTACAACGAAAGCCAAAAGGATAACGGCGGTGTCAAGGAAAGTCTCAACGGTGAAAAGAGCGGTTACCAATTCTCCGCCCGGGCTGCCATTGACCGTTACTTCCGTAACGACATGCCCCTCGGCTGGTTCCTTCCCAACGACGGCTACGGTGCTGGCTACGGACAGACCGGCACCCTTGACGGCAACATCCAGAACCTGAAAGAGTTCGGCGACTATGCCCGTTCCAAGGGTGTGGAAATCGGACTTTGGACGCAAAGTGACCTCCACCCGAAGGCAGGTATCGAAGCCCTCCTCCAGCGCGACATCGTCAAGGAAGTGCGCGATGCCGGTGTACGCGTGTTGAAGACCGACGTTGCCTGGGTCGGAGCCGGCTATAGCTTCGGTCTCAACGGCGTGGCCGACGTAGGCGAAATCATGCCCTACTACGGTTCCAATGCCCGTCCCTTCATCATCTCACTCGACGGTTGGGCCGGCACGCAACGCTATGCCGGCATCTGGAGCGGCGACCAGACCGGTGGCGACTGGGAATATATCCGTTTCCACATCCCCACCTTCATCGGTTCCGGCCTCTCGGGACAGCCCAACATCACCTCCGATGTCGACGGTATCTTCGGAGGTAAGAACGTGCCCGTCAATGTCCGCGAGTTCCAGTGGAAAACCTTCACCCCCATGGAACTCAACATGGACGGCTGGGGCTCTAACCCCAAGTACCCCGAAGCGCTTGGCGAACCTGCCACGAGCATCAACCGCTGGTATCTCAAACTGAAGAGCGAGCTGATTCCCTATGCTTACAGCGTGGCCCGCACCGCTGTCGACGGCATGCCCATCATCCGTGCCATGTTCCTTGACTATCCCAACGACTACACCTTAGGATCGGCCACTCAGTACCAGTTTATGTTTGGCCCCTATTTCCTCGTGGCACCCGTTTATCAGGACACCAAGGCCGACAAGGAGGGTAACGACGTGCGCCATGACATCTACTTGCCCGAAGGCAAATGGGTGGACTATTTCAACGGCGATGTGTATGAAGGCGGACGCATCATCAACTGCTACGATGCCCCCTTGTGGAAGCTCCCCGTGTTTGTCAAGGCTGATGCCATCATCCCCATGACGAACCCCAACAATAATCCTTCGCAAATCCGCAAAGACTATCGTGCGTATGAAATCTATGCCGATAATGGCTATGCCGGATTCGTGGACTACGACGATGACGGTACCACGCAGGAATACCTTAGCGGACGTAGCACACGCACGCATCTGAGCACTTATCTCAAAGGCGATAAGCTCACCGTGACCATCAATCCCACTTCCGGCCAGTTCGAAGGCTTCGAGCCCATGAAACAGACCGAGTTGCGCATCAATGTGAGCAACGCGCCGAAGAAGGTTACTGCCAAGGTGGGAAAGAAGAGCGTGGCTTTGCGCGCAGCTACCTCGGCTTCCGATTTTGCCAACAGCGAAAACGTATATTTCTACGACGAGAAGCCCAACCTCAACCGCTTTGCCACTCCAGGCTCCGAGTTCGCCAAGAAGCAAATCGTCAAGAATCCCCAACTCTTGGTGAAGCTTGCCAAGGCCGATGTTACGGCCGACCTTACCGAGGTGTTCGTCCAGGGCTTCGAGTTTGCGCCCGCAGACCCTCTGCGCCAGCACAGCGGATCACTCTCTGCGCCAAAGGCTGTGGTGAGCGAAGAAGGTCGTACTCCCTTTGCCCTCACGCCTTCCTGGCAGGCTGTGCCCAATGCCGACTTCTATGAAGTGGAGTTCGACGGTATGCTCTACTCCACCATCACGCAGAACGAGTTCACCTTTGGCGGACTTGAAGCCGAAACTTCTTACAATTTCAAGGTGCGTGCCGTGAACAAGGATGGCTATTCCGATTGGAGCAATGTCAATGGCACAACCAAGAGCAATCCCTTGGAATTTGCTATCCGCGACATCAGGGCACAGCTGACCTGTGAGGACGAAGCCGGCTGGAGCGTTGACCATCTCTTCGACTTTGACACCAAAACAGGCTGGCACACCAAGTATGGCAAGGGCGAGGCTGTTCCCTTCGATATGGTTCTTGACCTGCGCTCTGTCAACAAGCTTGACCGCATAGCCTATCTGCCACGCATAGATGCCAGCAACGGCACCTTGCTCAATGGTAGCGTTTCTTACAGCATCGACCGTCAGAACTGGAGCGCACCCGTAGCCTTCACCTGGGCAAAGGATGCCACAGAAAAAACTTTCAGCTTCGAGGGTAATCCCCAGGCACGTTATGTGAAAATCCACATTGACAAGGCCGTAGGCAACTTCGGCTCCGGATTAGAGATGTACGTGTTCAAGGTGGCTGGTTCAGAAAGCTTCATCCAGGGCGACATCAACAAGGACAAGCGCATTGACGAGAACGACCTCACTTCTTACATGAACTATACCGGTCTGCGTAAGGGCGACGGTGACTTCGATTATGTGAAAGCCGGCGACATCAACCAAAACGGCCTTATCGATGCCTACGACATCTCTTGTGTTACAACCGAACTCGACGGCGGCGTGCGCAACGCCAACGACAAGGTGGCCGGCTCCCTCGTCCTCACTCCCAACCGCAAGACTTATGCGGCCGGCGATATGGTAGAGGTTACCGTCAGCGGTAAGGGCCTGCATTACGTCAACGGTCTCAGCTTCGCCCTGCCGTATAGCACCGATGAACTCGAATACGTTGGCACCGAACTCCTCGACATGAAGGAAATGGTGAACCTCACCTACGACCGTCTGCACACCAACGGCCAGAAGGCACTCTATCCCACCTTTGTCAACCGGGGCAACCAAGTCCTTCTCGAAGAGGGCGACCACAACCTCTTCGTTATCAAGTTCCGCGCTAAGAAAGCAGGCAAGTACAACCTGAAGGCCATCGACGGCCTCCTCGTTGACCGTAACCTCGGCGTAGCATCATTCTAAGAAAACAAACTTTGGTTTTTTCATTTTTCCTGACGACCGGGACCGCACCACTACCGTGCGGCCCCGGTCATCGCTTTTTTCCGTGGACAAAGACAAAACACGGGCGCCCCACCGCTTACCATTTTTTTCATCACAGAGCGAGGGAGGGAACAATCATTCGACAGAGACAACAGAGAGAGGAGAACAAAAAAAGACAAAAAAACAGGCACGGGCGTTTCACAACGACCGTACCCCACCATTTAAAAACATTTACCATAATTTCTGGGGCGAAAGTAAGGCATAATTTTATAACAGCCAAATCCTTCCTCAACTTTCAGCGCTTAAACTCTTAACTCATCACTTTTCCAGCTAAAGTTTGTAATTGCAGTGCTCCGGGCTTACCATTTTGACATAAGCAACATGGGACATCAGTATGTCAGCGGGCATTCATTATTTTGCAAACCACACTCCCGTTGGCATACTGGGTCTGTCTCAGGTATATGCCATGTTGCGAGGACGCGCTTTCTATGCGGCGGCAAAGAACGCGGGATAACGGTCGGTCATGTGCCATGTGCCCGTACCGCCCATGGAGCCCCCCAATACGTACACCCTGTTCCCGTCCGCCACTCCCTTGTCAATAAAGGTCTGCAGCAGCGACTTTACCGCACCCGACAACGGGCCGGCCCACGATTTGTCCTGGGGACATTGCGGCACAATCAACAGGGCATTCCGCCCGTGTACTTTGAGCCACGAACAGATACTGTCGATGCCCGGTTCGCGCAGTTGCGCCTCGTTGTCATTTCCCTTGGCAGAGCCGCCGTGCAGATAAACAATCAGCGAAGTTCCCGGGTCGTTTCTGCCGACAGCGGTTTTCCGGTAAGGTAGTGAGGTGCCCTTGTAGGAATATACTTCTTTGGTGAATGAGTCCTCTTGGGCAAGGAGGCACTGGCAGTGAATGAAGAAGACCAGCAGACAGCGGACGAAGTGGTTGATGGACATAAGCAGGTGAGAGTAGGTAAGTTTGTTTGTTTGACGAGAACAACGGGCAAAAGTTTAAAGAAGGAGCGGAAAACGAAGTCTGGAGAGGGGGGAGGCCAAGGAACGGATATTCCTTTTGAGGGGAAAGGCACGGAGTTCCAACCGCCCACGTGCGTTGACCACTGGCTGGCACTGGCACAGATTGTCTATTCTTTTGTAGGAATTTGTTGGGCTCGGGGAGAAACGTACCACTTTATGATGGCACAGTCTGTAGGATATGGATGTATTCTCTATGCTCAAGTGGTTGTTAAAAAAAAGGGTCATCAGTCCGAGATTAGCTTACTGAAGTTTTTTGGAGTTGCATATCACCTGCATCAATGCCATGGAGCGATTTGCCATTGATTTCCCCAACGGTTCACACGCTTCTATACGCATTTTAATCCGCAAAAAAAGCATTCACTCCTTCACATGAAGGATTTTTATGCCTGATTTTCAAAGGATTCGAGTGTGAAGGCTTTGATTTCAAAGTGTTCACCGCCACTGTGGCGTTTTTGCCGTTTTTCTGCTGATTTCCAATGGCTTTCCGGTGTGAAGGCTTGGTATTTCAACCCTTCACAAGCGTTCACCGAGCGGTGTGAATGCTTTCCTGCCCATGTGAACACTTTGAATTCAAAGCCTTCACACTTGAAAGCGTTGAAAATCAGAAGAAAACGAGCATTGTGTGAATGGGTGAATACTTTTTTCGGGAAATAAATTACGTATATACGCGCGCGTAAAGAGAGCCTTCACCAAACAGATTAGCGCTTTTTCAGTGAGATTATTCCGCTTCGTCTGCCCAGCCGGACATAGCATGAAGTTCTCTTCAAAAGTCGCCGACTATTTCGCACAAGTCCTGGAGTAGACAAAACAAGTCCCGGATTTGTGGGAAGCTACTCCCGGATTTGTGGGAGAAGCTATTGCAGGTTTAGCTCCACGCCCCGGTTCTTCAGCTCGCCCGTGTTGACATTCAGCTTGTTCACCGTCTGGATGATGTTGTCGGCATGGATGCAGAAGAGGTTGATGCCGTAATGTAGGCGGCCCGGGAGAAGGCGGTGCGTCCACGACAGCTCGTAGCTCCACAGCCGTTCGGGTTGCAGACCGGTGTTGGAAGGAGGGTAGAGGTACAGTTCGCGCATGGTGGGATTGCGAAAACCCTTGCCCACCATCTCCTTCAGTTCGCCTTGGGGGAGGAGGCGGAGGGCGATGCCCGCCTGCGGCACCCACTCACCCCCGGTAACCGTGTGGTGGTCAAAGCGCACACCGGCCTCGGCGGTAAACCAGGGGCAGATGTCGTTGCGCAAGTCCACATATCCCGCCACTTCATGATTGCGCTCCTCGCCGCTGTGCTTGTTGGGCGTTTCCAGTACCTCGCCCGTCGTCCGGTCGGTGTATCAGGCATGGCCGTAGATGTGCTGATAGTCGAGGCCGAGGGTGAGTGAGGTGCTTTCCGCGATGTCATAGGCAATGTGCTTCGCATCCTGCACGGGAATGTGGATGGTGTCCTCGGCATCCATGATGTCCACCGTGGCCACCTGCCTTATAAGCTTGTCCGTTTCGTCAATGAACGCCGTCAGTTCCTCCATCTTGGGCCGCAGCTGTTCCCTGCGCAAAGCCATGAGATGCCTCAGTTCCGCACGCGAGGGAATTATTTTTCGGGTATTATTACCATTTTAAAAGATGTCAATGCCTACATTTGCACCGCCCTCCCGAAGCGTGTGGTGCGGTGCGTCCGCCGAATGCTTCTGGCGTGGGGAATGGAAAATCGATTTTTATTGCTCTATGAAAAAGATACTCCAACCTTATCTCTACCTCTTCACCGTGCATGTAGCGGCTCTCGTGGGCATGACACTGCTGCGCGTGGTGTTTTACCTCAGCATGAAGTCCGTGGCCTCGCCCGATGCTGCCGCGTCGGCGGGCTATGTGGCGGAAGCCTTCGTTCGCGGAGTGTGGTTCGACAATGTTATTGGATGTTACATCCTGGCCCCTGCGTTGCTCCTTACGTGGGGCTTCACCGTGGCGGGCGGTCGGCGGGAGGGGGCGTTGTACCGCGCCGTGAACGTTTGGTGCGGTGTACTCTATACGTTGGTGTTCATGGCCTGCGCGGCGAACATCCCTTATTTTGCTTATTTCAGCAAACCGCTCAATGCTTCCATCTGGAATTGGGCGGAGTATGGCACGCAGACGCTCGGCATGATTTTCGGTGAGCCGGCGTGGTGGGGCTACATCGCGCTGTTCGCAGTAGCGACGGCGGGCTTTGGTCTGCTGCTCCGGTGGCTCAGACGGCGTTTTACGAAGGGGATGGTGGCCGGCGCTGTGCCGCTGCGGCGACCGACATGGCGGATGCGCGGCGTGGCGGCCGGTGTGGGGCTGCTGCTCGCTGCGGGCTGTATGCTGGGCATACGCGGCAGGTTGGGGTATAATCCTATCAAAGTGAGTGCGGCCTATTTCTGCAACGATGTGGTGCTGAACAATATGGGGGTGAACCCAGTGTTCAGTCTGCTTTATAGCACTTTAGACGACTTGCGTCCGGAAAACCGCACGCTCAGCCTGATGCCGGCCACCGACGCCGTGGGGATGGTGCAGCAGTGGTTGGGCAGAAAGGGGATGGACGGGCTCTCGCCCATTGCGCGCAGGGTAACGCCGGAGGGGCGGCCTACGGGGCAGAACGTGGTGGTGGTGCTCATGGAGTCGATGTCGGCCAAGCTGACGGGTAGCTTTGGCGGCAAGGCCGGCCTTACGCCCTGCATCGACTCGCTGGCGGCGGCATCGCTCTGTTTCCCCAATTTCTATTCTGCCGGTATTCATACTAACCACGGCATATACGCCACGCTTTACGGTTTTCCCGCCATCATGTTCCGCAACGCGATGAAGGGGAGCAACGTGCCGCGCTATGCGGGGTTGCCTACGGTGTTGCACGACAATGGCTATGCCACCATGTTCTTCATGACGCACGAGAGTCAGTATGACAACATGAATGCTTTTTTGCGCACCAACGGTTATGCCGAAATCTATGCGCAGGAGAATTATCCGGCGGATAAGGTGGTGAACCATTTCGGCGTGCCCGATGATTTCCTCTTCAGCTACGCCCTGCCTGTGATGCGTGAACGGGCTCGCACGGGGCACCCTTTCTTTGCTACGCTGTTGACTATCAGCAACCATCCGCCCTATGTGGTGCCGGAGGAGTTTGCCCTGCCGGAACTGAAGCCGGAGGAGCAGATTGTACGCTACGCTGACCGCTGCATCGGCCGGTTCATGGAGGCGGCAGCCCACGAACCTTGGTTTGAGAATACGCTGTTTGTCTTCCTCGCCGACCACGGCAAACTTGTGGGACAGGCTGACAGCGAACTGCCCGAGTCGTACAACCACGTGCCCTGCTTTATTTACCGTCCGGGAGTCTCGCCGCAGCGGATTGACGGCTTTGCTTTGCAGGAGGATGTAGGCCCCACCGTGCTCGGCCTGCTGCGCATACCCTACGTGCAGAATAACTTCGGCGTGGATTTGCTGCGCGAGAGCCGCGAGGCGGTGTTCTACACGGCGGACAAGACGATTGCGGCTCGGGACAGTAGCCATCTGTATGTGTTCAATGCGGAGAGTGGCAGTGAATATTGTTATCGGCTCGATGCCGCAGGGCGCCCGGTGGCGGTGGCTCCAGATTCCCGTTTTGATTGGCTCAAGCGCCATGCTTTCAGCCAGCTGCAATCGGCGGAGTATATGGTGGGAAAGGGCATGACAACCGACCGTCCGAGTCCCCGCTTGTAGCGGCTCTGGGAGGAATATTGCTTTGAAACGACAAAAAAGTGGCAAAAAATTTGCTCGCTTGCTCGGGAAACCCTACTTTTGCAGCCGTATTCCCGAGGGGGTGCTTCGGGAAGCCCGATAGTTTGGGGTATGGTGTAATGGTAACACTGCAGATTCTGGTCCTGCCTTTCCTGGTTCGAGTCCGGGTATCCCAACAAACAGACGCCTGCTGAAATATCAGCGGGCGTTTTTGTTATAAAACCGTTAATTGGGTTTTACGGATATATTAAGAGAATTATGACAATAAGAAAAGCCGAAAGAAAAGACGTGCCTTTGATTCTTGCGTTTATCAGGGGCATTGCCAAATACGAGAAAATGGAAAATGAAGTGCTTGCCACAGAAGAACTTCTTGACGAATGGTTGTTTGAAAAGGGTATAGGCGAAGTGATTTTCGCAATGGATAACGGCAGGGAGGTTGGTTTCGCGCTCTATTTCCATAACTTTTCCACTTTTGTGGGCAAGGCGGGATTGTATCTCGAAGATCTTTACGTTTATCCCGAGCATCGTGGCAAGGGTTACGGCAAGGCTTTGTTCCTGGAACTCGTGAAAACAGCCGTTAAACGCGGATGTGGCAGGATGGAGTGGGTTTGCCTCAACTGGAATCAGCCGAGCATAGATTTTTATCACTCCATGGGAGCCGTGTCAATGGATGACTGGAATACTTATCGCCTTACGGAGGATAAGTTGCATAAACTTGCGGCAGAGTAAACGGCTACTCCGGCACACCATTACTTTCCGATTTTTGTCAACCTGCTAAAAATCAGAAGATTACGGGTTTTTGTGCTTGTTTTGTAAGTTGCTGTGTGTCAGAGACTTGAAAAGGCAAAAAATACAAGCCATATATTTTGAAATACAAGGCACTTATATTAAAATATGTGCCTTGTATTTTTTACGATAAGCCATGTGTTTTTTCGCGTTTTCGGAAACAGGGCTTTCTTGTCCCGAAACGTGTTTTTTTATGTGAGATGAAATTACGTAAAAACGGCACTTTAGCGTTTTGACATGCTGCAAACGGACGAATTGTTTGTAAATCATTAAATTTGCAACAGAATTCATACGAAAACAAAACCATATCATAAAATGTACAACTTACGAAAAATTATTTCAATATGCCTTTTGGTTGCGGGCGTCGGAGTTTCCGCGCAAAAGGTCTATGACATTCATCCCGTTCCGCAGGAACAGGTAAAAACCGAAGGCACATGCCGTTTCACGCCTGCTGTTACGGTTGTTGCGGAAAAGGCTATCGACATGCCTACAATGGCGAGAGCAACCGAAGTGTTGCGAGAGCATGGCATAAAAGCCGTTTTTGCAAAGAAGGCAATAAAGGGCAGTGCCACCATATACCTCGGCGTGAACGGTTCGAAGGGTGTGGCTGACAAGGCTGCAAAAAAGCTTGCGCTGAAACGCGACATATTCGGCAACAAAAAGTTCGACCGCCACATTCTGTCGCTTACGTCCGACAAAGGATTGGCTAAGCTCGTGATTTTGGGCGAGAATACAAACGCGGTGTTCTTTGGACTGGCAAGTTTGGAGCAAATGCTCGACAACGGGAATGATAATCTTCAGTGCGTAAACATTTACGATTATGCCGACATCAAAGATCGCGGTGTCATAGAGGGGTATTACGGAATGCCTTACTCGGTTGCCGTAACCAAGGACCTTCTTCATTTCATGATGCGCAATAAAATGAACTCCTATATGTATGGTGCCAAGAGTGATGCCTATCATTCGCAGTATTGGGACAAACCTTATCCCTCCACACTCACGGATGAGCAGAAATCAATGGGATGTTTCACAGCCGACAACATGAAAGAGATATGCGAAGTGTCGGCTGCCACGAAAGTTAACT
>JALEYW010000022.1:0-40441 GCA_022773145.1 Bacteroidales bacterium
AATACGACGAGGCACTGAAGAAATACCGCGACACCATCAGCGTGCTTGAAGGCGCGCGCATGGAAGGACGAATGGAAACTATGATGGCTAACGCCCGTAAGATGAAAGCCTACGGATTAGCATGGGACATGATAGCCGAGATTACGGGCCTGACCATTGACGAAGTGAAAGACTTGGAGTAGACACAATGGATGCTCTGGTATTTCCTCCAACTCCCGTTGTTCAAGAAGGAGGCCGACGAATGTGATAACCAAGTAGAACGCCGGATTTATTTGTTGAAGAATATCGAAACTTTAAGCAGATTACCTTGGGCGGCACAGAGTGCCGTGTTCAAGAAACTGGAGAGCATAGCCGATGTGGGAGCTATGAGCCGTGCCGAACGGCTGAAATACGACGAGGCACTCAAGAAGTACCGCGACACCATCAGTGTGCTTGAAGGCGCGCGCATGGAAGGACGAATGGAAGGACGAATGGAAGGACGTGAAGAAGGACGAACGGAAACTATGATGGCAAACGCCCGTAAAATGAAAGCCTACGGATTTGCATTGGACATCATAGCCGAGATTACGGGCTTGACCATTGATGAAGTGAAGGACTTGGAGTAGGCGCACAAGATAGTCCAATGAGCCCGGATGACACAATAATAGAATACAACCACAATAGCATACAACCACGTGCATGAAGCCAACGGCATATACATATAAGACAGCGTATACTCTCCTGGGTATCAATAATTTCGGGGGGGGGGGTAAAGGCTTTGCCGTAACATATACAATCCCATATAGAAACAGAGTCTTCCGCAAGTGTCTGACAAGGACACAGGCGGAAGACTCTTTGTGTGTATAGGCACCTGCTGAAAGAACCAATCAATCAAAACCATAAGATTATGACAAACGCAAAAGAATTCAGTTCAAAGAACTGGCTCGTCACGCTGCTCCTGATCGTGGCGGCCATGGTCGTGCCCTCCGCTGCGTGGGCACAAACCACTATCACCCCTGCCCAACCTACCCATGGCGACGGTACGGCGGAAAATCCTTATCAAATCAGCTCTGCCGCCGAGCTTTATTGGTTTGCAGAGTTGGTAAACGGCAGCTTGACAGACGGAACGCCACAAAACACAGCCGCCTGCGCCAAGCTCACGGCAGACATTACCGTGAACAGCAACCTGCTCTCCTCACTCGATATTTGGGAAGGAGAAGTCTGGAACAGCTGGACGTTCACCTCATGGACACCTATCGGGAAATATGAAAACGAATATATAGGCACTTTCGACGGTGACGGAAAAACGGTCAGCGGATTGTTTCTCAATGACAGCAATGCCGATTTTGTCGGTTTGTTCGGTTTGATAGGCAGTGGCGGCACGGTAAAGAACGTTGGGGTTGTTGACTCCTATTTTAAAGCTAATTACAGGGTTGGTGGTTTGTGTGGAGAAAATTATTACGGCACCATCTCCAACTGCTATAACACAGGGACTGTCAGCTGTAAAGTATCAACTGATTTGGGAGTTTACATAGGAGGTGTGTGCGGAATAAATTTCTGTGGCACCATTACCAACTGTCATAACACAGGCGCTGTCTCCGGTGAGTATCAAGGTAATGATTATACAATGATGGTTTTTGCCGGTGGCGTATGTGGAGAGAATCGGGATGGCACCATCGTCAACTGCTACAATACTGGAACTGTCAATGGTAAAACAACTAATTCACTGGAAATTTTTGTTGGAGGTGTTTGCGCTTGTTGTAATGGAAGTGATGGATCAATCGTCATCTCCAACTGCTACAACACAGGAAATGTTAAAGGGGAATCAGCAAGGGAGGATGGATACGTTAAAGTCGGCGGAGTATGCGCAAGCAATGGAGCGAGCATATCCAACTGTTATAGCACAGGAACTGTCGAAGGGATAGCACCAGAATATGGGACAGTTTTGTCCGGCGGTTTGTGTGGAGAGACAGGTGGAAATATCTCCAACTGCTACTATAACAGCGAAATGTTTACAGGAGGAGCTTTCGGCGAAGAATATGAATATGGTACTGCTACCAATGTCGATGGTAAGACTACTGCGCAGTTTGCAAGCGGCGAGGTGGCCTATCTGCTGAACGGAAGCAAATCAGGGGTGGCAGAGAACGAAGAACCTCTGGTATGGTACCAGAATCTCGCAGAAGAGGACGGCGATGCCTGCCCTGTGCTGAAGAAAACAGCAACAAATACGGTTTATCAGGTGAAGTTGATTTGCGGCGGAGTAACAGACTTGGGTGCGACTTACGCCAACACCAATGAAGACAAAATCCTGGCGCATGACTTGCCAGAAACCGTTCCCTTCAATTCAACTAAGAAAATCTATCATAAGGTGTGCCAAAGAGAAGGCTGTGGTGTTCATCTGGGATATTTCGCCGATGCTGCTGGCACCATCGAAGCCACGCCCAATGCAGAGGCAACAGAATTCACCGTGGTTTCCTATACACTGACAGATGCTATCCTGTATGACAGCAAGGCAGAGTTCACGGTGACGGATTTCACATACAACCGCACATTCAGCCATGACAAATGGGTCGCTGTGTATGTGCCTTTCGAAATCAACTGTGGCGAGTTGCCTACAGACATGGAAATGGCTGTTGTAAACAACTTCCACGAATATGAGCAGGAGGATGGAACGTACAACGTGGTATTGGAGGTAAAGCGCAAGACAAGCGGCACAATCCCTGCCCTCACGCCTTGCGTTATGCGCATGAAGACAGCTCTGACGGAAGCGACGGAGAAGGAAATCCGACTTACCAACGTGCCTTTCTCTCCCGCAGCGGACAAGTATATCGATTGCTCCAGCGTGGAACGCTACTATAAGTTCACCGGCTCACTCGCAGGAATAGAAAAAAACATCTTTAATGAGGAGAGGGACCTCGTGCTCAACCAGGGTAGACTGTACAAGGCCAATGGGGAAACTTCTCTGAAGGCCCAGCGCTGGTATCTCTCTGCCACTGACCGCAATGGCAACAGCAATGCATCCGTTGCCTCGCTGCGCAGTATCGCCATCCAGGTGGTTGGCGAAAGCGATGTGACCGGCATTGAGGACATCCACGTTATCACAGAAAAGGCAACTTCAGCACGCGAAGGCATCTTTGACCTGCAAGGTCGCAAGCTGAACAGCGAACCCTCCGAAGGTGTCTATATCAAGAACGGCACCAAATACGTAAAATAAATTCTACGCTATGAACATGAACAAGAAGGTTTATACGATGCCTGCTACGCAGGTGTTTGAAATGGATCCCCAACAGGTATTGGCCGCTTCGCCGGGAAACGACCAGCGTGGCGCGCTTTACGACGAGATAGAGTTCAGCGACGAATACTGTACGGACCCCGAATAAGGGAGAAAGAGCACATTCGGCTCATTCACAATCCGGGGCTGCAAGCCGGCATCTTTTGGCCTGCTTGCAGCCCCCCCTCTTTAGCCTGAACGGAATATATTCCGCACAGCAACAAAAACATCTTCTTCCCTCAAAGATTCCATCAATCTTGAACGAAACAGAAGAAAATCAAAGAAAAAAAACATGGAGATATTTGCTCTTTTACAAATATTTCATACTTTTGCACCCCGAAAGGCGAAATGGCTCTTGGCACGGTCAATATAAGATACCACCCCAAGATTACGCAACAACAACTTCTGAAAACCGTCCGACAACGAGAGCAACGCAACATTTCGCATCTCACTTACACATTTCACACCGAAACAAAGCGAAAGCAATGTCTAAGATTTGTCAAATTACAGGAAAAAAGGCCATGGTTGGCAACAATGTTTCGCACTCGAAGCGCCGCACAAAGCGCACGTTTGACGTAAACTTGTTCTATAAGAAGTTCTACTATGTTGAACAGGACTGCTGGATTAGCCTCCGCATCAGCGCAGCAGGCTTGCGTCTGATCAACAAAATTGGCTTGGACGCTGCACTTTGCAGTGCCGTTGCCAAAGGATATTGCGACTGGAAAGACATTAAGGTAATCGGATAAAAATAGCATACAATGGCTGGAAAGAAAGCTAAAGGCAACCGCGTTCAGGTAATCCTTGAATGCACCGAAATGAAAGAAAGCGGACTTCCCGGAACTTCGCGATACATCACTACCAAAAATCGCAAGAACACCCCGGAACGCTTGGAGTTGAAGAAGTACAACCCCATCCTCCGCAGAATGACCATTCACAAAGAAATCAAATAATACCGCATAAGACATGGCAAAGAAAGCAGTCGCCACCCTTCAGGAAGGCAAGACCGACGGACGCGCCTACACCAAGGTCATCAAAATGGTAAAAAGCCCCAAAACCGGTGCTTACATTTTCGACGAACAAATGGTTCGCAACGAAGAAGTGAAAGATTTCTTCAAGAACTAATATCGCGTAATTTCAATCTGCTTACGCCAACATGACGCTTATCATGACAGCGCAAACAGAGCATGAAACATAATGCAGAGGGTCGGGCTATGGTGCCCAACCCTCTAATTTTATATCTAAAAGTGTGATGTATCCAACACTTTTTACCTAATTTTGCAAACGACATTCTATTCAAACCACTTAGTACACCAGCCCAAGAAATCTACAAAGGTCCTACTGCAAATACAAAAGGGCATTGCCTACATTAAAGAGCTCAGCAAAGAGGAAGAAAGCAAACCCTTGGGACAAACCTTCTTTTCGTTACAAACGACTGACAAACTCCAAAGCGGGACCTTTTATTTCTACCTTCAGGCAGTACTTCCGTGGACTGTACATATTTTACAACAAGATGGGTATATTCAGCATTTTCTCCAAGAAAGAGAAAAAAGAAGTCCTCGATGCAGGGCTGGAAAAGACCAAAACCAGTTTCTTTGGCAAACTCTCACGCGCCATTGCCGGTAAAAGCAAAGTGGACGACGAAGTGCTTGACAGGCTTGAAGAAATCCTGATTACGTCCGATGTCGGCACGGAAACAACGGTCGACATCATTCACCGCATTGAAGAACGTGTGGCCCGCGACAAATATGTCAGCACGTCCGAACTCCATCGCATCCTCAAAGAAGAAATCGCCGCACTCCTCACCATGGACGGCAAGACTGACACGGAAGGCTTTGACCTCGCAGGGGCTGAGAAACCTTATGTCATCATGGTGGTAGGCGTAAACGGTGTGGGAAAAACGACTACCATCGGGAAACTGGCCTATCAATTCAAGCAGGCCGGACTGAAAGTGGTGCTGGGCGCAGCAGACACATTCCGTGCTGCGGCGGTGGAACAATTAGTGATTTGGGGAGAACGAGTTGGCGTGCCCGTTGTCAAGCAGCAAATGGGAAGCGACCCGGCCAGCGTAGCCTACGACACCATCAGTTCTGCCAAAGCGAATAACGCCGATGTGGTCATCATCGACACCGCCGGCCGCCTGCACAACAAAATAGGCCTCATGAACGAACTCACGAAAATCAAGAAGGTCATGCAGAAAGTGTCGCCCTCGGCACCCGACGAAGTCCTTTTGGTACTCGACGGCAGCACCGGCCAGAACGCTTACGAACAGGCCAAACAGTTTGTCAAAGCCACCGAGGTGACCTCCCTCGCCATCACCAAACTCGATGGAACTGCCAAAGGCGGTGTGGTCATCGGCATTTCCCATCAGCTCCAAGTACCGGTCAAGTACATCGGACTGGGAGAGAAAATGACAGACTTGCAGCCTTTTAACCGTCACGATTTTGTAGAAACCCTTTTTGAAGGCAACTCGCTTTAAAAGATTTCCTCGCTGTTTCAAACCTTACCATCATGCGCACGGTCGACATCATCACCATGGGGTGTTCCAAAAACCTCATCGACTCCGAACAACTCCTCAACCAGTTTCAAGAACAAGGGTTCAACGTCTACCACAACCCGGAAGAAACTCACGGCGACATTGCCGTGGTCAACACCTGCGGCTTCATTGCCGACGCCAAAGAGGAAAGCATTGACATGATACTGGAGCTTTGCGAACTAAAGGAAGCCCGAAAACTCAACCATGTGTTTGTGATGGGTTGTCTTTCCGAAAGGTATCTCACAGAGTTGCGTGAAGAAATACCGCAAGTGGACAAATACTACGGGAAATTCAATTGGAAAGAACTACTCGCTGATTTGCAAGCCACCTTCAATCCCCAGACGCTCCAACACCGCGTTATCACCACCCCATCGCACTACGCTTATCTCAAGATTTCAGAAGGCTGCAACCGCCAATGTGCCTACTGCGCCATACCTCTCATCACCGGCAAACATACCAGCCGCCCCATGGAGGACATTCTCCAGGAAGTGCGAGACCTCACGGCCCAAGGCGTGAAAGAGTTCCAGGTCATTGCCCAAGAGCTCACCGCCTACGGCACAGACCTTTACGGCGAACAACGGCTACCGCAGCTGGTGGAGCAGATGGCGCAAATTCCCGGCGTGGAATGGATACGCCTCCACTACGCCTACCCCACTCGCTTCCCTCTCGACCTCCTTCGCGTCATGCGGCAGTACGACAATGTCTGCAACTATCTTGACATCGCCCTTCAGCACATCTCGGACAACGTACTCCACCTCATGCGTCGCCACATTACCCGCGAAGAAACGCTGGAACTCATAGAGAAAATGCGTGAGGAAGTGCCCGGTATCTGCCTGCGCACCACGCTCATGGTGGGTTTCCCAGGTGAAACAGAAGAGGACTTTGAGGAACTCCTCGAATTTGTACGCGAAGTCCGCTTCGACCGCATGGGCGCATTTGCTTACAGCGAAGAAGAAGGAACCTACGCTGCCAATCACTACAGCGACAGCATTCGGCAGGAGGTGAAACAGGAACGCCTTGACCGTCTCATGACCTTGCAGGAGGAAATTGCCGCCGAATTGTCTGAAGAGAAAATTGGCCACGTGTGCCGCACCATCATCGACCGAGAAGAAGGCGACTACTACATAGGGCGCACCGAAGCTGACTCGCCTGAAATTGACTGCGAAGTGCTCATCCGCCGCCACAAGGCCCACCCCCTCACGATAGGAGCGTTCTACAACGTACGCATCATCGATGCCGAAGAGTTCGACCTCTACGGAGAAGTGGAAGAATTTTAAGTTTTGGTTTATGAACAACAAAGACTTCATCAGCGCACTCGCTACCCGCACCTCCCTGACCACCAAGGAGACGCAGAAGCTCGCCACCGCGCTCATATCCGGCATGGCCGACACTCTCGACAGCGAAACGTCCTTTTCCGTACAGGGTTTCGGCACTTTCGAGGTGAAGAAAAAGATGGAACGCATCGTGGTCAACCCCAACACCCGCCAGCGCAAGCTTATTCCGCCCAAACTCGTGCTGGCCTTCAAGCCTAGTGTCGTGCTGAAAGAGAAGATAAAGAGCTGAACGTGTTTGCCTTCATGGTAAATTATCAGCAGCAACGTACCCAGCCCCTAACCTCACCCCCGGCTCACCTAGCTCTCGCCAGTATTCCTGTTTCCTGAAGAAAAATAGCCCCTATCCCCTAACACGCTCCTTTATATGAAGAAGAAATTACTCCTGCAAGATATTTCCGACCTCCTGGTTCAGCCTGGCCATGCCGGTAAAAAGGATGCCGACAATTTCGTGCGCGCCTTTTTCGACATTGTGGAGCAAGGGTTGCTCGAAGACCAGTTCGTCAAAATCAAGGGACTGGGAACCTTCAAGCTCGTCTCGGTCAGCGACCGGGAAAGCGTCAACATCAACACGGGCGAACGCTTCCAAATCAGCGGCCACACGAAGATTTCCTTCACACCGGACAATGCCATGAAGGAGCTGGTCAACCGGCCCTTCGCTCACTTCGAGGCGGTGGATCTGAGCGAAGACACCGACACGGCGGAGTTCGACCTCATTGATCAGGAAATCGCACTGATGGAGCAGGAAGCGCGCACAGAGGAAGCGGAAACTACACCGACCCAGCCGGAGGCGGAAGCAGAAGCTCCTAACTGCCCCCCCGAAGAAAAGGCCGAAGCCACAATTCCTGACGCGCCGGCTGGGGACGAAGAGGCTCCCCAACCGGAGGAAACACCTGCAACCGGACTACCTCAGACCATCGTAACGCCCAAAAGCAATGACGTTTCCACAACAATCCCCACCGACAACATACCGGAGGATTTGACAGAGGAAAAAGTGGAAGAGAAAGAGGAGGAGAAAGAAGAGGGTAAGGGAGAAGAAGAGAACGATACCGGACAAACCACCACCATTATCGTACCACTCACTGACGACGAACCGGCAGCAGAACTACCGGAAGGGAATGATGCACCGGCAACTGCTGACGACGCAGCGGAAGAAACCGTCCCTGCTCAAAATGCGGAGGATCAGGATGCAGCGGAAGACTCCGACGCTCTCCCTGCCGCCGATGAGGAAATCGGGGTGAGTGCGCCTCGGGCCATCACTCAGACCACTGACTTCACCGCACAACAACCGGCCGACAATTCCCTCACGCCGGCCAACTATACTTATTGCGAAACTCCTCCCAAGCCGCGGTACAAATGGCTGAAAAGGATAGCAGCCTCGGCAGGCATCCTGTTCCTCCTTGTACTTTGCTACTTTGCCGGCTACTATCGTCTGCTCTGTCCCTGCCAACTGCCCTGCATCCCCTGGTTTGACGACGAAATGACCGCTGCACAGCCTGCCGCGCAGCCCACGCCGTCGGCAAACGATGCACAAACTAAAGAGCGGCCTGCCGTTCCAGCCGTGCCAACCGCTACAAAACCCGAGCAATCTGCACCAGCCTCAACGCCCGCTGCACAGCCTGCCGCGCAACCGCAGGATAGAGAAAAAGCCCAACCGGAAGCCGACAGCCCGAAGCCGATACAAGCATCTCCCTCAACCCAGCTTCCTACCCAACAGCAAAGTAAGACCAGGGAAAAGCAGGCCACGACGCAACAGCCGGCCAAGTCTGAGGAAGCCGGGCAGGATGCCAAGCCGCGTTACCACACGGTACGCAAAGGCGAGAACCTCACGCAGATTTCACGCCGCTACTACGGTTCGGACAGCTACGTACAGAAAATCATACGGAAAAACCACCTTTCCGATGCCAATAACATCATTCCCGGCACACGCCTCCTGCTGCCGTAAGCTTTAAGGCGCAACCGGCACCGAAACACGCGGACAGGTTCAGTTCCGCTGTTCCGATGCCGGTTGCGCATTCTGTATCACCACGCCCCATTCCTCAAAGCACCACGCCGTATTCATGCTTCAACTCGTCCATCACGAAAGTTGTTTCGAGCGAACCCAGATGTTCGATAGTACCCAGCACGTTCAGGACAAATTGCTGGTAATACTTCATGTCGGGCGCATGGATTTCGAGCAAGTAGTCGTAGGGACCGGAAATGTTGTAGCAGGCTGTCACCTCCGGAATGCCGGCAATGGTCTCGGCAAACTGCAAAGCGATGTCGCGGCTCAGGCGGCTCATCTTCACAGAACAGAAACACACAAAGCCCCGGTTCAGTTTTTCGGCATCAAGCACAGCCACATATCTGGCTATCACGCCCTCGCGCTCCAACCGCTTGACACGCTCAAATACCGGAGTGGTACTCAGATTGACGCGAGCTGCCAGTTCTTTCGTTGTCAACCGCGCATTTTGCTGTAGTTCCCGCAAAATCTGCAGGTCAATAGGGTCTAAATTCGTCATTTGCCAGTTCTTCATTCGTTTTCGTTCTTCCAATGTTGATTGACTGGAAGAAAAAAATTCTGTTTCGCCGGTTTTTGCCGGACATTTATTACTCATCATTCTTTATCAATGCGCAAATTTAGGAGTTTATTCCTAAATAAAACAAATACTTGGATATTTATTCTTCATATCCTACCTTTGCAGACAGAAACAAACATTACAAACCAACTAAAAGCTAACGAATATGTCAGACCGCAAACTCCATTTTGAAACACTCCAAGTACATGTAGGACAAGAGCAACCCGATCCCGCAACTGACGCTCGTGCCGTTCCTATCTACCAGACCACTTCATACGTTTTCCGCAATTCGCAGCACGCCGCCGACCGCTTCGGATTGCGCGATGCCGGTAACATCTACGGCCGTCTGACCAACTCCACGCAGGCTGTGCTGGAGGATCGCGTGGCAGCTCTCGAAGGCGGCGTGGCCGCTTTGGCCGTGGCCAGCGGTGCGGCTGCCGTAACCTACGCCTTGCAAAACATCCTGCTCCACGGCGACCACGTCATTGCCGCCGACAACCTGTACGGTGGCTCGTTCAACCTCATCACGCACACCCTTTCCACGCAGGACATATCCAACACCATTGTCAACGTCAACAACCTTGAAGCCTTGGAGGCCGCCTTCCGACCCAACACCAAGGCCGTTTACGTAGAAACCTTCGGCAACCCCAATTCCGACGTGACGAACCTGGAGGCCGTGGCTGAAGTGGCCCATAGCCATGGCGTGCCCTTGATTGTGGACAACACCTTCGCTACTCCCTTCCTGCTGCGTCCGTTGGAACATGGTGCCGACGTGGTGGTACATTCCGCCACCAAGTTCATCGGCGGCCACGGCAGCAGTCTGGGCGGCATCATCGTGGACGGCGGTTCGTTCGACTGGAAAGCCTATCCAGACAAATTCCCCACGCTGGCCAAGCCCGACCCGTCCTACCATGGCGCAGTATTCGCCGACGTGGCTGGTCCGGCAGCCTTCGTCACCCGCATCCGTGCCGTCATCCTGCGCGACACCGGTGCCACGCTCTCCCCGTTCAACGCCTTCATCCTGCTGCAAGGACTGGAAACACTCTCGCTGCGTGTGGAACGTCATGTGGAAAACGCGCTCCGCGTGGTCGACTACCTGGCGCAGCATCCCAAGGTGGAGCGGGTGAACCATCCTGCCCTACCCTCCCATCCGGACCACGCCCTGTACGAACGCTATTTCCCACAAGGGGCCGGCTCCATCTTCACTTTTGAAATCAAGGGCGGACAGGAAGAGGCATGGCGCTTCATCGATGCCTTGCAGATCTTCTCGTTGCTGGCCAACGTGGCGGACGTAAAGAGCCTCGTCATCCACCCCTACACCACGACTCACTCGCAGATGAGCCCCGAGGAACTGGCCGAACAGCACATCACACCTTCCACCGTGAGGTTGAGCATCGGCATCGAGCACATTGACGACATTCTGGCCGATTTGGAGCAAGCCTTCGACAAAATCTGAATCCGCCGTTTGCTCCACGCTGCAACCTGATAGCATATTCCGATTGCATCAGGCGGCAACCTTCGGGCTACAAGAACCATGCAACCCAAAGAAAATCCCCCATCGCATGACAACTAAACTGAACCCAACTGAACCAACCGCAGCCTCTCCCGTCGGGAGGGGCTGCGGTTTGCCGCTCCGCCATGCTCTGCTCCTGTCGGGCGGTGTAGACAGTGCCGTCGCACTCCACCTGCTCTGCGAACAAGGCATCCGTCCCGACCTTTTCTATATCCAGATAGGCCAACAGGGAGCTGAAACCACGTGTACCGCCGAAGAGGACTGGGAGATGGCCACCCTCACGGCGCGCCGCTACGGTCTCCGGCTGGAAAAGGTGGACTTGCAGCAGGCTTACCACGAGCGCGTAACGGCCTATGCTGTCGACCGTATTCGCCGGGGACTCACCCCGAACCCCGACGTGATGTGCAACCGCCTCATCAAGTTCGGGGCTTTTGAGGAAGTGGCCGGCCATGCCTACGACCGCATTGCCACGGGGCACTATGCCCAAATCATCAATACCCCCGACGGCGAACGCTGGTTGGGTCCATCGCCCGACAAGGTGAAGGACCAGTCGGACTTCCTGTCGCAACTGACCGGCGCACAGCTGCGAAAGCTCTGCCTCCCTCTGGGGCGGTTGCTCAAAAAGGAGGTAAGGGCATTGGCCGCCGAATGGCATCTACCCTCCGCACACCGGCGCGACAGCCAGGGCATCTGCTTCTTGGGAAAGATTAACTATGCCCGCTACCTCAGCGGCCTGCTGGGTGAACGGACGGGCGAAGTGGTGGAAAAGGAAACGGGCAAGGTCATCGGCCTGCACCATGGCCACTGGTTCTACACCATCGGCCAGCGCAAGGGACTCGGACTGGGCGGCGGCCCCTGGTTCGTGGCCGATAAGGACGTGGCGGCCAACAGGGTGTACGTGACGCACGGCCAGTGTACCGGCGGCATTTACGGACAGGAGTTTACACTCATTGACTTCCATTTCATTACAGGAAACCCCTGGACCAGACTACTGGAATACTCCACTAAAGAAGAAAACGTGGAAGTGCTGTTCAAAATTCGCCACACAGAAGAGCCGCAGCGGGGCGTGGCGCGTTTCGCCCCTGACAGGCGCGTTGAAATCACTGCCACCAAGCCGGTACAGGGCATTGCGCCGGGGCAGTTCGGCGTGCTCTACACCGCCGATGGCCGGATATGTGCCGGCAGCGGTGAAATCAGAACGCCCTAAGGAGGTCTTTCGGAAGAATCTGCACCGCTACTGAGACTCCCTCACTCATCTCAATGGACTGTATCTTTCGCGCCAATCAATAAGCGGCATCGCCGCTCGAAGGTGGCGGGAAAGGCATGTCGGGCGGCAAGGGAAGCGTGTCGATTGAAGGCGGCGGAAGTTGGCTGTCGGCATTGACACGCGAAGAAATGATGCCGGCAGGCGGCGCATCGGAAGTGGAGGTGGCACCCGCCGGTGTTCCTTCGGCCGGAGCAGAGGAAAAGTCTTCATCTTCCGGGTTTTGGAAACGGGCATACTCACCACGAAAAGTGAGCAACACATTGCCTACAGCACCATTACGATGCTTGGCTATGATGATTTCAGCCTTTCCGCGCAAATCGCGACCGGCTTCGTCCTGAAAGATTTTGTAGTATTCAGGTCGATGGATAAACAACACCATGTCGGCATCTTGCTCAATGGCACCGGACTCACGCAGGTCGGAAAGCTGGGGGCGTTTGTCGCTGCCCTCACGGTTTTCCACGCCACGGTTGAGCTGTGAAAGAGCCAGGATGGGTATGTTGAGTTCCTTGGCCAACCCTTTGAGTGAACGGGAGATGGTAGACACCTCTTCCTGACGGCTGCCAAACGACATGCCGGAAGCATTCATCAGCTGAAGGTAGTCAATCATGATCACCCTGACTCCGTGCTCCCGCACCAAACGGCGGGCCTTGGTACGGAGTTCAAAAACGGAGAGCGAAGGGGTGTCGTCGACGTACAAAGGGGCACCGATGAGCTGATTGATGCGTTGGTCGAGCTGTCTCCACTCATAGGGCTTAAGTTGGCCGCTTTTGAGCGTTTCACCCTTGATTTCGCACACGTTGACAATCAGACGGTTCACTAACTGGACATTGGACATTTCAAGCGAGAAGAGAGCCACGGGCAACTGCTGGCCAACGGCAATATTCTTCGCCATACTGAGTGCGAAAGCCGTTTTACCCATGGCCGGACGCGCAGCCAAAATAACGAGGTCAGAGTTTTGCCAACCGGAAGTGATTTTATCCAAACCGTGAAAGCCGGATGCGATACCACTCATGCCATCTGCACGCGCAGCGGCCTTTTGCAGCATTTCGTAGGCCTCACTGATGACAGGATCGATTTGGGTGTAATCTTTCTTGAGGTTCGTCTGTGAAAGTTCAAAAAGCTCTCCCTCGGCCTGCTGCATGAGTTCGTCAACATCCTGCGTAGGGTCGAATGCCTTGGTCTGGATGTGGCTGGTGTAAGTAATGAGTTGGCGCGCGGTGGACTTTTGGGCGATGATGCGTGCATGATACTCTATGTGGGCCGAGGAAGCCACCTGTCCGCTGAGCTGGGCGATATAATACGGTCCGCCCACCTCATCGAGCTTGCCCATATTGCTGAGTTGCTCGGTAACGGTGAGAATGTCAACCGGCTTTTCCTCCAAATTCAGTCGGCGGATGGCCTCATAGATGGTGCGGTGGCGTGGGTCATAAAAACTTTCCGGCCGCAGGATTTCGCTCACTTGGTAGTAAGCATCCTTTTCAATCATGAGCGCACCGAGCACGGCTTGTTCAAAGTCGACTGCCTGCGGTTGCACGTGGGCATAATCGTCGGGGAATGGGCCGCGTGGCTTCAACTTGCCGGGACGGGCATTTGAGGATGTATTGGGAGAAGATGGCATCTTTTTTATGAGATAATGTAAAATGTTGAATGTATAATGAGGGCTACGCCGTTCATTATTCATTGCCTTCACCTTGTGGAAAGGCAACCCATATCGGGCTTTTGCTTGCGCGGCCGCCCCAGGCGGTCAAAGGGATAAGTGGATGCCGTGATTTCGGCATTGGCGGTTCCGACGGCTTTAGACCGAGCGTCGAGTTCAAAACTGAAAACAAGGCGGTCAAGGTCGGGAGCTGGAGTAAAGTTCTTTTCGCGAATGAAAACGGTGTCGCCGGGAGCAGCCGTATCATCGTCAACATCCCAAAGGCAATCTACCAACCGCTGGTCCGTTTCCTCGGTGGGAGGCGTGTTGATCAGACAATTAAAGAAGGCATAATTGAAGGCATCGTCGGGATTGTCCTTATTTTGGCTACCCATGATTTCATCGTTTTGGTAACCCGTTACAATGCAGTTGGCCAACTGAAGCGAATGAATGGGCAGGCGGATAGAACCGTCGTAGTTGGCAAAGTCGAGAGCGACACCGCTGCCACCGGTGAAAACATAAAAGCGAGCAATGGTGGTATGTACTAAGGTTATGTCGCCACCGCGAATGTGCAAACAATCGGCACCGGCATTGGTAATCTGACTGTTTCCCACATACACCTGAGCCATGCGAATATCCAAGCCGTGGCCGGTGGTATTGTGGACAACAGAATTTTCCATGACCAGCTTGGTGCGCGACACGTCGGAGGAGTCGACGCGCACACCAAAGGAGCCGCTGTGAATGTCGGCATAACTGAAATAATTGTCGTACGAATCACCGGCAAGCACCACGCCTCCCCACTGTCCGGGAATGCGGTCGTAGGGTTGGTTGGTAAACATATTACCCATGCGGTCGCCGCGCAACATCACAGGTTGGTCGAGCGTACCCATTATCTGCAACGAACCATGAACGACAAGGCGAGCCTGCGGATGGAAATACAGCCGGGTGCCGGCTTCAAGCACCAAGGTTTGGCCGGCCTCGACGACCAAGCTGTCCATGATGCGATAGGGACGTGGCGAACGGAACACCGTCGGTTCACTCACGCGGTGGCCCGTTAGGGTAACAACGGTCTGCCCCGACGCAGTGAGCACCACTTCCTGTTGTACGCCGGCCTCAGTGGTAAACAGCAACTTGTCCTCAACGGCCACGGGGAGGTCGCTATCGACCTCGGGGATGTTGGCCATGAGAAAAACCACCAGACTGTCGTGAGAGCCTATTTCAAAATCTGTTGCTTCGCCACCCACCAAAGGAGTACCGTCGACATTGACCTTAAAGGGCGATGCGGCCCCGGAGGCCAAACGGATTTGCGGTATACGCAGAGCCTTGGAAGCGCGGTTGTATACCGTGAAACTGTAAGTGCTGGTGGGCGTTCCGCTGATGATGGTATCGAAATCAACGGTATCTGTACTGAAAGTCAGGACATCGTTTGGGGAAAGGGTGTAGTCCTCATCTTTCAGACAGGATGCGAACAGCCCGGCTGCACAAAGCAAAAGAAAAAGAAAGGTGTGCCTCGGGGACATGGTGGTAATGTAATTTTAATGTACAATGTATAATGAAGTCTACAACCGACATACAGGACGATGCAGAACCGCCGCCATCATCGGCGTTAGCCCTCATTATAGGGGTGTTCTATAAATTAGGCCGAGCTGGATGCTGGATTTTTAGAGATGACATATTGGAAGTGGAGGAAAGAGCATAGCGAGCTATGCGACTGACGAGACTTGCAATATGTCGCTCTAAAAAACAGCAGACAGCCGGAATAAGTGAGTTCACTCATGGGGTATTCTTTAAAACCTAATTTATAGAACACCCCTATACATTATACATTTTAAATCATTATACATTAAATCATTATTCTCACACTCTCTTCAAAATATCCAGCAAGTGGTCCCATACCATTTGGACGGTGGGAATAAGCAAACGTTCGTCGGGAGAGTGAACGCCTCGCAAGGTGGGTCCGAAGCTGACCATGTCGAGACCGGGATATTTCTCGGAGAACAGGCCGCACTCCAAACCGGCATGAATGGCCAGGATGAGGGGCTCCTTGCCGAAGAGGCTGACATAGCTCTCGCGGGCAATCTTCACAATCTCGCTGTTGGGGTTCAACTTCCAGCCGGGATAGCCTTCATTGGTAAGCACCTCTGCCCCACCCAACTCAAAAGCGGCACGAACCACACCGGCCATGTGCTGGCAGGCACTGCCAATGCTGCTACGCTGACTGGTAGTAACGACAACCTTATCTCCCTCCACATGGATGCTGGCCAAATTGGTAGAAGTTTCCACTAAATTCTCCATATCCTGACTCATGGCAAACACACCGTTGTAAACGGCATGAAGCGACAGCAACATCCGGCGCATCTGAGCGAGAACGAGACAGGTAGCGGCGGGTTCCAGACTGTCGAGCGTGAACTGGATTTGCTTTTCGGTGACGGAAAATTCTTCCTCAACTGCTGCCGCAAAAAGATTGAGGTCGATGCGCACCTGTTCCTTCTGGCTGAAGGGCACGGCACAGACGGCGTAACCCTCGCGAGGAATGGCATTATGCAAACCACCGCTTTGGATGTCCACCAAGCGTAAGTCGGTCTTTTCCATCAGCTGGCAGAGGAAACGAACCAAAATCTTATTTGCATTACCCCGCTTCTTGTTGATGTCGTCGCCGGAATGTCCGCCGGTAAGTCCCTTCACTCCTACACGGAAGGTGTAATAGCCCTCAGGCATCGCCTCTGTCGGGAAAGGATAGGTGGCCGTAGTACGCACACCGCCGGCACAGCTCACAAAGATTTGTCCTTCATCTTCCGAATCGAGGTTAATGAGATAATCACCCTGCATGAAATCACTCTTCATCCCCATAGCTCCGGTCAGGCCCGTTTCTTCATCACGGGTAAAGACGCACTGAATGGGACCATGCTCTATCTCGTCAGATTTCAGAATAGCCATTTGCATGGCCACACCGATACCGTCGTCAGCACCAAGGGTTGTACCTTTGGCACAGAGCCATTCACCGTCAATGTAAGTTTGGATGGCATCATTGTCGAAATCAAAGTCCACATCCTTGTTCTTTTCGCAAACCATATCCATGTGGCTTTGCAGGATTACCGTTTTCCGGTTTTCATAGCCCGGCGTAGCAGGTTTGCTGATACAAACGTTTCCCGTTTCGTCCACCACGGTAGGCAGCCCCAGTCCTTCGCCAAAGGCTTTCAGGAAAGCAATCATCTTTTCTTCACGCTTGGAAGGACGGGGAATCCGGTTAATTTCAGCAAAGCAATCAAACACAATGCTCGGTTGTAAAAGGTCTTGGTTGTTCATGATGTATAGGATTTTTGTTTACTTTTGCAGCCGCAAAGTTAGTGCAAGGCGAGAGAAGAATGAAAAACAAAGCTGAAAGATTTGCTTTTCTTATTCCGAGCCGCAGCCTAACTTACCAAAAGAAAGTTTATGATTGAAAGTAGATAGTTGATAGTATCCGGGCCAATGAACCATCCTTTCAAACAGCATCTCTATACACTTTACACTCTAAACTTTTAAACTCTTATATATAAGGAATGAAAATATTTCTTCTCAGCTTGTTACTCATTGCCGGCAGCATAGCCCTGCTTTCCGTCCGCCTTTTCATGGGAAAAGACTTTGTCAAGACCCACACAAGTCAGAACAAAGCCATGCGGAAACGCGGCATCGGTTGCGTACAATCCCAGGATGCAGCGGCAAGAAGGAACAAACCGACAGCCATTAGAGAACGCAGAAACCCATAAGAAATCAATAAAACAACAATATAGCATGAAACATTTTTCAAAACTCACCATTGGAATGCTGATGGCAGGTGTCGTTTTCACAGCCTGCAACAAAAAAGAACCCGCACAGCAAGTGAAGCCCAACGGACTGCCCAAAGCCGGAGTGGAAGCTACCAAAAGCTCGGAAGTTGCCATCGTTGACATTGACAGCCTCGCCACTACCTATACCTACTGCAAAGACGGACTGAAAGCACTCGAAGCCAAACAGGCTAATTACAGACAGCAACTCAACAATAAGGGACAGGCACTGCAAAACGCAGTGATGGCATTCCAAAAGAAAGTACAAAGCGGCGGCTTCACCTCACAACAGGAAGCAGAAAAAGCGCAGGCCGGGCTCCAAAAGCAACAACAGGCGCTGCAACAATTCCAAGAACGCATAGAAAACGAGATGGCGCAAGCCACAGAGCAGTATCAGCAAGTGCTGCGCGACAGTCTCAACAATTATCTGCGCGACTATAACAAAGACGGACGCTTCAAACTCATCCTGAGCAAAAGCGGCGACAACGTGCTCTATGCAGCTCCCACTGTCGACATCACTGCTGATGTGATTGCCGGACTGAACAAACGCTACAAAAAATAGTTTTTTCAAAAAAACGAGTGCAAACGTTTGGGTAAACCACACGAAAGACCTACATTTGCACCGCAATTACGGAAGCGCCCAACGCTTCTGTAAAGGAAAGTTGCCGGAGTGATCGATCGGGGCGGACTCGAAATCCGCTGTACGGCTTGTCCGTACCGGGGGTTTGAATCCCTCACTTTCCGCTTTGAGAGAGGTAATTTGTTTCTTCAACAAATTGCCTCTTTTTTGCATACGTAGGTATTTGAAATAAGTGTTTTTGGGCTCAGTAGAAATTCAGTGGGGGTAGGCGTATAAGTTAGCTATACGAAAGAGGAAGAATTTTTTGTCTGCGACGCCTCTTAGATTGGCTCGGAAGAGCAAAAAACAAAAAGATAAAATTTAAGCAAAATCACACACCTCATGCCATATTTTAGGAAAAATAACTACCAGGAGGACTGATTTGCCACACGAAACTAACAAAAACAGACAACGCAGTCCCCAAAAACGAAACCGGAAACGGAAACATCCAGGGAGCCCCGCAGGGAGAGGAAACAAAGAAAAACAAACAGAGGCTACGCATGTCGCGCAACCTCCATCACAAATGAATTTTGAGCCGAAAGCCGGACTCGAACCGGCGACCCTTTCATTACGAATGAAATGCTCTACCAACTGAGCTATTTCGGCCTTGCTTCGTTTTGCGGTTGCAAAGGTAGGGCTATTTTCTTACCGAGCAAACTTTTCCCCATGTTTTTTGCATTTGTCACGAAAAAAAAGCCCCTCTTGACCCTCACTTGACCGCCGGCAGACCACTGCACGTACAGATTTCAGCCAAGGAAACGGCGCACGGGCATCATGGTTCCAACAAGACGACCGTTGCCTTGGCATTATCCATACCCGTCATGGTAGCGCCGACAGGTGCACCGATATAGGTAGGGTCGCAAACCACAAAACGCAGCCCTTGACAGACGATATAATCACCCTCCACCTTCTCGTTGAAGGCCACGGCCATGGCCAAATGTCCGGGATAGAACACTAACAGGGTGCGCAGCCCCAGCAAATCGCGCACCAGCCGCGACAGCAGTATCGCCCGATCCTCACAATCGCAGAAAGGATAATAAAGCGTTTCTTCCGCAAAGAAAGGCCGGTCGTGCCCCCACACCTTTTCGTCATACTCATATTCAAAGCCCGTCTGCACCAGGTTGAGCAACCGGCTCACCGCCTCGCGCTCATCCCTGTCCCGCACCGACTTGGCGAGCAGGGGCATCACCTGCTCCCTCACATCCTCATGCAAAGGTATCTCATACCACTGCTGTCTGGAAAACTCAAAAGAGCCCGATAGCCCTGTCCCAAGTCTCTTAAAACCAGACTCCGGACTCTCTTTTTCAAAAAGTAAGCCCCCTCTAATCGAAAAGTGTAGGTTCGGGTGGTGCTTTTTGTGCTTCTTTGGCAAGAATATACTCCCAGGTTTTATCAGGTTTTTCCATGAAAGCGATAAAATTGAAGTAGTACATAAGCGTAAGACGCACCATGGTGACCAACTGGGAGAAAGCGCAATTCCTTATGATGCTTCTTGATAGTACTGTAATGAGTAAGTTGGCAAACAACACTACCCAAGTCTGTATCTGTATGGCGTTGACGCTGTCACCATAGAAAAAGTGTAGAGGGACATTCTGTTTGAGCTGTTTATATAACGACTCAATGGCCCAACACAGGCGGTAATTTTCGTAAACGTCTTCTACTGTGAAATCAAAGTTGTTGGTCAATAATACGACCGGCTTCTTGTTCTCATGGAATATCTCAACTCTCCGCTCTCCATGTGTCATTTCGCCTCTGATAAACTGCACTTTCTGGTCTATATGGGTTACAAGAACCTCGGGATTGACGTAGGTGACGGATCCTATCACCTTATAATTGAGCTTCTTCTTCATTTTGGTAACATAGCATACCACCTCTTCGGTTAACCGTTGGAATTGGGCAATATAGCCCCCGTCCATGGCCAACGTGGAATCCTTTGAGAGATGGACTTCCTTGAGAAGGTAGTGGTCATGCTTTGCGGCAGATGTGAGCTGCACTACCATCGATACGCCCACATGATACTTCATCACGGTATGAACCTTCATCCCGCCTTTCTTCTTGCCTGATTTAGGATGCCTTCCAACTCCTTTGAGTATGTTGTCAAAGAGGGTGATGGTGGTGGAGTCCATCATATATAGCAGCTTTTTCCATTCTTTCGGCTCGTAAGTCTGTCCCTTATAACTCTTGGGAGGGCGGCTGTCCATTAAAAACTTGGCGTATTTCTCCAACAGGTACGCATAAACATGGGCAAAGTACTTCTGGGGACGGCGTATGTTCGCTTCGGCAAGTGTGCTTCTCCTGACCAGATAGTCCATTCCGAGATGTTTGAGTTTATGCGCCTCTGTCTTCATTCCAATCTCCAGTCCACGCAGGGAATCAAAGTGTTTGAGGACACCGAACAGCATTACGACAAGTGTTGGTAGAAGACGCTTCACATAAGCCTCGCTTCCCTTCGTCTTCCGGCTAATTTGCTGAAATTTTCCCTGTCAAGCAACTTTAGCACTTGACTGTAAACCGGCTGTCCGGTAAATGTCTATCGTTGCTCATGGTTATAACTTTGTGTTCGCAACAACAAAGATAACGAAAGTGGGCTGATACCTCCTGAGAAGTGTCAGCCCTAATTGGTCTCGCGCACAAAACTTTTACCGGACAGCAATATATCCATACATGAATAATGCAGGTTCATTTCCCTGAGGAGATGAACCTGCATGAATTGTTGATATGCCGGAGGGGTCAGAACCGTGCGGTTACCTGTACGTCGATAGTGTTGTAACGGGAGTCGGTGGGGACAGCGGCATGGCGCGCGGAGCGGTTGTCGGTGAAGGTGTAGTTGAGCTGGAAGATGAGATTCTTGCCCAAATAGTAATTGCCCGAAAGGCCGTAGTTGGCTATGAGCGAGTTCCAGGTTTTGGCATCGCGGTAGCAGTCATAACGTCCATAGACCTTGACATCCTTGGCCACAGGTACGCCGAGAGTAAGGTACCAGGCATCGGAACGGTCGGGCAAGGTGGCATTGCTGACCACGCCGCCGACGGAGCTCATGTACTCGCCACGCACGGTCCACTTGTCCTCGTACTTGAGGCCGGCACCCCAACGCACACGCTTGGCACAGCGCATGGAATTGGGATTGGCAGGGTCGTAGGCTTCGTTGGTGTACTTGCCGTTCCAGCCGAAACCGCCGATGGCGAGGTTCTTGACGGGGGAGAACCAGAGGCCGCCGATGAGGTCCTTGTGGTGGTCTTTGTCGGCGTGGTTGATACCTTGTCCGTTGAAGAAACCAATCTGGTAATGCAGCCACTTATGACCGTCGGCAGCGGGGAAGAGGTCGCCCTGCACTTGCACGCCGACGTCGCGGCCGGAGCTTTTGTGCTCGCCTATGCGGTCGCTGATGGAGGCGAGCTTGAGGGTGGCCTGGGAGTAGCTGCCGAGACCTACATTGAGCGGACTGTAGGGATTTTCAAAACCGAAGCTGCGCTTGAACTGGCCGAGCTTGACGCGGAAGCAGTCGTATTTCTGCCACTCAACGAAGGCATCGACGATGCGGGGGCCTTTGTCCACGCCGGGCTGGCCGTTGACTTCCATCTGGAGTTTGTAGTAGAAGTCCTGATACACCTTGCCGTCCATATAGAGGCGCACGAAGCGGGTGTCGAAGCCGCCGTTGGTGGTCTGTCCGCTGCGGTCGGAGTAACTGTATTTCTCCATGATGTAGCCGCCGAACTTGAAGGTGGGCTGCATCTGCTGCACGACGGGATTGCTGCTGTTGATGTTCAGCGTGTAGCCGGGTGTCTCGTAGTCAAGGTCGGTGTAGGCGGCCTGGGGATGGGTTTCATCGGTATCGTGGGCAGCTGCGGCGAGGGGAACTGCGGCTGTAAGGATGAGTGCAAGAAGGGTCTGGGGGTTTGCCATTGGTTATTCTTTATTCTCCTTTGATATTGGGTTCTTCGAGTCCATAGCCGCGCTTCTTGTCCACTGCCTTGAGGTAGAGGGCGATGAGGAGTGCGAGCACGCCGAAGCCGGCAAAGACAACGAGGGGTACGGTGTAGTCGTAGGGGATGAACTCTGCGCCGGCTGCCTTGGCGGCGAGCACGGCGGGGTTGTCGGCGTTGGTGCTGGTGAGGAGGCTGCCGATGAGCTTGGGCACGAAGCAGAGTCCTATGTTCTGCACCCAGAAGATGAGGCAGTAGGCGCTGCCGAGGACTTTCTCGTCGATGATCTTGGGTACGCTGGGCCACAGGGCGGCGGGCACGAGGGCGAAGGAGATGCCGAGCAGGACGATGGTGGAATAGGCCAGCAGCTCGCTCTTGGTCTGGGGCAGGAGGAAGGCGAAGATGAGGTGGCAGCAGATGAGGAGCATGGCTCCGCCGATGAGCATGGTGGCTCCCTTGCCCCGGCGGTCAAGGAAGTTGCCAAGGAAGGGGGTGATGACGGCGGCTCCGATGGGGAACCAGCGGAAGATGTCGGAAGCGGCCTCGGCGGAGATGCCGTCGAGGTTACACTGCAACATGTTGGCACCATAACGCTGGAAGGGGAAGATGGCGCTGTAATAGAGCACGCAGAGGAGGGCGACTATCCAGAATACCTGTGAGGAGAGGATTTTGCCCAGGTCGCTGAACTTGAATTCTTCCTCGCTTTCGCCTTCTGCCTCTGCGCCGAGCTGGGTGTCGAGCTTGCGGTCCATGAAGGTGAACACGGTGAAGGTGATGAGACCAATGAGCAGGAGGACGGTGCAGAATGCGACGGGGGCCACGACAGTGCCGAACTTATCGGCGATGAGGGGGGAGATGGAGAAGATGGCGAACACGCCAACTCGGGCAATGGCCATTTCGAGACCCATTGCGAGGGCCATTTCCTTGCCCTTAAACCACTTGGCGATGGCTTTCGACACGGTGGTGCCGGCCATTTCGCAGCCGCAGCCGAATATCATAAAGCCGAGAGCGGCCATCTTGGCGCTGGCGGGGAAGGCGGTCCACCACGAATTGAGCCACTCGGCAAAACCTGTTGTCTGGAACCATTCAGTGATACCGATGAACTTGATGACGGCACCGCCCAGCATCATGGAGGCGGAAAGCACACCGGTGAAGCGAACGCCCATCTTGTCGAGGATGACACCGGCGATGATGAGGAAGCCGAATACGTTGAGGATGTACTCGGAGGCGGCGTAGGTGCCGAACACGTCGGGGTTCCATCCGCGCTGGTTTTCGATGAGTGCCTGGATGGGCGACATGACATCGACGAACATGTAGCCGAAGAACATCATCAGGGCTACGAGCACAAGCGCCGTCCACCGCGCTGCCGCGCTGTCGTTAAGCTTGCGTTGGATTGTTTCTTTCATAAGGCTGTCTGTATGTTATTTTTTGATAGGATTATTTCAGATACTTGTCAAGCCAGCGGAAGAAAGTGCGCTGCCAGAGGATGCCGTTCTGGGGTTTGAGCACCCAGTGGTTCTCGTCGGGGAAAAGGAGGAGCTGTGCGTCGAGGCCGCGCAGTCGGGCTGCGGTGAAGGCGCTCTCGGCCTGCGTGTATTCGATGCGGAAGTCGCGCTGGCCGTGGATGCAGAGGATGGGAGTGTCCCAACGGTCGACGAAGAGGTGGGGCGAGGTGGCGAATACTTTCTGCACCTGTCCGTCGGCGGCACGCTTCCAGGGCGCGCTTCCCATGTCCCAGTTGGGGAACCAGAGTTCCTCGGTCTCGACGTATTGCTGTTGGGTGTTGTAGATGCCATCGTGAGCGATGAAGGCCTTGAATCGTTTGTTGTGGTTTCCGGCCAGCCAATAAACGCTGTAGCCGCCGAAGCTGGCACCCACGGCACCGAGGCGATCACGGTCCACATAGGATTCGCGGGCGAGGTCGTCGATGGCGGAAAGGTAGTCCTGCATACAGAGGCCGGAGTAATCGCCGCTGATTTCTTCGAGCCACTCCATGCCGAAGCCGGGCAGGCCGCGACGGTTGGGGGCGATGATGATGTAGTCATTAGCGGCCATGATCTGGAAGTTCCAACGGTAGCTCCAGAACTGGCTGACGGGCGACTGGGGTCCACCTTCGCAGAAGAGAAGGGCGGGGTATTTCTTCGCAGGGTCGAAATGGGGCGGATAGATGACCCAGCAGAGCATGTCCTTGCCGTCAACGGTCTTCACCCAGCGTTCTTCGACCTTGCCGAAAGCGAGGTTGTCGTAGAAATATTCGTTTTCGCAAGTGAGCTGGCGCACCTCGGCCTGATTCTTGCCGAGCTGGAGCGCATAGACCTCGTCGGCCTGCGCCATGCTGTGGCGCTTGGTGTAGAGCATCTTACCGTCGGGAGAAAGTCCGAGGAGCACATAGTCGGCCACGTCGTCGGTGAGGGCCACGTGCTGCCCCTTAAGGTCCGTGCGGTACACTTGCGTCTTGCCATGCCAAACGCCCGTGAAGTACAGCGTCTTGTTGTCGGGTGCCCAGCAAAATTCGTTCACGCCGCTCTCGAACTGCTCCGTGACGTACTGCTTCTTGCCCGTCTGGAGGTCAAGCACGCAGAGGCGTGTGCGGTCGCTTTCGTATCCGTCACGCTCCATGCTGCTCCACGCGATGTAGCGTCCATTGGGGGAGAACTGCGGGTTCTGGTCGTAGCCCATGTTGCAGTCGGTAGCGGGGCGGTTGACACTTTGGTGCTGCAGCGAACGGTCGGCTTCTACTTCGGGAGCGACGTAATCGGCTGGCTTGCAGAGGTTGCGCGTCTGGCCGGTGGTGAGGTCGTGGAGGTAGATGTCGCTGTCGGTGCTGATGGCGTAGGCTTTGCCCGTTTTCTTCCGGCAGGTATAGGCCACTTGTTTGCTGTCGGGGCTCCACGCGAGCTGTTCCACGCCGCCGAAGGGCATCATGGGGCTTTCGTAGGGTTCGCCTTCAAGCAGGTCTTTCTGCACTTCCACGCTTTGGCCGTCGAAGGTGGCAACGAAGGGATGGGGCGCGGTAGTGACGTAGGTGTCCCAGTGCTTGTACATAAGGTCGTTGATGACCATGCCGGTGGCGAGGGGGAGGTCGGCTTCCTTGGCTTCGATGGAATGGTGCTGAGGCACTTCCATGACAAGCAGCACTTGCTTCTCGTCGGGCGAGAAGAGGAAGTCGGCCACATCGGTGTCGGTATGGGAAATCTGCCTACGCCCGGTGCCGTCGGCGTTCATCTGCCAGAGCTGGTTGCTGCCGCTCTCGGCGGAGAGGAAGACGATGTGCCGGCCTCCGTGGATGTAGACTGCCCCACCCTCGCTCCGGGTGCCGGTGGTAAGTTGGCGAGATGTGCCGTCGTGGAGGTTGAGGGTGTAGAGCACGGAGTGGCTCTTGTTTTGCTTTACACTATAATAGGTGACGGAATAAACGGCTTCGTTGCCGCTGGGCGAGGGTTGGAAACCGCCTATGCGTCCCATGGCCCAGAGGGCTTCAGGAGTCATGCGGTCGGACTGGAACGCGGGGGTCTGCCTGCCGATGAAGTCTGCCGCAGCGGGCTGTGCGTCGGTGGCCTGCATGGTGGCGCAGGCGAGGACGGTGGCGGTCAGCATGGTTTTGAGGGACATCTGGTTTAATGAAAAAGTTATATAATGAAATAATGAATAATTGCCTGCGGCCAAAGTGGCAATGAATAATTGTTTAATGAATAATTAAGGCTACGAGCGACATACAGTACGAAGCAGAACGCCGTCTTCATGGCCGCAGGCAATTATTCATTATTCATTAAACAATTATCCATTATAAAGCAATTATTTCTGCTGCCGTTTCATGAGTTCTTCCTGCTGCTTTTGCAGTGCCTCAAGGCGTGCGGCGAGTCCGCTGGGCTTCTTGTTCGGGTTGTTCTTGTTTGCCTCGTAGTTGGCCTCCAGCTTGGCCAGGAGTTTGGCATCGTCGGTCGTGCGGCGCAGCCACCACATGGTCAGGGCACTGAAAAGGAGGGAGATGAAGTAGTAGTAGTTCAGGCCGGAGGAGTATTTGTTGAACATGAAGAAGAAGAAGAGGGGCATGAGCATCATCATCCACTGCATCATCTTCATCTGCTGTGCCTGCTCGCCCGACATCGTTTCGCGCTGCTGGCGCATGGTCATGAAGCTGTAGAGGAGGTTGGTGGCGCAGAAGAGGAGGCAGAAGAGGCTGAGGTGGTTGCCGAGCCCCCAGATGTTGAAGTCCCAAGAAATGAGGCTGTCGTAGGTGGAGAGGTCTTCAGCCCAGAGGAAGCTCTGCTGGCGGAGCTCAATGGCGTTCGGCACAAAGTTGAACATGGCAATCCAGATGGGCATCTGGATGAGCATGGGGAGGCAGCCACCCATGGGACTCACGCCGTACTGCGAATAGAGCGTCATCATTTCCTGCTGGCGCTTCATGGCATCTTCCTGCTTGGGGTATTTGGCCGTGATGGCATCCACCTTGGGCTTTAGCACACGCATTTTCGCACTGCTCATGTAGCTCTTGCGCGTCGGCGCATAGACGATGACGCGGAGCAACAGGGTGATGAGTAGCAACACGATGCCCATGGGGAGTCCCATGCGGGTGAAGAAGTCGAACACGTAAAGGGTGAAATAGCGGTTAATCCACCGCACGATGGGCCAGCCGAGGTAGACGAGTTCCTGAAGGTCGTTGTCGTGGGCGGAGATTTTGTGGTCGTCCATCGACTGGAGCAAGCGGTAGTTGTTGGGGCCGAAGTAGAACTGCATCCGCGTGGGGTTCGCCCCCGTGGGGTCGAAAGCGGTTTGCATCCGGGCGGTGTAGTGCTTGAGGTAGCCGCTGTTCTCGTCAAGCTGCTCGCTCTGGAGATCTACCTGCGCCAGAGGATCAGCGGCCATGAGCACGGCACTGAAGTACTGGTTCTTGAAGGCTACCCAATCCACCTGTCCCGTCACGCTCTCCTGCTCGGTTTCGGCCTCGGAAAGTTTCTCGGTGTCGTCGCCGTGGACTTTGTAGGTGAGCGTGGAGTACATATTCTCAAAATAAAAGCCCTTTTCGTGCTGTGCCACACGGTCTTCCCAGTTCAGCTGCATGGATTTGGTGGCAGCGGGAATGTGTTTGGCCAGTCCGTTGGCCTTCACCGTGAAGTTGAGGAGATAATTGTCGGGCAGCAACGAGTACTCCACATCAAGCGTTCCGCCATCGGCTGCGGTGAGGCGCAGGGTCAGCGTGCTGTCGGTTTGGGAAACGGGGGTGAAGTAGTAATCGGCCAAGGAAAAGGTGCCTTCCTTGGTGTCGAAAGTGAGGTTGAAGGAGGCATCCTTGCGGGTGTAAAGCAGGAGCGAGCTGTCCTTGCCGTCCTTGAAGTCGGCATAGCTCTTGTATTCTTTCAGCAGCACTTCGCTCACCGCCGCACCTTGGGTGGCGACTTTGACCTGCACTTTGTTGTTTTGGAGAACAATCTCGCGATTGCTGCCCTGGGTTTGGGCAAAGAAGATGTCCGAGCTATCGGCCGCCATTTTCCGGGCCACCTCTTTCTGCAAGGCGGCGGCATCTTTGACGGTGTCGACAACAGCGGCCTGTTCCGCCGGCACTACCGGTGCCTCGGGCATCTGTGAAGTGTTATACCAGCTGAATCCTATCAGCACAAGTGCTATGAGTATCAGGCCGATAATGGTGTTTTTATCCATGAATTATTGAAGTAAATCTTTTAATAATTGAGATATGTCAAATAGTTTTAATGGAGCAAATCCATGCAAGAAAATGCGGGCACGCTTACGGCTCTTCAAACCGTAGCTATGCTCCGCGTATTCTTTGCCTAAAACATTTTATAGGAGTGTTCAATATACATTCTAACGGTTCTTAAAAGTGCGATTTCTCGCCATGGCAAAGCTCAAACAAGTTTGGCTTTGCTCATTTGGCTTAACGAAATCGTTCTTAAAAGTGCGATTTCTCGCCATGGCAAAGCTCAAACAAGTTTGGCTTTGCTCATTTGGCTTAACGAAATCGTTGGAATTTATTGGGCTGCCAACTCGCTGCACGTCTTGATGAAATCGAGGAAGAGGGGATGGGGCTTCAGCACCGTGCTGGAATATTCGGGGTGGAACTGGGTGCCGACATACCAGCGGAGGGTGGGCACTTCGACAATTTCCACCAAATCGGTGTCGGGATTGGTGCCGACGCAGTGCATTCCGGCGTTTTCGTACTCCTCGCGGAAGTCGTTGTTGAATTCGTAGCGGTGACGGTGGCGTTCGCGGATAATGTCCTTGCCGTAGATTTCACGCACGCAGCTACCTTCGCGCAGGGCACATTCGTAACCGCCCAAACGCATGGTGCCGCCCATGTTGGTGATGTTCTTCTGGTCCTCCATGATGTCAATGACGTTGTGGGCCGTCTTGGGGTCCATTTCGATGGAGTTGGCATCCTCGTAGCCCAGCACGTCCCGGCCAAACTCAATGACCATCATCTGCATACCCAGACAGATGCCGAAGGTGGGAAGGTTGTGCTCGCGGCAGTACTTGGCGGCCAGGATTTTCCCCTCGATGCCACGCTGGCCAAATCCGGGACAGATGACATAGCCGTCCATGCCGTTCATCATTTCGGCAACATTGTCCTTTTCTATCTTCTCACTGTTGATGAAATGGCATTTCACCTTCCGGTCGTTGTAGGTTCCGGCTTGCGACAAGGCTTCCAGGATACTCTTGTAGGCATCCTGCAAGTCGTACTTGCCCACAAGGCCGATGTTGATGACTTCCGTGGCTTTGTGGCGACGGTCAAGGAAGGAACGCCACGGGCCCAGCCCCGGAGTCTCGCCCACGGGCATGTCGAGCTTGCGGAGAATGGTGGCATCCAGTCCCTGCTCCTGCATGCGGAGGGGCACTTCGTAGATGGTGGGTTGGTCCAGACTCTGCACCACCGCGTCGGGCGAGACGTTGCAGAAATTGGCAATCTTGCGCCGAAGTCCGGAGCTCAGGTCGTGTTCTGTGCGCAGGACGAGGATGTCCGGCTGGATGCCCAAGCTCTGCAGCTCTTTCACGGAGTGCTGCGTGGGCTTGGTCTTCAGCTCGCCGGCAGCAGCGAGATACGGCACATAGGTCAGGTGAACGCACACCGCATTGCGACCCAGCTCCCACTTGAGCTGGCGGATGGCCTCCAAGAAGGGCTGGCTTTCGATGTCGCCCACGGTGCCGCCGATTTCCGTGATGACGAAATCGTACTTGTGCTTCTTGCCGAGGTATAGCATGTCGCGCTTGATTTCGTCCGTGATGTGGGGGATGACCTGGATGGTCTTTCCCAGATAGTCGCCCCGGCGTTCCTTGTCAATAACGCTCTGGTAGATACGTCCGGTGGTGAAATTGTTGTAACGTGTGGTCTGGATGCCGGTAAACCGTTCATAGTGGCCCAGGTCCAAGTCCGTTTCCTGTCCGTCGTCCGTCACATAGCACTCTCCGTGCTCGTAGGGGTTGAGCGTACCGGGGTCAATGTTGATGTAGGGGTCGAACTTCTGAATGGTGATGTTGTAGCCACGGGCCTGCAACAATTTGCCGACCGAAGCGGAGATAATGCCCTTTCCTAACGAGGAGGCGACACCGCCGGTAACGAAAATGTACTTAGTTTCTGCCACGATGATATGGTTTTTAGTTGGGTATAATCAACGTCCTCTAAATGACCGGGCACCACGTCTATAGCGAATGGAGCGGAACCGGAACGGGACTAAAGGACATCTGTTGAAAGCAAACATTAAAATTGCACAATTTGGCGGTGCAAAATTACGACAAAAAGTGAAATACGGAAAAATAAGGCATAGATTTGACGCAAGTTTCGGCATAGGGCATGCACACTGCTCTGCCATGGTCTGCCATGGAGGAGGAGAGTCGGTGAGCTGAAACATGGGGAGCGGGAGGAAAGGAGAGTTGGAGAGCCGGGGAAACTGGAGGGCAGGAATGAGAGGCTGGCTCCGGCACTCCTTGCCGCGAAGTTCCACGTGCTGCGCTCTTCCCACGATGGCGGTGACTACTTTTTGCCCCTCCTGTCTTTTTCCTCGGGAACATTGCGAGGGCATTGGCGAGCAAGCAACGACCTTCCCAAAAGTCCTGGAGTTGTTTTTTCTAATCGGCGAGTAGAAAAAAATAGTCCGCCACTTTGAAAGCACAAGTCCCCGACTTTGTATGTGCCACCACACGAAGCGATATACATCATCCCCACTCCTTCGCATACGCACATACACGCCTATATTATACGTTGTTTTCCGTTTGAAAAAATCGTTCAAACCTTCATAATCCCCTTCATTCTTGCTGATTTTCAAGTGATTATGCCATGAAACATGGATGAATGACCGGTGGAGAGGGATATTTGGCATGAATTATTTACCTACGAAACATTCATCTGGAAACAATTGATTCTCACAGAGAAAAAGACTGGCCTGAAGGATTGAATGATTTTTCAAGGAGATAATCACGTATATAGAGGAGGCATACACGGCTTTGATGCCCGGTTCTTGAGGTTTTGTACAGGTTGTAAACGAGGGATATGAAGCGGATGTGCTGAAAACGGCAGAATATTGTTACATTTGCACGGCCTTTTCATAAACAGGCTACGGCTCGGCAATGAAAACAAAAAAACCGGCGGCTTTTTGTTTTCGCTGCTCTCGCCTTGCACTGCCTTTTCATAAACCAGGCTGCGGTTCGGCAAAGAAAGACTGTTTTTCTTAACTCACTACTTCACCATGTCGAGCAATATCATCACAAAATACTTCACCGGATTGACCGACGAACAAAAGGCGCAATTCGGACGGTTGGACGCATTATACCGCGAGTGGAATGCGAAAATCAATGTCATCTCACGCAAGGACATTGACAACCTGTATCTGCACCATGTGCTCCACTCGCTGGGCATTGCCAAAATCATACGGTTCAGACCCGGCACACACATCATGGACATCGGCACGGGAGGAGGCTTCCCCGGCATACCCTTGGCCATCCTGTTCCCGGAATGCCAATTCAAACTGATTGACAGCATCGGGAAAAAGGTAAAGGTGGCACAGGCCGTGGCGGAGGCCATCGGGCTGAAGAATGTAACGTGTGAACATCGCAACGTGATGGAAGAAAAAACAACCTTCGACTTTGTGGTGAGCCGGGCGGTGATGACGGCACCGGAGTTGGTCAAACTCATCAAAAAGAACATTCATCACCGGCACAGTAACGCGCTTCCCAACGGTTTGATCTGTCTCAAAGGCGGCGATCTCACCGCCGAACTGGAACCGTTCCGCCGGACGGCCATGCAATGGGAGCTTACCGACTTCTTCGACGAACCGTTTTTTGAAACAAAAAAAGCCATTTATATCCCTCTCTAAAGCCATGCAAATCACTCGTTTCATTGTCAACATGATTGAAGAAAACTGCTACTTGTTTTGGGACGAAACAGGGCAGGCGGCATTGGTGGACTGCGGTGCATTCTATCCGGAAGAACAAAAGGCCATCAGTGATTTTATTGAATCCAAAGGACTGAAACTGACACGGTTACTCAACACACACGGGCATTTCGACCACATTTTCGGTGCATCATACATATATAATAGGTATGGTGTGCCCATTGAGCTTTGCCACGCGGAACAAGAAACCTACGAGGCTTCCATCGAACAAATGAAGCGTTTCTTGCACAGGGAACTGCCGTTGGAACTGCCGGCAGAATCCCGCTATTTCAATCCCGGCGACGAGCTGAAGGTAGGCAACCTGCAAATCCGTGTCATCCCTACCCCGGGTCATACACCCGGCGGGGTCTGTTTCTACATAGAAGAGGAAGGGGTGCTGTTCAGTGGCGACAGCCTGTTCCGCCACGAAATAGGCCGTTGCGATCTGCCCGGAGGCAACGAGATCCAGCTGATTGAGGGGCTTCGCCAGCGCATCCTCACCCTCCCGGAGAACGTGCAGGTGTTGCCGGGACACGGCGATGCTACAACCATCGGCGAGGAAAAGGCTGCAAACTACTATCTGAAATGAAAAGTATGAGGGATAAGGTTATGAGGTTATTAGGTTATTGTCTGAAAGACGGAAATATGCCAAAGTAACATTATAACCTTACATCTCATTGCCCCAGCTTACACTATACCAATTTTCGTCTATAAAATACGCTACTCAGAACACCTTTTACCCTAAAAAATCATAATCCCATTACATTTACCGAAAAACTATAAGGGATGCAAAAGTTTTTTACCATAAATTTGCGCACGCTTACAGATAAACGCTATTGGGGGTACTGGCTTACCTAACCATGACATCTAGCAACAAGCCCCATCAAGCACCTATTTCAGAAAACAACAAACAAGTAATATTACTCTATCTTTCAACAACATGAAGAAAATCGCTTTATGGATGCTTTCCGCCGCGCTGCTCACAGCCTGCGGTAGCAAGTCGTCGCAAATGCCCGAAGCCAACAAGGACTTCGCAGTAGAAACAGTGAAGACCACTGAAGCAGATCTGAAAACTTCATATCCCGCCACCATCAAGGGTATGCAGGATATCGAAATCCGCCCGAAAGTGGCAGGCTATCTGACGAAACTGCTGGTTGACGAAGGTGCTACGGTGCGCAAAGGCCAGCCTTTGTTCCTCATCGACTCAGAACAATACCAAGCTGCCGTGAACTCGGCCAAAGCTCAGGTGCGTGTCTGCAAGGCCAACATTGCCACGCAAAAACTGACCGTGGAAAACAAGCAGGCTCTGTTCGATCAGAAAATCATCTCAAGCTACGACCTGCAGATGGCCAAGAACACTCTCGAAAGCTATGAGGCACAGCTGGCTGCAGCGCAGGCCAGTCTGCAAAGCGCACAGGACAATCTCCGCTGGTGTACCGTTACGAGTCCCTCGGACGGTGTGGTAGGCATGATTCCATACCGCGTGGGTAGCCTGGTCAGCGCATCAAGCGCACAGCCCCTCACCACGGTGTCGAACATAAGCCAGATGTACGTTTACTTCTCCATGACGGAAAAGCAACTGCTGGGGCTGACACGCGAACAAGGCGGCCTCTCTGCTGCCATCAGCAAGATGCCGGCCGTTTCGCTGGTGCTCTCTGACGGAACGGAATACAGCCAAAGTGGTGTGGTAAGCACCGTGAGCGGTGTCATTGACTCCAACACGGGTTCGGTGCAGATGCGCGCCACGTTTGACAATGCCGGACATGTGCTCCGCTCCGGCGGAACCGGCTCCATCCTGATACCTATCCACCAAAAGGATGCTATCATGATACCGCAAAAGGCTACCTATGAAATCCAGAACAAGAAATTTGTTTACGTAGTAGGCGCAGACAACAAGGTGCAGAGCCGCGAAATTGAAGTGTTGGTACAAAACGACGGACAAAACTACGTGGTTTCCAACGGTCTGAAAGTTGGCGAACGTATTGTGATTGACGGTGTGAACCGCCTGAAGAACGATATGCAGATTAACCCCATCACGCCGGCGCAGGCAAAGGCTGCCGAACAAAAGGCCAAGCAGGCACTGAAAGATGGAAAAATGCCGGGACAAGAATAATATAGTGTTTCCGGCGCACGGCTACGGAATGGTGTAGACTTCCACCGTAACTTACGCAGAGAAGCCATACAACCATAACGTGCCGGAAAACAACTGCTTTAACCCGCAAACCCTATTACAACCATTCAAGATTAAGTTCCATGCAATTAGATAGATTTATCAATCGCCCTGTGCTTTCCACTGTGATTTCAGTGGTCATTGTCATATTGGGCGCACTGGGTCTTGTTTCATTGCCCATCACCCAGTATCCTGACATTGCACCGCCTACCGTGCAGGTTAGCACCTCGTACACCGGTGCCAATGCGCAGACCGTGCTGAACTCTGTGATTGCTCCGCTGGAAGAGCAAATCAACGGTGTGGAGAACATGGACTATATGTCGTCCTCAGCCACCAACACCGGTAACGCCACCATCGACATTACCTTCAAACAGGGTACCAACCCGGATATGGCTGCGGTGAACGTACAAAACCGTGTGTCAAAAGCACAAGGTTTGCTGCCTTCGGAAGTTACCAAGGTCGGTGTGATTACGGAGAAACGCCAAAGCTCCATGTTGGTTATTTTCTCCATCGTCGACATGGCAGATAAATACACGCCTGACTTCATCGAGAACTACGCCAAAATCAACATCATCCCCCAAGTGCAACGTATCAAGGGTGTGGGTGATGCCATGGTGATGGGTGCCGACTACTCCATGCGTATCTGGCTGAATCCCGAAAAAATGGCGGAATACCACTTGGTGCCTTCGGACATTACCGGCGTTTTGGCGGAACAGAACATCGAAGCTGCTCCCGGTGCCATCGGCGAACGCGAAAACCAGACATTCCAATATACCCTGCGCTACAAAGGCCGCTTGAGCGAAGCATCCGACTTTGAGAACATGGTTATCCGTTCTACGGCTGACGGTAACGTCATCCGCGTGAAGGATGTGGCCAAGGTAGAATTGGGACGTAGCACCTACGCCTTCTCCGGCCGCGTGAACGGACACCGTTCCGTATCGTGTATCGTGATGCAGATTGCCGGCTCCAACGCCACACAGATTGTTCAGGACATTGAAGCACTGCTTGAAGACTGCAGGCAAGATTTGCCCGAAGGCATGGAAATCAAAGTGGCCCAGAGCGTAAACGACTTCCTCTTTGCCTCTATCCACGAAGTTATCAAGACGCTTATCGAGGCGTTTATCCTCGTGTTCATTGTGGTGTTCCTCTTCTTGCAGGACTTCCGCAGCACACTCATCCCGGCAGTTGCCATCCCAGTAGCCTTGATTGGTACCTTCTTCCTGCTCTACATCATTGGTTTCTCGCTCAACCTGCTGACGCTTTCGGCCATGGTGTTGGCCATTGCTATCGTGGTGGACGATGCCATCGTGGTGGTGGAAGGCGTGCATGCCAAGCTTGACCAAGGTTACACCTCCTCGCGCAAAGCCTCCATTGATGCCATGCGTGAACTCGGCGGTGCCATCGTTTCCATCACCTTGGTCATGATGGCCGTGTTTATCCCCGTGAGCTTCATGTCGGGCACAGCGGGTACTTTCTACCGCCAGTTCGGTCTGACCATGGCCATCGCCATCGGTTTCTCCGCTGTCAACGCCTTGACGCTCTCACCGGCTCTCTGCGCCATCCTGCTGAAGCCGCACCCCAAAGAAGATGGAGAAACACCTTCACTCGGCGAACGCATGGGCACTGCCTACAAGGCTGCCGGACAGACTTTCGTGCAACGCTATGCTGAGGCCATCGGACGCATCCTGCACCCCAGCATCACACTCCTCTTTATCATTATTGCCATTCTCGGCATGATTTTCGGTGCTTTCAATTTTGAAAGCCATCCCGTTATCACCGTTCTTTTCAGCATCATCGCAGTGCTGGGCCTCATCGGACTTTCGACGAAGAAATTCATGAATTCGTTCAACAATTCCTATGAGCGCATTCTGCAACGCTACAAGAAAGCGGTGTTGAAATTCATCCAACGCCCCATTCTCTCACTGGGACTTACCACCGGCTCCATCGCCCTGCTTGTTTGGTTGATGAACATCACGCCTACCGCCATGGTGCCCAATGAAGACACCGGCACCATCATGGGTGTCGTGACCATGCCTCCCGGCACCTCGCAGGACCGCACGGAATCGTTCCTCATGCGGGTTGACAGTCTCGTACGTTCTGTACCTGCCGTGGAACTGAGTACCGTGATTTCCGGCTACAGCTTCATCGGCGGAGAAGGTCCTTCCTACGGTTCGTTCATCATCAAGCTGAAAGACTGGGAAGAACGTTCCATGGTGGAGAGTTCTACACTTATCTTTGCCAACTTGTACCTTCGCTCACGCGATGTGTTCAAGGATGCGCAGGTACTCTTCTTCCAGCCGCCTATGATTACCGGTTACGGTGCCACCAACGGTTTCACCTTCAACTTGCAGGACCGCACCGGCGGCGACCTCAACAAGTTCTTTGACGTGGCCCAAACTTTCCTGGCCAATCTGCAGCAACGCCCCGAAATAGAATCGGCGCAGACCACCTTCAACCCCAACTTCCCGCAATACATCATCGACATTGATGCGGCAAAATGTAAGCGTGCCGGTATCTCCCCCTCTGAAATTCTCTCCACACTGCAGGGGTACTATGGCGGTTTGTACGCCTCCAACTTCAACCGTTTCGGTAAAATCTACCGTGTAATGGTACAGGGCGAACAAAGCGAGCGTGCCAACTTCGAGAGCCTTTACAAGATCAAGGTGCGCAACGGCAGCGAAATGGCACCCATCACCGAGTTCATGAGCATTAAGCCTACATTCGGACCGGACAACATCAACCGCTTCAACATGTACACAGCCATCGCCGTGAACGGTAACCCAGCCTCGGGCTACACCTCAGGCCAGGCCATTCAGGCCATTAAGGAAGTGGCTGCTGAAAGCCTGCCACAAGGCTACTCGTTCGAGTTCTCCGGCCAGTCGCGCGAAGAGAACGCCAATGCCGGCAGTACCACGGCCATCGTGTTCCTGCTCTGCTTCGTGTTCATCTACCTGTTGCTCTCGGCACAATACGAAAGCTACCTCCTGCCCTTCGCCGTATTGCTCTCCGTACCCTTCGGTTTGGCCGGTTCGTTCCTCTTCATCCAGGGTATGGGCAGCCTCAGCCTGTTGCCCGGAGCGGCAGGACAATTCTTCAACATGATATTCGGCAGCGCGTCCAACAACATCTACGTGCAGATTGCTCTCATCATGTTGATGGGTCTGTTGGCCAAGAACGCCATCTTGATTGTAGAGTTCGCCCTTGACCGCCGCAAGATGGGTATGAGCATCTCGTGGGCAGCCGTACTGGGTGCCGGTGCCCGTCTGCGTCCTATCTTGATGACATCTTTGGCCATGATTATCGGTCTTCTCCCGATGATGTTCGCCTTCGGCGTAGGTGCCAACGGTAACCGCTCACTCGGTACCACGGCCATCGGCGGTATGTTAATCGGTATGATTTGCCAAATCTTCATCGTGCCCGTGCTGTTTGTAATATTCCAGTATCTGCAAGAGAAAGTGAAGCCGATGACTTGGGAGGACATCGAAACAGGCGAGGCCGACTCTGACATTGAACAATACTCTAAATAGCTGAGATAAGGGTGGTTCGCAAAATCGTCGGAATCTGTTTTCCAAGGTTTACGCCTTCACCGGTTTTCCGAACCTCCCTATACTCGCAACCCTACTGACAAGAAAATGAAACACATCATCTATATCCTCGGTTGTTCCGTCCTGCTCACCGGTTGCCACCTCTACAGCAACTACGAGCGGCCGCAAAGCATCGAAAGCGGACTGAACAAACTCTACCGCGACACAACCGAAACACAAACCGCCCTGCAGGCCGATACTGCCAACTTCGGCAACACCCCCTGGCAGGAAGTGTTCACAGACCCGCATCTGCAGGCACTCATCAGCAAGGCGTTGGAGAACAATACCAACCTGCGCAGTGCCGACCTTACCATCCAACAGGCAGAAGCCGGTTTGAGCGTGGCACGCCTGGCCTACTACCCCACCGTAACATTCAGCCCCCAAGGGAACATTTCGAGCTGGGACTTTGGAAAAGCCACCAAAACATACAATTTCCCCGTCAGTGCCAGCTGGCAGATTGGCTCACTCGGCAAGTTGCGCAACGTGAAGAAGCAGGCAGAAGCCACCCTGGAAATGAGCAAAGCGGCCAAGCAGGCCACGCGCACCGCCATCATCGCATCCGTAGCCAACCTCTACTATACGCTGCAAATGCTCGACGAACAGCTCAAAACCACGGAAGCCACGGTGGACATCTGGGCTGAGAACGTCAGAACCATGGAACTGATGAAAACGGCGGCCATGACCAACGAGGCTGCTGTGGGACAGACCAAGGCCAACTACTATAGCCTGCTCAGTTCCGTGCCTACACTGAAGCAAAACATCACGCAGACAGAGAACGCGCTGTGCAGTCTGCTGCACGAAGCACCGCACGCCATTGCCCGTGGCACTTTCAATGCCGATGCTTTTCCCACCTCCTTCTCCACAGGCGTACCCCTCCAGCTGCTGGCCAACCGCCCCGACGTACACGCTGCCGAGATGCAGTTAGCTTCCAGCTTCTACGATGTCAATGCTGCCAAGAGTTCATTCTATCCCTCGCTCAACATAGGTGCGCAGGCCGCATGGACCAACAACGCCGGCATCATCGTCAACCCCGGAAAGATCTTGGCTTCCGCCTTTGCATCGCTCACCCAACCCATCTTCATGAACGGACAGCTTAAAGCCAACCTCAAGGTTTCGCAGTTGAAGTATGAAGACGCGCAACTCCAGTTCGAGCAGGCTCTGCTCAATGCCGGACAGGAAGTGAGCAATGCGCTGACCGACTATCAGGCGGCAGGCAAACGGCAGGCTACCCGACAGATGCAGGTGGAAACGCTCACCACCACGTTGGAAAACACCAAAGAACTCTTCCAGCGCAGTGCCAGCACCACCTACCTTGAAATCCTCACCGCTCAGCAAAGCCTTATCCAAGCTCAGCTCAACCTCATTCAGGACAAGTTCGACAAAGTGCAGGCTGCCATCAGCCTGTACCAAGCCTTGGGTGGCGGACGGGAACAATAACCGCCCCTACCCCAGTCACACCATATAATATAGAATGGCATACTAACCCGACTTTTTAATCCAAGTAGGCGGAAGGAGAGGCTCGATGTGCCAATTCCACCGCCTGCTTTAGCCTGTTTAAGAAGCCAACAATACCTTTCCCCTTATGATTTCTCCTTTAGCATACGTTGACCCCAAGGCCCAGTTGGGAAACAATGTTGAGGTAGGCCCCTTCGCCTACATCGAAGCCGATACGGTGATTGGCGACAACTGCGTCATCAAGCCCCATGTCTCCATTCTCAAAGGTACCACCATGGGCAGCGGCAACACGGTTTACCAAAATGCTGTCATCGGTTCCACTCCCCAGGATTTTCACTATGTGCAGGGACAGCCCACCCACGTAGTGATAGGCAACAACAACCACATCCGCGAGAACGTGGTAATTGCCGGCAGCACCTATCCCGAAAAAGCCACCCGGATTGGAGATGAAAACTTCATCATGGACCGCGTTCACATCTGCCATGACGTTCACATTCATGACAAATGCGTTGTGGGCATCGGCAGTTGCATCGCCGGCGAAAGCGAACTGCACGACTACTCCATCCAAAGCAACGGTGTAGTGGTGCAGCAGCACGTCCGCGTGGGCCGCTTCTCGCTCATCCAGAGCGGTTGCCGTGTAGCGAAGGACGTACCCCCCTACGTCATCCTCGGCGGCAACCCCGCCTCCTATCATGGAGTCAACTCCGTTGTCTTGAAACACTTCAACGTGACCGACCGCGTACTGCGCCACATTGCCAACACCTACCGCATCATCTACACCGGCAACTTCAGCCTCGAAGACGCCGTCATCAAGATTCCCGAGCAAATACCCATGAGCGATGAAATCGACAAAATCCTCGACTTCATCAAGGGAGCGAAGAACGGCATCGTACGCCATCTGAAAGAAGACTGACCCAACCTTTCAACACACCAACCTACTGATAGGAGGAATGCAACCAACTGGCTGCATTCCTCCTGTTGTTTTTTCTCCGTCACCGCTTTCCGGAACAATCCAAAAACATTGGTGTCCGATAAAAGTTCAAGGCCGTCAGGCTACACCCCGAAAGGGCAAAAAGCACTCAGACCAGGGCAGAGCCGAGCGTAGCGAGGCGACACCCTGGTTTACCCAGACGTTCATCCTTGTCGCCCCGAAAGAGAAAAAGCATTACGAGATACCGCGCATATCAGATGTTTCTGTCATGTAAAACATTGCAGGCTATGCAACCAAAAGAACAAGGATTTCTGTCACCCGGAAACGGGTTGGCGCCCCCATTTTCGGTTCATCCGACATTTCGAGTGATGAACGCAAAAATATATAGTCAAAAAAGAAAACCGCTGAACTTGTTGTATATTTGAATAACCACTAACAAATATATAACGATGAACAGCAGTTTTCTATATTACGCTTGGGGGCTT